>DATFLY010000014.1:0-40244 GCA_035267185.1 Lysobacterales bacterium | reverse complement strand
GGAAAACTCATCTGGATGTCTGCTGCTGAGAAGGTTCCGCCGGCGAACCAATTGCGATCCGCCAGTTCACTTTCCATGAACTGGAGATGCAGGCTGATCTGCGGATCGATGAATTTCTTTTTGACACCGTAGGAAATTAATCCGGCAGCCGGCTTCATGATCAGGGGCATATTGGGGCCGGTCAACTGGTCGAAAACCAGTTTCAGCAACAACGGCGGCATTGCGGACCCTTCGGCGTAATGCATCCAGTAGCGGTAGCGTGGATAATTCTGACCGTCTCGTGCCGGTGTCAATTGCCCCTCGCCGTATTTTTCCGCGAGGTATTCAATGATGGCGCCGGATTCTGCCATCGTGGTTTTGCCATCAGTGATGACCGGCGACTTGCCAAGCGGATGAACTTTCTTAAGCGACTCGGGGGCGAGCATGGTTTTGGCGTCGCGTTCATAAAACTTGATTTTGTAATCCACACCGATCTCTTCGAGCAACCACAGCACTCTTTGTGATCGGGAATTATTCAAATGATGAAGGGTGATCATGCCCGGATTATACCCGTGATATCGTGATCGGATGGAAACTTTAAAGAGCGGAAAACTGGCTGGTTTTGGTGCATCGATATTCAGCGTGATGTCGCATTTGTCAGACAAGCACCAGGCGATCAATTTGTCCCAGGGCTACCCTGATTTTGAAGGCCCTCAGGCCTTGCGCGACCGGGTCAGCCATCACCTCAATCATGGTCACAACCAGTACGCACCCATGCCCGGGGTCACAGAGCTGCGTGAACAGATTGCCATCAAGTCCAACACGATTTACGGCTGTAGCCCTGATCCGGAAACACAAATTACCGTGACACCAGGTGCGACCGAGGCGATCTACTGTGCCCTGACTGCCGTTGTCAGTAATGGTGACGAAGTGGTTGTGATGGACCCGGCTTACGATACCTATGTGCCCGGCATCCTTCTGAATGGCGGAGTACCGGTGCGGGTTCCGATGACATCGCCTGATTTCAGGATTGACTGGCAGCGGGTGGAAGAGTGCATTAACGCCCGCACCCGCGTGTTGATGATCAATTCACCACACAATCCCGGTGGTACCTGTCTGAACGATGAAGACATTAATGCACTGCGCCGTTTGATGAGCCAGTACGATTTCCTGGTGATTTCAGATGAAGTTTATGAACACATCGTTTTTGACGGAAAGGAGCATCTGAGCCTGATGCGCTTTGCGGATATTTTTGAACGTGCTTTCGTTGTTTCATCATTCGGAAAGACCTATCACGTGACCGGCTGGCGTATCGGCTATTGTGTGGCCCCCGAGCCGCTGATGAACGAGTTTCGACGGATTCACCAGTTCACCAATTTCAGCACCAATACCCCGCTTAGTCATGCGCTTGCTGATTTCATGCGGGATTGCCCTGAATTTCACCTGGAGCTGGGGCGCTTTTACCAGGCAAAGCGCGATCTGTTTTGTGATTTGCTGAAAGATTCCAAGTTCAGGTTGAGACCGGTCGAAGGAACCTATTTCCAGATGGCGGATTATTCAGAAATCAGTGATGAGAATGATGTGGATTTCGCACGGACTTTGACCATCGAACACGGAGTGGCAGTCATCCCGGTGTCGGTTTTCTGTCAGCACCCGTCAGATGATCGCGTGATCAGGTTTTGTTTTGCCAAGGAAGACGAGACACTGGTACGTGCGGCAACATTGCTGAACAGGCTATAAAAACCCAACATCAGTTGGTCTGAATATATATACGATACCCGCCGAATACGCCCAGTTCCGCTGGTTCGACATGAATGCTGTACGTCCCGGACTGCAAATCCTCTTCCATGAAGAAATTTTTACTGATTCCGGAATCATCGTCCATTGCAATCTCGGTTTCCGTGTTATCGGCAATTCTGTAGAGGGTGCCGACGGTGTCAGTTGGGCCGGTGGTAAAAATGGCCAGCGTTTGGCTGTCACTGAGAGTAAACACGAAGACATCCACATCATCGCGAGTCTCGTGCAACCCTTCAATAAAATCGTTATAGGTCAGTCGCTCTGTGAATGCGGTGGCAGTCTGCCAGGTATTGCCATGATCATCATTGCCTGGCTGGGTGACCAGGTCGGGGTCGCAGGTGGTACCTGAAATGGTTGTCAGTCGCTCAACCTCGAGGAAGCCTGTGCCGTAGCCATTGATGATCGAATCCCACTCCAGTACTGCCTCGTTGCAATTAAGAAAGTACAACCTGGTCTCACCCCAGACAATTTCGTTTGTCTGTGCGGGATCATAGTTTGGCGGGAAACCGTTTCCTTCGTAAATCCAGGTGGTCATGACAGCAACCTGGCCGTCCTCATTTTCAACCACGTCTCCAACCGCCAGCAGCCAGACCTGTTGTCCTTCAAAAAATGCATACCAGGCAAGTACGACCCTTTTGCCCGTGGGGGATGCGGGATGATCAATCACCTCGGCAAAGACGCCATGGCCGGATTGGTCGAGGTTATACCAGCCACCGCTATGACCACCCTGGATGACAATCCGGTCCTGGGCGAAGGCGGTGTTACATGGCACAAGGGTTGCAAGCAGGGCGCAAGACAAAACTAAAAGCGGGAATCGAATCATGATGTTCAATTAATAGCACATCTGCATTCGGAACGTCGTGATTTTGCCGGTTCAACTTTGATTTTTCTGAAAATGAATTATGATTCGGTCGGAAACTTTCTGGCCTAGGATATTTTTCATGAGCGTTTTTGAAGCCCCGGAATACGATGATCACGAAAAAGTACTGTTCGTGAATGATGAACCAAGTGGCCTCAGGGCAATCATCGCGATTCACAACACAACGCTGGGCCCCTCGCTGGGGGGCTGCAGGATGTGGCCTTACGAAAATGAGGCAGCGGCAATTCGAGATGTTTTGCGACTTTCCCGTGGAATGACCTATAAGGCAGCAGTGCTGGATTGTGGGTTGGGGGGCGGCAAGTCAGTGATCATTGGTGATCCGCGCAAGCACAAGACGCCGCAGCTTCTTCACGCCATGGGCAGGGCCATCGCAATGCTCGATGCCCGGTACATCGTGGGTGAAGACATCGGTACCAATCCTGATGATATGCGCGAGATCAAGAGCGAGACTCATTGTGTCAGCTGTTTACGTAAAGAAGATGGTGGATACGGCGACCCGGCTCCGCTGACCGCCCTTGGGATTTTCAGCGCCATGCGTGCAGGTGCCAGGCAGGTCTTTGGCAGTGATTCACTGGACGGGATTCACGTTGCAGTCCAGGGCGTGGGTAATGTTGGCTTCAATCTGTGCAGGCAGCTTGCACAAGCGGGTGCCAGACTGACCATCTGTGACGTTTATGATGAACAGCTCCAGCGCGCTTCCGATGCAATGGAACTGGAAATTGTTCCGCCTGATGAAATATACGATGTAAAGGCAGATGTATTTGCACCCTGTGCAATGGGCGGCATTATCAATGACGACACAATCAATCGGTTGGCCGTGAGACTCGTGGTCGGGGCAGCAAACAACCAGCTTGACCAGGAATGGCACGGAGCACTACTGGACGAGAAACAGATCGTATACCTGCCTGATTATGTTGCCAATGGGGGCGGGCTGGTCAGCTGCGCTGCAGAATGGCAGGGACTTGATCCCGCTGGTGTCGCCGATGATGTCAGGGGAATCTACGATACTTGCGTCAAAATTCTGGAAACTGCAAAAGAACGTGGCATTACCAGCAATGAAGCTGCAGACTCGATTGCCGAGAGTCGTTTCAGGACTGGCTGATTAATAGTCGTCAAGGGCACCCGAGCCAGGCATGTCCAGTTCAAGTTCAACTGATGAGGGTGCCAGTTGACGGGCTGTGTCCAGGCTGCTTAGCGCCTTGTCACGATGGCCTGCCAGGTATTGCGCCTGCGCCATTGCTCCGTGAAACCGGTATTCCTGTTCATTGATCCTGATTGACCTTTTCAACAGGTTGATCGCATCATCATATTGCCTGCTCGCCACGGCCTCATCGGCCAGCATGGCAAGGTAATAAGGATTCCGTTTTCGATGGCGCTTTACCTTTTGCTCCAGTTGCGCTGCCTCAAGCCAGCGACCCTGTTGCTGGTAAATCAGAAACAGGTTGCTCATCGCACTGGTGTCGCTTCGATCCGAAGACAATGCCGCTTCATAGGCCCACTCGGCATCGTCAACCTGGCCGTTTCTTCTGTAAGCAACGCCCAGGTTGGACCAGAGATATGCCGGATCCGGGTCTGTCACCAACGCCTGCCTGAATCGTGCCCAGGCCCTGGGAAGTTCGTTGGCGAGCAATGCGTTCACACCCAGGTTGTTGTAGTACTGGGCTTCCGCTTCTCGTTGGCTGATAAAACGGGTTCGTACGTTTTCGTCGATCTTTTTTCCGCTGACATCGACGATGAATTTTTCATGCCCTGCACCCAGCCTGACATTGATGTGTTTGCTGTTGATGTAGGTGTCATTGACGCTTCGATAATCAGGCTCAATTGAAACCTCCTGTAGCCTGGCTGGCACGCCCGCGTAGCGTGCCATTGCCACAAGCATTAGTGAGAAGGACAGGCAGTTTCCGGTCTTGGTCGTGAAAGTATCGCCTGGGGGCAGGGTTTTGAGGGGGTTGTACCTGAACTGGAGGATGTAACGATCCGCCGAAACCATTGCCAGTTTCCAGGTACGCTCGCTGGGACTCATGGATGCAGGCAGATGACGATCAACGAATGCTTTCATCTCATCGCTGATTTCGCGCAGATCATCATACTGAACATCAGGAATTTCATGCCCGACCAGGGGACGAACATCAGATGGAGAGTGAACAGAGGTGGTGCTACAGGCGGCAAAAAATACTGTCGCCAGGGCTGTTACGAGAGCCCTGGTCCGTGTTTTGGCCCGGATGGGGCCTTTGGATTGAACGCTGTTCGAAGGCATGGCACCGTTCCGTTATGATTCAATCATATCAAACCATAAGACCCTTGAAGCGTAAGCTAACTTACGTTTTGGGCATTCGGTCGTAATCGGAGTGATGAAAATGAATGAAAGAGTGACCGGCAAGACAATACTTGTCACCGGGGCGAATCGGGGAATTGGTCTCGAAATGTCGCGTCAGCTGTCCCTTGCCAACAACAGCGTAATCGCAGTTTGCAGATCAGCCAGTAAAGACCTCGCTGAACTTGATGTTGAAGTGATCGAGAATGTTGATGTCGGTACCGGCGAGGGTGTCGCAACGCTTGCCCGCCAGGTTGGCGATCGCAAAATCGACTGGCTGGTGAATAATGCTGGCGTTCTCGCGACAGATTCTCTGGATGGTCTCGATTTTGAAGCAATAGAATACCAGTTCAGGGTTAATACAATGGGTCCCTTACGGGTATCGGCAGCGCTGCTTGGAAACCTTCAGCAGGGTTCAAAAATTTTCGTCATCACCAGTGCCATGGGTTCGATCACTGATAACACCTCCGGTGGGTATTACGGATACAGAATTTCCAAGGCCGGAGTGAATATGGCTTTCAAGAGCCTCAGTGTTGATTTGCAGGGTCGGGGCATTGGCGTATTCATGCTTCATCCCGGCTGGGTAGCCACAGACATGTCCAACTTCAAGGGCCCGGTTTCGCCTGAGGCGTCAGTCAATGGTCTGGTTGCAAGGATGGTCGAACTGGAACCGGAAATGACCGGTACTTTTCGCCACGCGCGTGGCCATGATCTGAACTGGTGAACCAGGTGGTGTCAGATCACCCTTCAATACCACTGATCGATCTTGATGCTCAGCCGCGGGTAGAGCAAATCAGGCAAGCCTGCCTTTCTGCCGGTTGTTTCAACGTCAAAGGGGGTGGGCTGAACGACAGGGTCACCCGTGATCTGCTTGAAAAAATGACCGGGTTTTTCGGACTCCCCGACAATCATCCGATCAAGCAGGCGGTACACAGAAACCAAAACTCGGGCGCCAATGGATGGTCGCCCATGCTTGAGGAGCCAGCTTATGAAGCAGGCACAATTGCATGGGTAGAATCATTCGATTGTGTTCTGTCCAGGGAGCGATTGAGCAGGTTGCCGGGGGAATTGCAGGAAAAGGTGGTGCCTTCGATCTGGCCTGAAATATCCCGTTTCAGAGACACGGTAAGAATCCAGTGGGATCTGCTGATTTCAGCGGCGCATGGTCTCTATCCCCTGGTTTCCTGCCTGCTCAAACAGCACCCGGGTTTTCTCGCAGAACATGCTTCGAGCCAGGCACTGAACACCTTGCGCCTCCTCAACTATCCATCGCGCCCGCAATCAGATGATGAACGCAGCAGAGGCATATCAGCCCACACCGATTTTGAATGCATCACCCTGATCAGCCAGGATGCGCCGGGCCTCGAGGTTCAGACGCCATCCGGAAAATGGATCCAGGTGCCTGTCGAACCCGGACAATGGACTGTCCTGCTGGGGGACATGGTGGAGCGATGGTCAAATGGAGTCTACAAAGCGACGCCACACCGGGTGCCCACCACGTCATGGCCACGTCGCAGCATCGTGATGTTTGTGGCCGCCGATTCGGGTTGCAGCGTCGAACCGCTGGATGAGTTTGTAACCGCTTCAAATCCTGCAAAGTTTGAGCGGATGACCCAGGATGAACTGATCAGGATGGCGATGGCCAGGGCGGAGTCAAACCGCCTTCAAATGGCGCCGGAAATACAAAAACTGCGCTCTGCAATCAATCGAGATTGATTTCGACGATAAACCCGGCCTGATCAACGGTAAATGCGGCTTCAGTGAAGTCAGGTCTTCCGAACCAACTGCTCACGTTGTTTGAATAGCCGACCGATTCGCCGCCGAAGCCCAGGATGCCTGCATCAAAAACACCATTGTCGTTGGCATCGTGAACCACCACGATGGCGTATACACCTTCCTCAAGACCAACGAACTCGGTCTCAAAGCGACCGTCTTCTGATACTTCACCAGAATCCTGCAGGAACGGCTCTTTCAGAAAATCCTCGGCGGAATTAAATACCGTGGCCTCAATGGTGCCGGTTGCCGGGTCAGCGCCGGTCACCACCAGCCTGATGCCGGGTAGTTCAGCGTGTGCAGCAGAACTCATCGCAATGGCAGTCAGAATGATCATGTAAATTGGCTTTTTCATCATATGAGTACTTCCGTTCAGCTACGAATGCCAGGATTCCTGGCAATATGTGGACGTTTTCAGTGGCTGCAAGCCGTTGAGCCTATCGGGATCGGCCGACACGTTTAAGGGCCTTCGGCAACAACGCTTCGACTCTTTCCCGGACATCCTGCCGATCAATCAGGTCACGGACGTAATCCAGCTTGTCTGATTCGAGAATCAGAACATCGCTGAATTCGTAAGTTCCCACCCAGTTTTCATATAGATTTTCCAGCCGCTTCATGTAAGCAAGCGGAATGTCCTGTTCCATTTTTCGCCCACGATGTTTGATACGTTGTCGCAATGTCCGCATCGGAGCGCGCACATAAATCAACAAGTCGGGAGGTTGAATGGCATTGAGAATCGTCTGGTAAAATTCCCAGTAGGTCTGCCAGTCGCGTTTATCGAACTTGCGCATCTGGTGCAGGGCAGTGGCGAAAATCTCCGCGTCTTCAAATATTGTACGATCCTGAACCACGACACCGGCAGTTCGGTCGGCCTCCAGGTGCATGCGAAACTTGTTCGACAAAAAGAACATCTGGGAGTGGAAGGCCCACTGGCGCATTTCCTTGTAGAAATCCGCAAGGTATGGGTTTTCGTCGTTGGGTTCGTAGAATGGGGCGACGTCATAAGTGCTGGTCAGAAATTCGACCAGAGAAGACTTCCCGGAACCGATATTACCGGCAACGGCGATGAATTTGCGCTGACTCACGGGCGCTATCTTACTCCAGGACAAGGTCAGGTAAATATGACAACAATACATAAATCAACAGGACCTCTCATTGCAGTCTGCTTCGGGTGTCTTGTCTCCCTGTTTTTTGTCAGTTCCGCTCCTGCGTATGACGCATCGAGTGATAATGCAGATTCAGAATCTGTTGCTGAAGCACCTCCGGTTCGTGTCCTCGGCGAATTGAGTTTTCCGACCATGGCGGAATCTGAAGAAGCCCAGGCGGCCTTTGTGCAGGGAATGTTGCTTTTGCATCTTTTTGAATATCCGCTGGCACGTGAGCAGTTTCTTTTTGCACAGGAACTGGAACCCGGGTTTGCCATGGCAGTCTGGGGCGAGGCAATGACTTTCAACCAGCCAGTCTGGGGCAGGCAAAACCGGGAAGCAGGGCGCCTGGCGCTTCAAAAACTGGGTAATACGCCCAACGCCAGACAGGATTCAACACCTGCTGCACGGGAGAAGCTCCTGATCGGGGCGCTGGATATTCTTTATGGGGATGGCACCAAGGCCGAGCGTGATCGTTCCTACATGAGAAAGATGGAGCAGATGGCAGCCCGGTTTCCGGAAGATCACGAACTCCAGCTTTTTTATGCGCTCTCGGTTTTCGGAGTTCATGCCGGTGTTCGAAACATAGACAGTTACATGCTGGCCACCGCCATATCTGATGCAGTGTTCGCTGAGAATCCCAGGCATCCGGGTGCTGCTCATTACCTGATACACGGTGTGGATGATCCTGTCCATGCAGTCCTGGGTCTGCGTGCGGCGCGCGCACTGGCGGAAATGGCACCTGACGCCTCGCATGCGCAGCACATGACTTCTCATATTTTCACTGCGCTTGGAATGTGGGATGACGTTGTGATTGCAAATGAAGCGGCCGTGAGAGTGGATAACCGAATACGGGCCGAAGAGGGCATGCCTCCCACCAGCACCGGTCACTACAACTCCTGGCTGATTTACGGGTACCTGCAGCAGGGGCGCTTCGAAAAGGCACGTGAATTGCTGCAGGCTGCTTACGTGCAGGCAACGGAGCACGGGAAAGCGCCGGAGGACCCTTTGGAACTACATCCGGATCGTTCAATAGTCGGGTCTGTCACGCAAATGTGGCTGCGTTACATGATTGAAACCAGGGACTGGAACGGACCCGTCAGCGAGTGGTCTTTCAGGCTCGGGGACGCCTATGATCCGAACCTGAATTACAACTTTGCACAGGCCATGCGTTCGGCCAATTCATCCTTGCCTTCAAAGGCATTTGAGCAGTTGCAACAGTTTCGCCGACTCAAGGATGAACTTGCTTCAGCCATTGGTCTGCAGGAGGAACCATCTGCCAAGGATTTGCTTTATCTGGGAAGGCTGGACGTGATGGAACAGCAACTCCTCGCCATGATCGAAGCATCCAAGGGTGAGTACGACAATGCCGTGAGATTCGCGATCGAGGCAAGCAATCTTGAGGGGGAGCTGCCCCGTGCTTACGGACCACCCTATGTTGACCTGCCATCAGCGCAGCTGCTGGGCGATTTGCTGATCGCTGATCAGGAGCCAGCGCGAGCGGCAGAGGCTTACCGGCTCGAGTTGGAACGTAACCGGCAGCGTGCAGCAGCATTGTCTGGCCTGGTCACGGCCCTTGAGTTATCCGGTAACGAAGCTGAAGCCCGGTTTTATGGACAGAAGCTTGCCCTGATCTGGCGTCTTGCAGATGAGGATGCAGTGGAAAGGTAGACCTGGATACTTTCCCGTTTCAGGCCAGGCGTTTACCGGGAAATCGAATATTCTCCACCAGTTCCTGAACTTCAGTCGGGGGTGCGTCGCCCAGTCGACTCACCACCGTGGCCACGATGAAATTCAGAACCATTCCGACCACGCCAATGCCTTCAGGAGAAATGCCAAGCAGCCAGTTGACTGGTAGGTTGTCGCGCAAAGGTTCGAAGAAAACACCTTTGAACACCAGGATGTAGCTGAAGGTAAAGATCAGCCCGGTCAACATTCCGGCAATGGCGCCTTCCTTGTTGATGCGTTTGCTGAAAATCCCCATCAGTATGGCAGGGAAAAGCGAAGCAGCAGCAAGGCCAAACGCAAAAGCCACAACCTGGGCGACAAATCCGGGTGGGTCATAGCCAAGGTACCCGGCGATCACAATGGCAACGGCTGCAGCGATTCGCCCTGCGGCAAGTTCATGCTTCTCTGAAATTCCGGGCATGATGATGCTCTTGAGCAAGTCATGTGAGATGGATGAAGAAATCACCAGGAGCAGTCCGGCGGCAGTGCTGAGTGCAGCAGCAATTCCACCTGCTGCAACCAGCGCGATCACCCAGTTTGGAAGCTGGGCAATTTCAGGATTTGCCAGCACCATGATGTCACGATCCACTGAGAGTTCGTTGCCCTTCCAGCCATATGATTCGGCAATCGGCGCATACTCAGGGTTGGTGTCATCGTAATACTGGATTCGACCGTCGCCATTGTGATCGGTATAACCCAGCAATCCGGTTTCTTCCCAGGTGATAAACCACTGCGGCCGCTCCTGGTATTCGAGATTGCCCTGCTCGGAACCCACTTCACCCGGCTGGAGGGTGTTGATCAGGTTGTAACGCGCCATTGCCCCCACTGCTGGCGCTGTCGTGTAGAGAATGGCAATGAAGAGCAGGGCATAGCCAGCCGATTTCCTGGCATCAGACACTCTGGGTACGGTGAAAAATCTCACGATCACATGGGGCAATCCAGCAGTGCCGACCATCAGTGCAAGCGTGATGGCGAACATATCAACGGTGCTCTTATTACCTTCGGTGAATGCTCGAAAACCGAGGTCAGTGACGATGCTGTCCAGTTTGTCCAGGAGGTATGTACTTTCACCCGCAACCTGGCTACCCAGGCCTGCCTGTGGAATTGGATTGCCTGTGAGTTGCAGGGCAATAAACACGGCCGGGACCGTGTAGGCAAAAATCAGGACACAATACTGGGCGACTTGCGTATAGGTGATGCCTTTCATTCCTCCCAGGACGGCATAGAAAAACACCACGCCCATGCCGATCAAGAGCCCGACACCCACCGGGACTTCAAGAAACCTCGAGAACACGATACCCACACCACGCATTTGCCCGGCGACATAAGTGAACGAAATAAAAATCAGGCAGATCACTGCGACCGTTCGGGCGGCATTGGAGTAGTAACGATCGCCGATAAACTCCGGTACCGTGAACTTGCCATACTTGCGCAGATAAGGTGCAAGCAAAAGGGCGAGCAGGACATAGCCACCAGTCCAGCCCATCAGGTAGACCGAACCACCGTAGCCGAGAAATGCAATCAGGCCTGCCATGGAGATGAAAGAAGCAGCAGACATCCAGTCGGCAGCCGTCGCCATGCCATTGGCCAGTGGGTTGACATGCTTGCCCGCCACGTAGAAATCACCGGTCGAGCGTGCCCTTGAAACGATGGCAATGCCGATATAGAGAACAAAGCTTGCGCCCACGGCCAGGTAAGTCATGGTCCGTAAATCCATCAGCTTCCAGTCTCCGCATCGTGCATTTTTTCATCGTCATTCTCGTCGACGCCATATTCACGATCGAGTCGGTTCATTCGCCAGGCGTAGAAGAAAATCAGGATCAGGAAAGTAAAAATCGAACCTTGCTGGGCAAACCAGAATCCCAGCTTGAAGCCGAAAAACCTGATCTGATTCAGTTGCTCGACCAGGAGAATGCCGAAGCCATAGGAAACAACAAACCAGATAGCCAGGCACATCGCCACGAGGCGAAGGTTGGTGCGCCAGTAACTTTTTGCGGTGAGGTCTGCTTTGGTCTTGTTGTTCATAACACCTCGTGCTGATAGCGGAAGCTTACCCAAACATGCAGGTCATTTCACCGCAAATGCGGGTTGCCTCGCCGTGGATACCCAGGATAAGCAGGTGATTTTCGTCCTGGTTTGTTACCCTGTGCGGCCGTTGGCCGCGGCCAGCAACTATAATCCGGAAAATCATCCTCAGGGAAGTTGGTAATGCCATGATGAATTTAAACGCCTTTCTTGTTCTTGCGCTTGCTGTCATTTTGTCTGCCTGTGGAGGCGACAAGGAACCGACTGTTTCGGACGTTTCAACGGAAATTGATCCGACGGTCCAGGACCTGGACCCGGTTCAAACTGCTGGTCCTGAATTTGATGTATATGCCTATCGTTCCTGGAGCCTGGATGATCTGGGAACACCAGAAAAGATCGAAGCAGCCTGCCAGGCTGAGCTTGCCGCAATGGACACAGGCATTGCAGCACTTGAGTCATTTGAAGATCAGCCAACCATTGATAGTTACCTTGAGGCATTCAACGCCCAGATGGTCAGCGTCAGCAACCTGGCCATGGCCACCAATACCCTCGGCAACATGCATCCTGATGAGAATATTCGTGCGGCAGCTGATACCTGCAGATCTTCACTGACGCCTGTTTTTTCCGAGCTCAACATGTCGCGTCCGATTTATGAGCGCATGTCAGCCGTTGATTTGAGTGGCGCAGATGCAGATACCATGCGTTCAGTCGAAAAATACATGCTCACATTCAAGTTGTCCGGCGTCGACAAGGACGAGGAGACACGCGCCCGCATCAAGGCATTGAACGACGAGATCTTTGAGATCGGCCAGGAGTTCGACCGAAATATTCGTGAGTCTGTCAAAGTCATGCAGGTCGATTCAGTCCAGCAGCTTGCCGGATTGCCGCAGGACTACATCGATGCTCATCTGCCGAACGAAGAAGGCAAGATCGAGATTAACACCACGTACCCTGATCTTTTCCCGTTCATGGACTATGCCGAGGATGATGAGCTGCGTCGTGAACTCATGAGCCTGTTCAACAATCGGGCTTACCCTGAAAACAACGCGGTTCTGATGAGGCTGTTGGAAAAACGCTATGAGTTGGCGCAACTGCTCGGCTTCGACAACTATGCTCAATTAATTACCGCGGACAAGATGGTTGGAAATCCGGAACGCGTGGAAACATTTCTCGAAGAACTGACTTCCTACACGGAAGATACACAACAGGCAGAGTACGAGATTCTCCTTGCACGACTGCAAGAGATTGACCCTGATGCTGACAAGGTTGAAAGCTGGCAGCGTCGTTTCCTGATGGAGAAGGTCACAAAAGAACAGTTTGAAGTTGATTCAAAACAGGTCAGGGAATACTTCCAGTACAACGCCACTCGCGACGGGATCCTGACCATGATCCAGGATCTTTTTGGTGTCCAGTTCAAATCCTGGGACACAACGGTCTGGCACGAAGACGTGACCGCACATGAGATGTGGGATGGCGATCAGCTGATTGGACGTTTTTATCTCGACATGCACCCACGCGATGGCAAGTACCAGCATGCAGCGGTCTTCCCGCGTCGCACAGGGATTACTGGCGTTCAGGCACCGATTGCAACACTGGTTTGCAATTTCCCTGAGGGTGACGACCTGATGCAGCACAGCCAGGTGGTGACGTTTCTTCATGAATTCGGGCACCTGATTCATAACCTGTTTGCCGGCCATCATCGTTGGGACAATGTTTCGGGAATTAACACCGAGTGGGATTTTGTTGAAGCACCTTCCCAGATGCTGCAGGAGTGGGTCTGGGATTACGACACCATTGAACCGTTTGCACGCAATTCAGAAGGCGAACCCATTCCCCGGGATTTGCTGGACCGCATGATTGCGGCGCGTGATTTTGGCCTGGGACTTGGGACCCGTCGACAGCTTTCATATGCCGCACTCTCCATGGCGCTCTATAACCGCAGCCCTGAAGGTCTTGATGTCAAGGCTTTAAGTGACGAAATCCTGGCGCGTTACACGGCATTCGAACCCATGCCTGAAGGTAATTTCTACGCCTCGTTTGGCCACCTGAATGGTTATTCGGCCATTTACTACACTTACCAGTGGTCACTCGCAATCGCCACCGACATGCTGACCCGGTTTGAAGAGGAAGGTCTTCGCAACGTGGAAACGGCAGGTGAGTATCGTGACATGGTGCTTGCCCAGGGTGGTGCGAAACCTGCGGCCGACCTGGTGACAGATTTCCTTGGACGGGAAATCAGTTTCAAACCCTATGCTGACCGTTTGAGTGGTTCAGGCGAAACGCAAATAGAGACCCAGTCCTCCGGGGGTCGATGATTTGAGCGGCCATCACCCCTGGCGCAGCTAAATAGCGCCAGGAGTGACTTTCACGAAGCGTCGATGATCATGTTGCACCCTGGTGGATACCTGCCGGGAAATTTCGTGCCGTCTCAGAGGCCCACGCATAGCTGGAGAAAACACGGGGCGGGGGCAGGCCCTGAAGCAATTCCCTTCACAAAAATTTTCCCTCCTCCCTGTTAGAGTCATAACTGAAAGTTTGAAATATTGATCTGTTCTTTCCGGTCAGATTGAGCCGGAACACTGGAATCGTTATGAGTCAGAAAAATCGCATCAGGTCCTGGGAAATCACCAGCGAGACCAACTACATCAACCGACGACAGTTGCTGGCGTCGTCAGGCCTGGCTTTGGCAGGTGCTGCACTGTTGCCGTCCATGGGGAATGCAGCGGTACGAGATCTTGAAACAGTGGCGGGACCGTACAGCACGGATGAGACCCCCAATAGCTGGGAGGACATCACCACCTACAACAATTTCTACGAGTTCGGAACCCGCAAGGAAGATCCATACCTGAACGCTCAGGATTTTGTCACCGAGCCCTGGTCAGTGGAAATTGCCGGTGAATGCGACAAACCCGGTAAATATGCGTTTGAGGATATTATCGGTCCGCATGCTCTTGAAGACCGCACCTACCGTCATCGTTGTGTTGAAGCCTGGTCGATGGTTGTTCCATGGGTTGGAATTCCCCTGGGTGACATACTGAAAAGATTCGAACCGAATTCTGACGCCAAATATGTCCGGTTCGAAACACTCTATGATCCGAAACAGATGTTTGGGCAGAGGATGGCAGTGATTGACTGGCCCTATGTCGAAGGCCTGACAATTGCAGAAGCAATGAACCCGCTTACGATTATGTCAGTGGGCGTATACGGGAAGTCTTTACCCAATCAAAACGGCGCACCCCTGAGACTGGTAGTTCCCTGGAAGTATGGATTCAAAGGCATCAAGTCGATCGTCAAGATCGAATTCACCAAACGTCAGCCACGAAACAGCTGGCAAATCTCTGCGCCCCGGGAGTATGGCTTCTATGCCAATGTTAACCCGGAAGTTGATCATCCGCGCTGGAGCCAGGCTCGAGAACGGCGGATCGGCGGAGGCCTGTTTGCCCCCAAGCAGCCCACCCTGATGTTCAACGGTTATGCTGAGCAGGTTGCTGACCTGTATTCTGGTCTGGATCTTCGCAAGAACTACTGATCATTGAGTGAAAAGACGTAATCTCAGAGCGCTGAAAGCAGCGATTTTTATCCTGTGTCTGGTTCCCCTGTTCAAGCTTGCATTTGAAGCTTTCGGAATCTGGGGACTGTCACTGGGCGCAAACCCGATCGAGGAATTGCTCCATCGCTGTGGTAAGTGGGGTCTGAATTTCCTGCTGATCACCCTGGCGGTAACGCCGGTTCGAAGATTGGCCCGAATCAACTGGCTGATTCATTTTCGTCGAATGCTCGGCCTGTTCGCATTCTTCTACATCCTGATGCACTTTGCGATTTATGCTGTGCTGGACCAGGGATTGTCCTTTAACTACATCATCGAGGATGTTGTGAAGCGCCCCTATATCACGCTTGGAATGGCTGCATTGCTGATGTTGATTGCACTGGCTGTCACCTCAACCAACAAGATGATGCGTCGCCTGGGCCGAAACTGGCAGAAGTTACATCGGCTGGTTTACGTCATCGCCATCCTGGGCGTGTGGCATTTCTACTGGCAGGTAAAGGGTGACGAGCCAGAACCTCTGGTCTACGCAGGCATTCTGGCTGTGCTGTTCGCGATACGCCTGGCATATTTTGTTAAGAAAAAGAAATTGAAACGCAAACAGAACGCCGATCAAAACCTGACCAGGAATCCGACATGAGCATTCTCAGAACACCGGATGATCGTTTCGAGAATCTCCCCGATTTTCCTTATGCTCCGAATTACCTGGAAATTAATGATGACTCATTCGGAACTCTCAGGGTCCACTACCTGGATGAAGGGCCACGCGATGGCCGGATCATACTTTGTCTTCACGGTGAACCGACATGGTGCTATCTATACCGAAAAATGATTCCGGAATTTGTCAGCGCGGGTTTTCGTGTCATCGCGCCAGATTTAATAGGGTTTGGGCGATCAGATAAACTTAGCGATCGAACCAACTACACCTACGCCCGGCACGTCGACTGGATGAACCAATTCATTGATGGCCTTCAGCTCAGTGGGATGACATTGCTGGGTCAGGACTGGGGCGGCCTGATCGGATTGCGCCTGCTGGCCGAGAATCCTGATCGGTTTGCTGCCTTCTCACTTTCCAATACGGCCCTGCCCACAGGTGACCAGGCGATGCCTGAGGCATTCAGCCAGTGGCGTCAATTCAGCCAGGAAGATCCTGAATTTGATATCGGGTTTATTGTCAACCTGTTCGGTCATGGTGATCTGGCTGAAGCTGAAATCGAAGCTTACCGGGCACCTTTCCCTTCGGATGAGTACAAAGCGGGAGCCCGCCAGTTCCCCTTGCTGGTTCCAGCCCGACCGGATGACCCGGCCAGTGACGCCAACAGGAAAGCATGGATGAAACTGACCGAATGGACCAAACCAGTGTTGCTTTGCTATTCAGATGGCGACCCGATCATGGCAGGCGCAGATCAGCCCTTTCACAAGCTGGTGCCCGGCACCAAAGGCCAGCCACACATCACGTTGCATGGCCGGCACTTCATCCAGGAAGAAGATGGCCCCCGCTGGGCGAAGGCCGTGGTTAGTTGGTTGAAAGTAGTTTGACGCCAGCGTCTTCAATCTCCTCTCGAAGTGGGTCGACCTCGGTCTCGAAAATTCCATCAAGGTTTTCAATCGCTGCGTCGGTGACCCTGCGCGCATCTTCCATGTAAACACGAGCAGATTCTGAAGGGGCATCCATGCTGCTTCCGACGAAAAATGAAGCGGTACCAATTCGACTGGCCACTGTATTGGCGCTGTAAACAATGCCCTTGGTATCCGGCGGTGTCCTGAATTCTTTCTCAGCTTCATCGAGTGATTTTCGTACTTCGGAGATTTTCTCCTTGAGCGCTTCAACGGACTCATCATCAGTATCTCGTCGAGCCAGGCGTCGTGCCAGCAATTCGTTGGCAGTGGCGAGATCTTCACGAGTCTGTATGATGCGTTCTACAGCATTTACTGCTTCATTCGTGAGCTCTCGCAGCTCGTTTGCGGCCGCGTAGTTCTCCGTGCGGGCCTGTTCGCTCATTTCCAGTCGTGGATCTGTAATAACTGAGATCGCGACTTCATCAGTGGCTGCCTCATCACCCTTGCCAATGGTGATCTTCAGCTGATACTCGCCGCCAGGTACACGTGCACCGGAAGGCAGATCCGCATCAGGCTCAAGGGGTGTGGGCCCAGGCATTGACCTGGCGCCATCATTGCGAAGATTCCATGCGATCCGGTTGATGCCCTGGTGGATATCCGTTTTAAAGGTTCGAATGATTTCACCATCAGCAGTTCTGATTTCAACCCTGGCCTTCAATGGCTTGCTGTTTTTGCTGGTCCCGTTTTCCTCTTCGTCACCGGTATTGGTTCTCCTGTCGATCAGGCGCTGACGTTCCAACTCGCTGTCCGGATGCTTCAGGTCATCACCACTCGCCATGAATGTCACAACGACACCAAATTCCTCATTCGCAGCACGAAATTCGCCTGATCCTGGAAACCGTGTTGAAGGGGTCTGCGCAGGGTCGTATTGAAGGCCGGGAGTGGCAGACAAAATTCTGAGGCGCTCAGAAAAACTCTCAGGCGTCATGCCGCGCAATGCGCTGTAATCATCAATGACAAATATGCCCCTGCCATGTGTGCCCAGAACGAGGTCATTTTCCCGCTGTTGAATGGCCATATCCATCACCGAGACGGTTGGAACGCCCGCGTCAAACCGGGTCCATGAATCACCACCGTCATTTGAGAAATGCAGGCCAAACTCGGTACCCGCAAACAACAGGTCAGGATCTTCAAAATCCTGCAAAATAGAGAGGGCATATCCGGGCAGATTCTCTCCTATCCGGGTCCAGTTCCTTCCGTAATTCTCGACCCGGTAAAAATACGCGGTCATATCGGATCGACGATGATCATCAACAGCCACGAATGCGGTTCCCGCCTGGTGAGGCGAGGGTGCGATGAATTTGATCCAGGCACCTGGATTGAAACCTCGCGCACGCTCGTCGATTCGTGCCCAGTTTTCTCCGCCATCCCGGGTGATATGCACCCGACCATCGTCGCTTCCGGTCCAGATCAGGCCAGCCTCAACCGGGCTGGGGGAAATAACGGTTAAAGAGGTGTGGTTCTCCGCTGCAGTCACGTCTGGTGTGATTCCGCCACTTTCCTTGTAGACCTGTTTCTCCGGATCATTTGAAGTCAGGTCAGGACTGATGACAGTCCAGTTGAGTCCCTTGTTCGTTGACTTGTGTACAAACTGGCTGCCGTAATAAATAGTGGAAGAATCAAACGGGTCCTGGGCAAGTGCGGCATCCCAGTTGAATCGCAGCTCTACATCTGTTGATGGAGACTGGGGACGGATGATTCGTTGTTCGCCGGTTTCCAGGTTCCACGTATAGAGCGATCCACCCTGGGCCATGCCGTAACCGCGCAGCGGGTTATCCGGGTCGGGGAGCGTATCAAAGCCATCACCGAATCCAACTTCCTGCCAGTGCAGATTGCGGATGCCGGCATTTTCCCTGACTTCGGCGGGACCGCGCCAGGAGCCGTTGTCCTGCAACCCTCCATAAACGTTGTAAGGGTCGGCGTTGTCTACTGCGACGTGATAGAACTGGCTCAATGGAAGATTGCGTACAAATCGCCATGTTTCACCCCGGTCGCGACTGATGGCAATTCCGCCATCACTGCCGATGATCAGGTGTTTGGGATCGTTGGGATTGATCCAGAATGCGTGGTTGTCAATATGAATGGTGTTCGATGCAGCGCAGCAGGCAATAACAGGGTTGACTTCAAAAGTCTTACCGCCGTCGATTGACATGCTCAAAAAGGTATAAATGTTATAAAGCCGATTCGGGTCAGCCGGGTCGGCCGAGATATCGTTGTAGTAGAAAGGACGGGTTGCGATGTTGGTGTCCTGGTTGACTTTCTGCCAGCTTTCGCCGCCATCGTCGGAACGCAGCATTGCGCTCTTTTTTGCTTCAACCAATGCGTAGACCCGATCTTTCTGTGCTGGAGAAGGGGCGAAACTGATCCTGCCAAGCTCGCCACCTGGTAATCCGTCCTCTTCGGTTTTCCGGCTCCAGGACTGACCACCGTCCCAGGAAATGTGCATGCCCGAGCCGGGTCCGCCCGACTTGAATATCCACGGCCAGCGGCGGTGTTGCCACATGCTCGCGTAGACTTTGTCCGGATTGAACGGGTCTAGCCTGACATCGGTTGCGCCGGTTTTTTCATCAACATACAGAATCTTCTGCCAGGTTTCACCGCCGTCGCTGGTCTTGAATACACCGCGTTCACTATTCTCGCCCCAAAGGGTTCCCAGCGCTGCTGCGTAAACGGTATCGGGATCATCAGGGTGCAAAGCAATCCGATGGATTCGTTCGGTTTGTTCCAGGCCAACCAATGACCAGGTCCTGCCGCCATCGATTGATTTGAACATGCCCCCGCCAATGGAAGTCGAGTTGCGTACATTACCTTCGCCAGTGCCGACCCAGATGATGTCCGGGTTATTCTGATTGATCGCCACGGCGCCGATTGATGCAACAGGCTGGTCATCAAACACCGCACGCCACGTGAGTCCGCCATTGTCTGACATCCAGACGCCGCCGGTGGCAGTGCCGACTACCAGCTGGTTGGGTTGACTGGCAACTGCATCAACTGATGTGATACGACCGCCGACTGCTGCCGGACCGATATTTCGTGCTTCAAGCCCGTGCAGCAGGGAACTGTCGAGGCTGGCAGACAGTGATGATGCAAAAAGAATTGAGGCGATGAGCCAGGGAACTCTGAGAGGCATACTGAACTCCATATTCAATCAAGCGGCTAAGCCTCCAATGCAGGACGAATAAAGTCAACCGCAAATCTGCACTGAACCATGTATAATTTTTTTCGCTTTCAATCAGGAGTGATACCACGTGAAATATCTCACCCCCAAAATTCTAGTTGGTCTGTTTCTTTCGATCTCTGCACAATCGTTATTTGCGCAGGAAGACGTTGAATACGAAGTTGTGCTGCCAGACGCAGCTCAAACCTGTGTTTTACCGACAGCGCCTGACGCGATTCCGGAAGACGCAGACAGGGACACGCTGTTGGCTGCCAAGAATGACATTGGTACTTTTCAGGGCGAAATCGAATCCTATCGTGCATGTCTGTCTGAAGCAGAAACAGAAGACATTACACCAGGAAATAAAGAAGCAATCGTGGCTTCCTACAACTACTCAGTTGAAATGGAAGAACGTGTAGCGGAACGTTTCAACGAAGCGATCCGTGCTTACAAAGAACGCCAGGGCGGGGCTTAAAGGTTTGCCCGGCCGCCTGCTGCTCGCATTAGGGCTTAGTCTCGGTTTACTTCTCCTCCCATCTGCTCTCCGCGCACAAGCGGAGAGTGATGGGCACCCGCTTGCAGATATTCCTCTGCGATTGATTGGTCCTGCACTGACCTCTGGTCGTGTTTCGGACTTTGCGGTTCATCCCGTTCATCGCGAGATTATCTATGTTGCAATGGCAAGCGGTGGTGTCTGGAAAACGCTGAACGGAGGCACCACCTGGTCGCCCATTTTCGACAATGAAGGTTCCTTCGCTATCGGCGTGGTGAGCCTGGACCCGCACAATCCGGATACCGTCTGGGTCGGGACCGGGGAAAACAACGCGCAGCGTAGTGTTGCGTTCGGAGACGGGGTTTATAAATCTCTGGATGGTGGCAAGACGTGGACCAATATGGGCCTGCAAGACTCGGCCCACATATCCATGATTCGCTTTCACCCGGAGGATCGGGACACCGTATTTGTGGCTGCCCAGGGACCGTTGTGGAATTCAGGCGGAGAACGAGGGCTTTACAAAAGCACAGATGGCGGTAACAGCTGGAATCGCGTCCTCTTTATAGACGACGATACCGGAGTCAACGAGTTTGTTATTCATCCGGATAATCCGGATGCCATCGTTGCCTCGACCTACCAGCGTCGCCGGCATGTCTGGACGCTGATCAATGGCGGGCCGGGCGGTGGTGTCCACAAGTCAACTGACGGTGGAGATACCTGGCGGAAGATCGCAGGCGGACTGCCCTCCGGAGACCTGGGAAGAATCGGGCTGGCCAATGCACCTTCCAGGCCGGATACGATTTATGCCATTGTCGAAGCCTCCGAAGACAGCCAGGGCGTCTATCGTTCGCTGGACTTCGGGGAGAGCTGGGAAAAGCGATCCTCGCATATGACCAGTAGTCCCCAGTATTACAACGAACTGACCGTCGATCCCAATCATCCGGATGTCGTGTACTCAGTTGATACGCTGACACATCGTTCCGATGATGGCGGTGCCAGCTGGAACAGGGTCCCGCTGCAATACAGGCATGTTGATGATCATGCATTGTGGATCGATCCTGATGATTCGGACCACATGTACATTGGCGGCGATGGCGGCATGTACGAAACTTACGACCGTGGTGAAAACTGGCGGCATTTCAGAAACCTGCCCGCAACCCAGTTTTACCGGGTGACTCCGGATAACGATGCACCTTTTTACAATGTTTGCGGTGGAACGCAGGATAACCAGACGCTGTGTGGCCCGGTTCGCACTCGTTATGACGACGGTATCACCAACGCTGACTGGTTTATTGCCAAGTTTGGCGATGGTTACAAACCCCGGTTTGATCCCACTGACCCGAACATTATTTATTCTCAGGCCCAGTACGGGTCCCTGGTGCGTTTCGACAAAATCACCGGCGAAAAGCTGACCATTACACCTCAACCAGGCGCGGACGAAAATCAGTACAAGTGGAACTGGAACACGCCATTGATCGTCTCTCCCCATGATCACAGGCGACTGTATTACGGTGCGGAGTACCTTTTCCGTTCAGACGATCGCGGTGAGAGCTGGGTAAAAGTCTCCGGTGACCTGACCCGCCAGCTGGATCGCAATAAGCTCGAAATCATGGGGCGTGTCTGGTCTGTGGATGCCATCGCCAAGAATGATTCGACCTCTATGTATGGCGCCATGATTGCACTGGACGAAAGTCCATTGATTGAAGGCCTTATATATGTAGGCACAGATGACGGTTTGATCCAGGTGACAGAGGATGGCGGCGAGAACTGGCGAACAACAGATTCGTTCAGGGACGTGCCGGATATGTCCCTTGTCGAGGACATTATTGCCTCACATCATGACAGCGATGTCGCGTATGCCGCTGTCGATAATCACAAGCGTGGCGACCATCAACCCTACCTTCTCAAAACCACGGATCGGGGGCGAAGCTGGAGCCTGATTAACGGCAACCTGCCTGAGCGCGGAACGGTGCATACCCTGATGGAAGATCATGTCGATCCAAATCTGCTGTTTGCCGGTACCGAGTTCGGATTGTTCTTCACCACCAATGGTGGAGAGACCTGGAATGAGTTTTCCTCATTGCCGACCATCGCCGTTCGCGACCTGGAAATTCAGCGTCGCGAGAATGATCTTGTGGTGGGAACTTTCGGCAGGGGAATTTACATCCTCGACGACTACGCGCCACTCAGAAATGATGAAGGTCTTGCGACCTCTGAGGCGACCCTTTTTGAGCCACGAGATACCTGGCTGTTCATTCCGGACGCCCGCAGAGGCTGGGGTGTTCTCGGGGACTATGGTGCCCAGAAGTATTCCGCCAGCAATCCTCCAAATGGTGCGGTGATTTCCTATTACCTTTCCGAAGGGCTGCAATCATTGCGCGAGCAGCGGCGAGAGGCCGAAAAGGAGCGCGCTTCAGCAGGTGAAGATAATTTTTATCCTGACTGGGAAGATCTGCGTCGTGAAGACCAGGAGGAATCGCCATCACTGACCCTGACAGTCCGCGATTCAGCGGGCGAGGTAGTGCAAAGGATTTCAGCACCGGCAGGTAAGGGTTTTCATCGTGTGGCCTGGGATCTTCGTTATCCTGCACCCGATCCGGTTTCGCTTGAAGCTCCGGGTTGGCAGGCCCCCTGGGCCAGCACACCGATGGGTCCTCTGGCGCTTCCTGGTACTTACCAGCTGTCATTGTCCCGCCGGGTTGAAGGGGAATGGCAGGATCTGGCCGGACCGGTTGAGCTGGTCGTGAAACCCATGTTCGAGGGTGGCCTGGTCACCAGCGATCGCCAGGGCCTCCTGGATTTCCAGATGAAGTCTGCAGATCTTTCCCGGGCAGTCCAGGGCGCCAATGCCGTTGCGGCAGAAATACAGTCGCGAATAGACCATTTGCTGGAGGCGGTGATCCTGACACCTGGTTCGACCGAAGAACAGGCACAGGAAGTCCGCCGTCTGAATCAAAGGATGTTCGACATCTCTACCGCGCTCAATGGTGACCGGACGATTTCGTCAAGAAATGAAGCCGTTCCGATGTCTATCTCCAGCCGTATCGGCACCATCACTTTCGGCTCCTGGAGCAGCCAGTCCGGCGTCACGGGCAATTTCCGTGATTCATTCGAGATCGCTGACCAACAGTTCAGGGAGGTTCTGGCTGACCTCAGGTCTGTTGCCTCTGATCTTAAGGCACTGGAGTCTGTGCTCGAAGCTGAAGGCGCGCCATGGACGCCCGGCCGGATACCCGACTGGCCGTAGTTAAATCAATGTGATCACAAAGCCCGCATTGAACCCATGCGGGCTTTTTTTTGCCCTGTCCAGGCGTTCTGCCGCGCCTCCTGAACCTGTCATCGATTACAAACTGACAGGGGTGAGTGTGCCTGCCAGACTCGCTCCGTTCGGCCAGAGAGCCGATTTCCGGTCAGGAAAGTTCAGAAAGACCACACCGAGGTGAATCAAGTGAAACGCACATTTGTACTTTCAACCATTGGCGCGATTGGCGCGATAGCGATGACCGCGGGCGCGGTTATGGCTGAGACAGTGCCGCTTAAAGCCGTTAATAAAGCCAACGAAGTGATCGATGCGGCCATCGAGGCGCATGGCGGAGCAGATGCCCTGAACGGGATCACGACTTATGTTCAGGAAAGCACGTTCAACAACTTTGCCGTAGGGCAAAGTCGTAAGCCTGGCGCTCCATGGGATCGAAACAGTTCTGAGCAAATGGCCGCAATCGATCTGGAGAACGAGATCTATGTCACGCGGGCAACCGGAGAGGGTGGGGGATTCACTTTTGATGGTGGCACCATCATCAATGGTGAAGACAGCTACCAGATTGATTACCGGCGTGGTACGGCAGCGCCAATCGCCCAGCCGAATTATGACAATGCTTCAGGACCAACCATTCGCATCACACCGGTTTTGCTGATGAAACAGTTATTGGCCAGGCGCCATACCTCGCACTGGCTGGGTGAAATGGAGGTTGATGGCCGAAATCACGATATTGTCACCATGGTAATGGAAGTCGGTCCGGCTCTCAGTCTCTACTTTGACCAGGAAACACACATGCTGAATCGAATGGAGCGTGTCCTGCCTCCCTTCGGGCAGGTTGAGTACGAGTTTCTTGACTACGAAATGGTTGACGGGGTCGCGTTGAACAAAGGTTTCAAGTTGCTGGTCAACGGTGATGACAACATCATCATTGATGACCTGCGCCAGAAGGTCAATGTGCCTGTCGATCAATATGCATCTGTGCCGTCCGGGCTTGAAATGATCGCTTCTGTCACGCCAAACGACTTTGGCAGCAATGAAATTGACGAAGGCGTGTTCCTGATCGGTGGAAATGGTGCCTATGGCCTGTTCGTGGAAATGGACGATTACATTGTTGCAGTTGGCGGAACACAGGGTGTTGCCAACCGGATTGCCGAATTACGGAATGAAATTCCAGACAAGCCTATTCGTTATGGCGTTTTGACTCACCATCACAGTGACCATATTCCGGGTACCGCTGACTATGCGGCAGAAGGGGCAACTGTTGTGACCTTCCGGGAAAATGAAGAGGTTGTCAGGGCCGCGGCGGGTTCTGATGTGGAGCTGCAGTTCGTGGAAGACAACCTGACCCTCGAAAGTGGCGATCGCCGCATCGAGTTTGTCAATATTGGCCCCACGCCTCACGTTGAGAATATGCTGATTGCCTACCTTCCAAAGGAAGGCATCATTTTCGAGGCGGACCATTTTGGCCTGCCACAAACCGGCCCGGTCGGACCGGCGGTCCCGGCGGCCATTGCTTTTGCCGAGGCGCTTGATAGCCATGGTTTGCGCTACAGCAAGATTGTTGGTGCCCACAGCCCGAAGATAGCCAGCCCATCAGATCTGGCCGACGCACTCAACAAGGCTGCTTCTTCAAGCGCCCGATAGCCCCGACCTTATTGTGGATGTCCAATGGAATCGCACAATAGCCCGATCTCACTTAGAAAAATAAGGCATGTTCCGGGGGGGCAGGCAGTATTCGCTTGACTCCCCGGACTGCTGCCCAGCTGACCACGGCGTAGCGAAATCCACTGTCAACCACGTGAGCGCAATGCTCATATCGGTGGTCTGAAGGAAAAATCAGGAGGTCCCCGACCTTGGGGCTGAAACGGCAATTCCAGCGGGTGAAGCTGAGCCCGCCACCGGTGAAGTCATCATTGATGTACAAAAGCAGGCTGAGATCCCGGTCATTCACTTTATACCAGTCTTTACTTTCTTCATCACGCTCTGCACTGTCGGCATGTGAGACGTAATATCCGCCAGGTTCGTATCGCAGAACGTGGGGCATTTCCATCCATTCCATTGTTCGTTTGGTTACTTCGGCAAATTTCAGGTAGGCATTTTTCACCGTGGTGTTGATGGATTCCTGTATGTCACCACCCTTGACCTCGTGACAGACCCGTGCCTTGTCCTCTACAAAGACCGGGTTGTCCGGCGTTGAGGCATTGCGGTCGAGTACCTGGGCCAGGGCGCGGGGTTGTTTCTCAAGATAGTCAACCCATTGCCGGCATGTTGAGCGATCAAGATACCCCTCGATCACGAGCACGCCGGGAGGAGGTCGCCTGTTGGGTGATGTGGTGCCACAGCAATCCTTGAAAGGTTTGCCGCTGGTGCAGACACAGGGTGCTTCAGGCTGCGGGTCGAATTTCGGAAGTTTCATTCCTACTGGCATGATTCAAACAGCTCCAATTATCTCCGGCACATCCTACCCGGGATTGGTCCGGATTGGCACCCGTATTCAGACCCGACAGGGCGTTTTGTTCTGATTGGTTTAGAATGGTCGAATAACCAATCCACCAGCCATTCATTCAGGAGAATGATGCCATGAAATTAAGCTGCTTTTTGACTCTTTGCCTGGCATTGATTCTGACCTCAATATCTTCGTTGTTTGCGAACGATGTATCCGACTGGTGCCCGGATGGGCAAAAAGCATTTGCCAGAGGCATGTACGAGGAGGCCAACCTGGCACTCAGCAGTTGCCTTTATAACCCGCCCGAAGATCCGGTGCTTGCCTCGCAGGGCTATTTCCTTCGCGGAGAAACCTATTTCGACAGATCGGATTACGTGGCAGCACTCAGTGACCTGGATCTCGCAGTGGAACTCTGGCCTGAAAACGCTCCGGCGTGGCGCACAAAGGCATGGGTGCACTACAACCAGGAGGATTACCTGGCTGCCATTCAGGCAATAACAATGGCGCTTGAGGCTGACCCTCACAGCACAGAGTCAAATCATGTTCATGCAACGATACTGACTGCAATGGATCGAAACAGCCAGGCGATGGATGCTTATGACCTGGCATATTCTTTTGAAACCAAAGACACGGTACAGAAGTTGCAAAGGGCCCTTGAGCGTGAGGGGTTTAACGTGGGTTCAACAGATGGTGTCTATGGATCTCAAACTCGGGACGCATTGAAAGCCTGTATCCAGGCGGATTGCATTCTCTCAATGTAATACATGCACTGCAGGCAAGAGTATTCAGTGGTCCCGGACCTGTCATTAATTTTGAATCATTACATGATCTTTCACTGACGCTGATGTAGCCACTCCGGCAGAAAACTGTTGGCATTGAATTCCGGTCCCGGATCATTGTGGCCAATGTTGGCTTTGCGCAGCAGCGATTTCACAGATCCATCGTTCCAGCCTGAATAAAAATCGGTAGCACCACCAACATGTGTGCCGCCAATGTAAATCTGCGGAATCGTGTTGGTCCCCAGGCGTGCGTTTAAAACCTTACGAATTTCCCCGCCGCGGTTCTGATCCTGGTAAGCCACGGAATCAAGATCAATGGCTCGATAAGGAATGTCCAGTTTCGCCATCAGCTTTCGAACACCCCAACAGAACTCGCACCATTCCAGTGCAAAAAGGACCACCGGTTGCTGATCATCGGAAATCACACCATCCACAAAGGCAACGGCATCATCTTTCAGTACCGGTTGAGTTTCAGTTTCCGGCTTTTCCTCACTGCTGGGAGTCGGGGGTGGGGCAGGTGCGTCAAAGCGGTATCCCGGGGTTGACCGGGCAATCTCCAATTCCTCTTCCGTCATTTCAACAGCAATATCGTCAAAAACAGGCGTAGAGAGGTATCGCTCGCCTGTATCGGGCAACATGCACAAAATTCGCGAGCCGGCTTCTGCTTTTTCAGCCACCTTCAGAGCGCCTGAAAATGTGCCCCCGGATGAGGTACCACAAAAAATACCTTCCTGGCGTGCGAGCTGGCGAGTCACATCCATGGCATGGTTGCCATCGATTGCAACAATTTCATCGATCAGCTTGAGTGCGGTTGCATCTTCCGCCAGCTTGGGAATGAAGTCCGGTGTCCATCCCTGCATCAGGTGGGGACGAAAGTAGGGGTGGCTTTCCTTTGGTGAACCGTCCGGGTTTCGTTTCTGTGCAATACCGCTTTGTAGTAATGCAGAATTGTCAGGTTCACAGACGATGATCCTGGTGGCTGGGCTTTTGTCACGCAAGACTCTGGCCGTTCCCTTCAGGGTTCCGCCTGTTCCGTAGCCGGTAACGAAATAGTCGAGCCCATCGTTTCCAAAGACTTCCAGGATTTCCATTGCTGTCGTTCGGGAATGGGCATCAGCATTGGCTTCATTTTCAAACTGGCGCACCAGGAACCAATCGTGCTTCCTGGCGAGTTCAACTGCCTTGGCCAGCATTCCACTGCCTTTTTCATGCGCCGGGGTCAGGACAATCTTTGCGCCCAGGAAACGAAGGATCTTGCGTCGCTCGATACTGAAACTCTCTGACATGGTGATGACAAGCGGGTATCCCTTGGCTGCACACACCATGGCCAGGCCAATGCCAGTGTTGCCACTGGTGGCTTCCACCACGGTTTGACCTGGCTCCAGGCTGCCATCTTTTTCGGCCTGCTCGATGACATTCGCTGCCATTCGATCCTTGACGGACGACATGGGGTTAAAGGATTCCAGCTTGACGTATAGTTCAACCCCCTCGGGGGCGAGTTTGTTGATACGAACAACCGGGGTGTTGCCTATTGTTCCAAGAATGTCGTTGAATAGTTTGTTCATTTTTATATGTCCATCCTGAACCAGGAGATCATCATTACCAAGAACGAAGAAAAACTACACCTCATCGATCTTCATCGCCACCTTGATGGCAGCGTTCGACTAAGCACCGTACTCGATCTGGCCCGGCAATATGGTATTGAATTACCTGCCAGTGATATTGAATCACTGCGGCCATACGTAGAAGTCAGCGGAAGCGAAGCCGGATTGATGGCGTTCATTGCCCGTTTTGAATACCTGACAGCCGTAATGGTGAATGCAGAAGCCTGCCGACGAATTGCTTATGAGAACGTCCTGGATGCGGCCGAAGAGGGCATTGACTATATCGAGCTGAGATTCAGCCCGGTCTTTATGGCAGAAACTCATCAGCTTGATCCGGCAGATGTTGTTGATGCAGTCATCGATGGTGTGAGTGAAGGGGTGGCCAAAACCAATGTCAATGCACAACTGATTGGAATCCTCAGCCGCAGTTATGGACAGGAATCATGCATGGAAGAACTTTCAAAGTTGCTGCGACGTAAGGACGACCTGGTGGCAATCGACCTGGCCGGTAACGAAAAGGAATTTCCTGCCTCACTGTTTGTGGATCATTTCAAGCTGGTCCGGGAGGCAGGATTGTCAGTGACTGTTCATGCTGGTGAGGCGGATGGACCGCATAGCGTCTGGTCTGCAATCAATAATCTGGGTGCAACGCGAATCGGGCATGGCTTTCGATCAATCGAAGACGAGGGGTTGGTTGAGCACCTCGCTGAGAAGCGAATAGGCCTTGAGGTTTGCCTCACTTCCAATCTTCATATCGGGGCGATTGAAAGTTATGAACTTCATCCTGCGAAGGCTTTGTTTGATGCCGGAGTTCTGATGAATCTGAACACGGATGATCCGGGAATCAGTGGGATTGACCTGCCACACGAGTACAGTGTTGCGGCCGATACAGCGGGGTTTGTCCACGAAGATAAGGCAAAACTCATGGAAAATGCGGCTAAAATGGCATTCAAAGCCATATAATTTTATCAATTTCGATAAAACGTGGCCCGATTCACTGCCGAATTTCGTATAGTTACATGACAGCCGAAATAAATTTCCGTTAATTTACGGAATACGCTATAGTAGCGCGGGAGTGAGCCGCACAAACTATAAAAATATCGGCTAATTTGACCCGGACCCTAAATAAGCGATTAAATTTGCATATATTTTTTAACCCAATCCGTACCACTCAAACATTCGACTGTGGCGTCTTATGGCTGTATACTCACGATTCACCGCTCCGAATAGTTTGATGTTGAGGGAACAACTGATGATGTTCAGCACAAAAACACACGTAATTTCTACCGCACTTTTCTTTTCGCTCGCATTCAGCGCAGCGACTTTCGCATGCTCCACCGATGGTTGGGATGCCGAAACCGGTATGGTTGCGGTTGGCCAACCGTCTGGTGCCGTCGCTCCTGATATCAACGGGGTCCCGCGGTTTGAAGAGTTGTGTGCACTGGCGGCATCTGGTGCCGGCCATGTCCAAACCAATGCACCTTCGCACTCTAGAGTGAGAGCTCGAATGTATGCATATCCGGATATTACCGGATCAGATGATTCAAACATCCTGGTTGCTTACAGTTCTGAAAATGGTACTGGTGGCCTGTTCACCCTGGCCTGGGACAATGGAGACTGGGTTGTAGATGCATCAGGAAATGGCGGAACGTCAGGTTCGGCGCCCGCAACAGGTAACTGGGACCTGATCGAATTTGACTGGAACCCAGGATCCGGAACGCTGGACGTTTATGTGAATGCGGACGCGACAACGGATTCACCAACTTTCATGGTGAATTCAGGCGGCGCAGCCACCATGGAATCCATTCGAATCGGATTGCCTGACGGACATGGCGGCGGCAACAGCGGAAACTTCTATGTTGACTCTGTTGAAATGCGTAATGAAACGGCCATTGGGCCACTGCTAAACTGCGACGCGGATTCCAATCTGGTAATTGAACTCGAAGACGCTGTTGAAGTGATCGACGAGTTTTTCTCTGCCGGCCTGGCGCCAGGAACACCGGATTGCGATCTGAACGGCGTTATCGAGCTGGAAGATGCGGTTGAAATTATCGATATCTTCTTCGGCCCTTAACAGCGTTAATGATAAATTAAAGGCACTACCAATTAAAAAAGTAAATTTCGAAACTGGAATAAACAAACTTTTGGGATATGAGTGATGAACATTAAAAAGTTAATGGTGGCAATGATTGTGGCTTGCAGTTTGCAAGCAGGAGCAGCCTTTGCCCAGGACAATAACATCGAGTTGACTGACGATTCGGTCACCGTGGGTGGTATGGCGACTTCAACTGCCAACTGGACAGACAACGGTGCGGTTAACACCACCGTAGGTTTCGAGGTTCAGTTCGATGATACAGCGCTAACTTTCCTTTCCTGTACTATTCTGGCTCCATACAATGCGGCGCCTTACAGTTCGCAGTGCGTAATACCGGCGGGTGAGACTGACATAGTACGTTTCGGTTCGTTGCAGATTCCTTCAGGGCAAATTGTCTCAGGTGCGCTTTTCGAGCTGAGTTTCACGGCCAATGGTCCGGCGGGCACCTACAACCTGACAGTCATCAATCCTTCATCAAGCACCATGCCAGTAACGACCGATCCGGGTGTTATTGAGGTGCTTGACGTTCCAGCACCCAACTACAATTCCACGCCAACACCAGGCGGAACACTTGATTTCGGTACACCTGTTGCCGGTATGGGTAACGTGGATGTGATGCTGAACATCGAGAATGATGGTATACCGACTGGCGGCACCATGGATGTCGATTGCAGCATTACCAACAACCCTGGTGGCGTTTACAGCCTGATTTCACCAATGGATGGTATGTTCACGCTGGATATTGGTGAGAACGCTGACCTGACAGTTCAATGTGATACGACGACCCCCGTTGACGCAACTGGTGGCACGTTAAGTTGTGCACATACTGCACCCAACGCACCTAATCCTGCGACATATACACTGGATTGTTTCGTCACGGGTGAGCCAACATATGCTTCTGTTCCGACACCGAATACATTGATCGATCTTGGCGATGTACCACAAAATGGGGCACCACCGATGCAATCATTGTTAATCAACAATGACGCTGGTGAAGTTGGTTCCTTGCTTACTGGTGAGTGCTCATTACAGTTCAATAACACGCCGATTTCATTGGTGGGTGGACCAACTGTGATGTATTCAGTAGTGCAAGGTGCAGCTGCCGCTTCGATTGATCTGACCTGTGACACTTCACAGGGAATCCAGCCTTATGCGGATAATTTGATTTGTACCAGCAATGATCCGAACGCAATGGGTGACTTCAATTATCCGGTTAATTGCGAAATTCTGCAGCCAGTCCAGGCCCAGTATGCTTCGACACCTGCTCGTGATCCGGGTAATGATCCAGGTACCATAGAGATCGACCTGACGCCAGTTGAACCAGTCCTGGTTGGTGATGCAGATCCAACGGCACCCTTGAGCATTTCTAACGCTGCAGCAGCCGGAAGCGATTTCCTGGAGCTGACGGGATGCTCTATTTCTTCCGGAACGGGGGAAATTACTGTTGCGCCAACGCCATTGACCACCAATATCAACCCAGGTGAGTCAACAGGCCTGACGTTCAGTTGCGCAACCGATACGGCAGGAGAGTTCTTTGCAAGGTATACCTGTCCGTATGACGAAAGCCCAACTGACCCACCACCAATCGGGGCAGATGGTACCGGTGGTACAACCGGTACGGCGATTTACGACGTGAGATGCGAAGTTCGTGATCCTAATTCCCTGGTTGAGGTATCGCCTCCAGATGGCACACCTCAGACGGCAGAATTGATGCCAGGTGAAAGCACGACATTCAACTTTACATTCACTGAGACCATTGGTGAAGGCGCTGCTGCTTCGCTGGACGACTGTACGCTCTCAACTGGTACTGATTTTGCGATTACAGCCGGCGGACCGTTCCCGACACCCATACCTTCGGGTGGAACGGTTCAGGTCGACGTGACCTTCACCGATCCGGGAGCTGGCGATACGTTCAATGACACTTTGTCGTGCGCTTTCTCAGACTCACCACCACCACCACCAGTCCCGGGTCCGGACGGAGCGGATGGAGCGGATACTTTCGTTTCCTGGCCTCTGGAAGTAACGGTGATCGGCCGTAACGCGACCTTTAACGTGACCAAGGACTTTGACGACGACAATCCGTTGGGCGTTGAAGTCACCCTGGACTGCAACACGGGCTTGCCTTTGATGCAGATGGGTACTGTTCACGATCCTGACGCTGGCGGATTGACGGCAGGCGACTTCACAGAACTCAAGTTCGTGGTTGTTGATTTCGAGCCAGGCGAACTGGATTGCGAAATCTTCGAAGACGTACCACAGGGTTACGAGCCTGACTATTTCGCCGATTATGGTGATGACGGTGTCGCCGATGATGTATTCGACACTGCAGAAGGTTGTTTCTACGAAGGTATTGAAAGCGCAGATTTCATTTGCGAAATCGATAATGAGCTGCAGATATCTGAAGTGGTTGTGAACAAAGAGTGGATTGATGAGAATCCAGAGTTCGCACTACCGACATGGGTTGAAATCACACTCTGGTGTAACGAGCCTATCTTCTACATCGGTCTGCCTGCGGGTCCAGAGGCGGCACCTGATGGAGCGAACGGCGGCTACTACACTGCGACGACCTTCATCCAGCCTGGTCTGCCAGGTCAGTTTGGCGTCTTCCCACACTGGGACGGCACAACCGAATGTTTCGTAACAGAAACACCTGAAGCAGGCGTGCTGCCGGATACAAGCGATTGCGAAAGCATCCCGCTTGCACCTGGTGTTGACGGCGAATGCACCATCGTTAACACACGCTTGTATGCTGGTATTCCAACCCTTAGCCAGTACGGCCTTCTGTTGATGGCCCTGCTGATGCTTGGAGTGGGTATGGTGGCTTTCAGGCGCTACAGCTAAACCGGGTTAATATCCCGTAGGAAAAACCCCGCGCTGGTCGCGGGGTTTTTTTTCGCCCCATGATTGCGCACTTGTTTAGAATGCATGCTGTTACCTTTCATATTGGAATGTTTCGTGAACTTCGAATTTCCCGAGAAAAGTCTGGAGCGTTTGGAAAAGTTAAAGCGCTTTGTCGAAATCAACCTGGCGCCCATTGAAGAAGAGATCACTTCCTTTAATGAAGATCCTGACAACCTCTGGCAGGAGCACCCTGCCGTTGAATCTCTGAAGACAAAGGCACGTGAAGAGGGAATGTGGAATCTGTTCCTGCCACCAGAATATGGAAAGATCAGTCCGGGCCTGAGCAACCTCGATTATGCGCCGTTGGCAGAGCTTATGGGTCGTTCAGAATTTTATGCCGAGATATTTAATTGTAGTGCACCAGATACTGGCAACATGGAGGTTCTCGCAAAGTACGGATCAAAACAGCAGCAGGATCAATGGCTGAAACCTTTGCTGGATGGGTTAATCAGGTCTTCATTCCTGATGACTGAACCCCAGGTGGCTTCATCAGACGCCACCAATATTGAGTGTTCAATATCACGCGACGGTGATGATTATGTCGTCAATGGTCGGAAGTGGTGGGCGACAGGCGTTCTTCATCCCCGCAATGAAATACTGATTGTGATGGGGAAGACAAATCCCGGGGCACCAACGCACCAACAGCAGTCTATGATCCTTGTGCCAACCAAAACCCCGGGTGTTGAAGTTATCCGCTCTTTGGAAGTGTTTGGAAGCGTTCATTCACCCGGTGGGCACGGTGAAGTCCAACTCACTAATGTCAGGGTCCCGGCAGATCATTTGATCCTTGGTGAGGGCAGGGGATTCGAGATCGCCCAGGGCCGACTGGGGCCAGGTCGTATTCACCATTGCATGAGACTGATTGGTGCAGCACAGATGGCGTTAGAGATGATGTGCAGTCGGGTCGATTCACGCGTGGCATTTGGCAAGAAGCTCAGTCAGCAGGGCGGAGTTCGTTCAGTCATTGCTCAGTCACGATGTGAAATTGAGCAAGCCAGGTTGTTGACACTTTCCGCCGCGGACAGGATTGATCGCCTTGGCGCCAAAGGTGCAATGGACCTGATTGCAATGATCAAGATTGTCGTTCCGAAAATGTGCCAGCAGGTTGTCGACCATGCGATCCAGATGCATGGTGGTATGGGTGTCAGCAACGATGTGCCTTTGACACGATTATTCAGCTACGCGCGCCTGGTTCGTCTTGCAGATGGGCCTGACGAGGTCCACATGGCACAACTTGGTAAGCGCACGATTAAACAGCTGGCAAATTCTTAAAAATGATTTTTTCGCTGTAGGAGCGGTCTTCTGACCGCGACCGGATTCAGCTCAAACAACTACAAATGTCGCGACCAAAAGATCGCTCCTACAGGTGCTTTTAGGGGTCGGCTCGTCTGGTCATGGTCGCGGCCGGAAGACCGCTCCTACAAAACAGTTGTCTCCCTGAGAGGGCCGGACAATAGAACGTCATCCCGGAAATGCGAATAGCGTTATCCGGGACCGATCTCGCTCATTAATTCGCTATTCCATACCGTGACGCAATAGCACCTCGGGATTACCCCAGTCCGGTTTGTGCAATGAACCGCTGACAATGCCGGTCTCCTGTGCTTCGTAAACCGATTGCTCAAATTCCGGGAAAATGTGATACATGCGGTACTGATGAAGTCGTTTCAGAAGGATTTCGCTGAACACGGTTCGATAATCCGTCGTGGCCCATACATCAGCACCCTGATAAAGATCGTCTTCGTGCAACCCGAGGAAGTCGCCATAAAGCTGGCCGCCATTTACTCCACCGCCAACGACCATGCAGTTATTACCCCAGCCATGATCAGTGCCGGCATCATTATTGTCATATGCCCTGCGACCAAACTCGCTGTATACCAGCATGGTGGTGCGATCCGCCCACGATTTGCCATTGGGTGAAGTCACATCCAGGTCGGTAAAGAATGCCTTGATTGCTTCAGATAGGTCTCGAATCTGATCCCAGAACCCACCATCACTGGTGAGATTGCCCTGGTTGTTATGGGTATCCCATCCGCCGAAATCTGTTTCTCCGATTCGCAGCCCGGTGTCCTCTTTGATCAGTTGCGCCATGATCTGCAATTCATATCCGAAACTGGTCAGGTTGGCCGGATTGTCGAGTCGGACCGGATAGGCAGCCCCATTGGAAGGTGTGTAATTGTTCCAGTCAATTGCCTTGATAATCTGCATGGCATTAAGTGCCTGGGTTCCGGCGACATTCAGCTCAAGGTTGTCTGTTCCATAAATGTCTGTCAGCGCAGCTTCCTGTTCGGTTTCGTAGTTACTGGAATCCAGTTGGAAGTTTTTGGGGTAACGCATCGCGGTAGCAGTGGGTTCACCCAATAACGACAATCGTATCGTTGACTCGGTTACAACAGCCGGAAGTGGCAGGGATGTGGGCAGATTGCCTGCAGTTTGCAGGTGCCTTGTTAGCCAGCCGGTGGTTGTAAACCTGTCGCCCGGAGTGCCCAGTTCCACGTAACGTTCTGCTTCAAAGTGGCTTCGGTTGGCCCATGGAAGCCCCACAGACTGGACAATTCCGAGGCTCTGGTTTGTCCAAAGGTCGATCAACGGGCCGGCCGCCGGGTGCAAGCCCCATCCATCGGCTGTTGGCAAAAGGCTGGCGCTGGGTATTTGGGTGCCATTTAGTCGAAGGCCTTCATAGTGACCACGATCGGGGTGGCCATCCATTGGAGCCATAAAGCTCAGACCGTCCTGTCCGCCCCTGAGAAACACGAAAATCAATATGTTGTCGCCGTACATATCAGCGGCAAAAGACATCCTGGGTGCTGCTGCGGCCGCCAGAGCCGATCCAGCACCAAGACCTTTAATCAGATTACGTCTTGTGAGTGTCGTCATGCTCATTCTCCTCAGCGTCGCATTGCATCTGGTGACATCAGTAACAGCCCGACAACACCCCTGATGATTCTCTGGTAGGTGCTGCTGTTGCCTGTATTGCTGGTGTCGGTGTAATCATCCAGGGTCTGGTTTGCTGCGATACCCGCGATACCCGTGATGAACTGCTCCACACGGTCTGAAACAACGGTAGGAAGTGCATACCCGAGAGCCCGGGTCATCCACTCACTAACGATGTTTTGAGGTGTGCGGTTTGCCGAGGAAGGAATCAGTGCGTTGGTTTGCTCAGCCAGGTTCAGGAAAGGACCTGAACCGGGCAGATTTTCATTTGAGTTTCGAAGCATGTAAGTGACAGTCCGCCAGGACATCACCAGTGGGCCCGCGCCCTGCCAGAATTCACGTTCATCAGGGAAACCGGTGGGTGGGGCATAACCGAATGGATAGTGACTGGTGTCGTCAAGACGGCCATATATGCCATTGCTTAGCCCATGGTCAATTCTCATGGTCAGGTCCACATCAGTTGCGCGCATTGCGCGAACCAGGGTTTCTACAGGTCGTGCTACCTTGACTCCCCAGGTGGTCTGGAATTCATTTGAAAGTAAAACGTGACGATAAACTTCTTTGAGTTGATCGGAATCGAAACGGCGGTTGTAAAACTCGTCCGCCGTGCTGCTGACAATGGATCCAGGAGGATTATCTCCAATCAGGCGCGTACACAATTTCCAGGCGACATATCGCGCTGTTCCATAGTGTTGCGCCAGGTAAGTCAGGATGTCCGTGACATCTGCTTCTCCACCTCCGGGTCCATTAATGGTGACATCCATCACTTCGATCGGTCCATCAGAAAAATTGTAATGACGGTTGGTTCGAAACATGAATTCACCGGTATCCGGCGAATCATCTGTGGTGTCTGATACTGCCCACCCCGTAAGCGCCCGGGCGAACTGGAAGACGTCTATTTCCGTGTATCCGGCACGCTGACCCTTGCTGTTATTGCCGACCGTTTCGGGATCAACCGTGCCGTAGTAATTTTCAATTGCGCCGAGGGTGTGAAGTTCGAGTACTTCCCTGGCATAGTTTTCATTGGGGTTGGGCCAGGTATTGGCGTAGTTATCCAGGTAATAGAGCATGCTTGCCGTTCTTGAGTTGGCAGTCAGCATGTCCAGGAAATTGCCAAACATGTGGGTTCGAAGCTGCCTGTCATACTCAGGCATCATGGCGAAAGTCGGAAACTCGCGCCCATAGACATTGAAATGATTGAACCAGAAGTCATAAAGAACTTCGCGTAACTGCCACTGGCTGTAGCAGCCGCGCAGCAATGTGAGTCTCTCCATTTGCCAGACCGGGCGGTTGCGAATCGAGTAATCGCTATCCCGGGCATGTTCCGTCCACAATTGCACCGCCGTCTTGTTAATGGTGTCGTAGGCAACCTGATCCTCCGGGTCAGAACTCAGGGTCAGATCATTGAGACGGTTGGTGACCGCCGGATCACTGCCAGTCGGGTTAAGTTGCTGATTGACCCATGCGGTCAGGCGCGCCGGGTCATTGCCTCCCAGGGCGTTGAACGCCGCTATATCTCCTGGGCGCGGACCGTATGCAGCCTTGTTGTATACAAGTGCCGCCAATGGCGGCAGAGAGGGTGAACCACCCTCGGCTACATCCGGCGCGGGCCGTAACGGCGTCAGGCTGTCAAATCTGCTGTCAGCCGCCTGGGCGGTTGACGAAAGGGAAAGAGCGGCACCTGCAACACCAAGTGCAGCGCCGGATCTGATGAGATCACGTCTGGGTATCGAGCTCATGGTTCCTCCTTGAACCATTGAAGAATATGGGCTTCATCCTGAAGCCAGCCCTAGTATGCCAAAAAACTTGAATGAATTCAGACAAAAAGGCCACAATGGAAATCTGAGTCAATCACCAACCGGCAAATATCTGACTTCCGGAGTGAATTTGGCGCGATTTCAAGGCAATCATAGGGACATGAGGCATGCGAGGTCGAGTAATTTCTGTAGTTGTTATCACCCTGTTTCTTCAAACGGCAGGTTCTGTCGCCTGGGCGGAAACCATGCAGTTCACCCCGGACCAGGACAACACCCTCTACGAGGATGTTGATGGCGACATCAGCAATGGTGCGGGTGACTTTATTTTCATGGGCCGGGTTGGTCCGGATGGTGACTCCGATTGGCGACGCGCGCTCGTCAGGTTTGATGTATCTGCTATTCCAGCCAATGCCATCATCGACAACATCGAGGTCAGTTTCGAAATTGTTGTTGCGCCCGCTAGTGCGGTGGGTGGTGATGCAATGTTGCACAGGGTGACCGCGGACTGGGGAGAAGGTGACTCAAATGCACCCGGGCCGGAGGGGCAGGGCACTTCGGCACAACCGGGAGATGCCACCTGGATATACCGATTTTTTGAGACCGAGATGTGGGAGACAGCGGGCGGCGATTTCATGCTGCCAGAGTCTGCCAGCCAGGGTTACGGCACCGGACCGGAGACGCTGACTTTCAGTTCCACAGCCCTGCTGGAAAAAGACGTTCAAAAGTGGGTCAAAAATCCTGATGAAAACTTTGGTTGGATACTGCGTGGTAATGAAGCCCTGGATTTCACGGCACGCAAGATGGAGTCAAGAGAAGAAGAGGGTGGGCAGCCCGCTCTATTGACCGTCGATTATCACCTCCCGTCTCCAACCGATGGGCTTGAGCTCGAGCTGATTACTTCGGAGCTGGTGCGGCCCGTGGTCATCACCCACGCAGGCGATGAATCCAATCGTCTTTTTATTGTTGAACAGGCCGGGGTGATTCGAATAGTCGACCTGGCTGACGACACGCTGCTTCCGACACCCTTCCTGGACATTACTACGCTTGTCGAGGATGGCGCCAACGAACAGGGGCTGCTGGGTTTGGCTTTTCATCCCGAATTCGAAAACAACGGTCAGTTTTACGTCAATTACACCTATGATCCCGGCCCGGGTGATGATCGAACACGAATTGCGATGTACCAGGTCAGTCCAGGTGATCCCAACGTCGCTGACCCGACCGAAGAAGTCATTCTCGAGTTTGAACAGGATTTTTCCAATCACAATGGCGGCGATATTCACTTCGATCCTGATGGCTACCTGGTGATCGCATCGGGTGACGGTGGCGATGGCAATGATCCGAACAATCGGGGTCAGACGCTGGACACATTGCTCGGCAAGATGCTGCGAATTGATGTGGATTCACCTGTACGTGGCAGTCTCGACCTGTGTGGGCTCGTCCAGAACTACTCCATTCCTGCCGGAAATCCTTTTGTGGGCACAGATGAAGGTTGTGACGAAATTCTGCATTACGGACTGCGAAATCCCTGGCGATTCAGTTACGACGCAAAAACGGGCGATATGTTTATTGGCGATGTAGGCCAGGGCAGGTGGGAAGAAATCTCATTTGCACCCTATGGTTCCACTGAAATAAATTTTGGATGGAAGATATGTGAGGGTGGTCACATCAGGGGAAGTGCAACAGAGTTATGCGACTTTGGCGAACTACCCATTATTGAATTTTCCAGTTTCGGCACCGGAAACTGCTCGGTCACGGGTGGATACATGTATCGGGGAGCCAACACCAGTCTTTATGGAAGTTACATGTATGGTGATTATTGTTCTGCTCGTATCTGGGTTGCCACCCGCGAGGAAGAAAGCTGGGTCAGTGAGGAATGGGTAGAGATGCCACCACTGTCTTCAGTATCAACGTTCGGTCAGGATGAGAACTGTGAATTGTATGTGGCAGATTTCGGCAGCACAGCGTCAAATGGCGATGAACTCGTCTACCGCATTGTCAGGGAGGATTTGATCGATTC
>DATFLY010000013.1:0-11884 GCA_035267185.1 Lysobacterales bacterium | reverse complement strand
TACAGTGTCCCCAACTGACAAGTTTCCGCTTTTGATGCGACCAAGTATCAGTGTGCCATCGTTGGTGGCTGCGGTTACATCCTGGATGATCAGTTCGAATGAACCATCACCATGCTCGTCTGCCATCAAGGGAGACCCAAGAGCCAGAAATGCTGTTGCCAATGCTATGTTTGCGATTCGAATAACTTTCATTTCATTTCTCCGACACTTGATTGGTGTGCTCTAAAAACCAGTAACTGCTTTGGTAATGGCAGCAAAAAGTGCATTTTGCAATGCCCAGTTGCGCTGATCTGAAGCCACCGGCCAGGCTGACTGGATAGCGATCACAATATCGTGCTCCGGTTCGATGTGGATACCCTGTCCGTAAATGCCTGCTGCCTGGAATGCATTGTTCTCCCTTAGCCACCAAAGGTAGCCGTAGAAACCGGCAGTCTCCGACGGGGTTGTCGATTCAGACATCCAACCCTCTGGCAAGACCATGGAGCCATCATCCAATTTTCCATCGGCGAGCGTGAACAGGCCGATTCGACCATAATCGCGCAGCGTGGCGGCCAGGCAACAACCCCCGAATTCACCACCACCTTCCTCAGTCAACAACCAGTAGGCATCATGTTCCATGCCAAAGGGTTGCCAGATTTTGTGGTGAAGATAGGTTGAGAGATTGTTACCTATGGCGGTGCGCAGAAGATTTCCCGCCAGGTTGGATTCAGCCGTGTTGTAATTGTATACCTCTCCCGGTGCTGCGACTCGTTCTTTCTTACCCAGGAAATCATAAATCGAGAGCGTCTCCCAGCTGGCAGTACTGATATCCGATTCCGGGTCGCTGTAATCTTCATTCCACTCGACCCCTGATGCCATCTGCAGCAGGTTTTTAATGGTGGTGTTCTCGTACGATGATTGCCTCAGGCGAGGCAGGTACTCAGTAATCCGCTCATCGACATTCAAAATATAACCATCCCTGATGGCGGCCCCGAACAACATGGATACCACTGATTTGCTGATTGAGAACGACGTCCATCGGGATGATTCAGTATTCCCAAGCCCGTAACGCTCATAGACGACTGCGCCGTTTTGAATCACCAGCAAACCCGCCACGTTCTGATTCTCGAAATATTGGTTAACGGTCAGGGAGAATGGCTCTTCCTCATGCTCGCCCACGATCAGAACCTCACCGAGATCCTGCTCTGCGCGTGGCAACATCAGGGGCGCGGTGCTGGCGGGAACCTTTCGGGCAGGAGAGAGTTTTTCGATGTTGCGGTAACCGGCAACCTGCTGGCGCGGGGTCCATGAGAAGATATCTGCAGGGTCGCCGAAGTTATTTTCATCATCTGCCGGGTCGATGTACAAACCTTTGGCCAACGCTGCGGGTACTGTGAATGCAAGCAGCATGAAAAAAACACAAAAAATTCTCGCTGGGTTCATCGATAATCCTTGTTTGGGATTCCGGTTTCGACACATTACCGGAACTTTGGAGTTGGTCCCTGTCTGAGAGAGTTAATGGGGTAAATTGGCGCTGGATTCGCTTGGAATGATAATAAAAAAACTGGTTCTTTTCCTTGTTCTTTGGGTATTGGTTTCACCGTGTGCGATCGCGGAGCAATGGGGTCCGATCAACGTTGCCGGCCGCGATATCTGGCCGGGAGAAAGCCAGCGCTATCCCTATGGTGGCGAAACCAGCTTCGAAAGTGCCTTTCTTGACGCGCCCGTTTTTGTTGCGCGTGGCAAACGCCAGGGTCCTGCTGTTTGTATTACTGCAGGCATTCATGGTGACGAAATCAACGGTCCTGAAACGGCCAGGCGGGTATTCAGCTGGATTGATCCCGAGGCACTGGCTGGCACTGTCATTGCGTTTCCAATGGTAAACGCTGCAGGGGTTCGGACCGGAAACCGTTACATGGCTGACCGGCGCGACCTCAACCGTGAATTTCCAGGCAGGCTTGAAGGCAGCGTTTCTGCCATCGTGGCGTACACCCTTTTCACAGAAATCAGGAATCATTGCGATTACCTGATCGATCTCCATACGGGATCTTTTGCGCGCAAAAATCAGCCGCAAATCCGGGTTAGAAAAGACGACCCCAAGGCGTTCGAACTGGCGCGGCATTTCGGCGTGGGTATCATCGTTATTGGAAATGGCCCACGCGGAAGCATCAGGCGAGCGGCCGGGGATGCAGGCATCCCTTCGATCATTTACGAGGCTGGTGAGCCGTCGCGGTTTGATCTTGAGCAAATCGCTGCCGGGGTTCGAGGCATTGACAGTGTTCTTTCCTATCTCAACATGGTCAAAGGTCCGGCTGAGCTTGAAGTCCCTGATTCTCGAATTTATACCGACACCAAGTGGGTGCGGGTTCCGGTGGGCGCCGGGGGCTATTTCTTTCCCTCCAGGGAGCTCGGAGACACGGTTGGGCCTGACCAGGTGCTGGGCACCATTATTGACCCACTAACCGATCGGCATACTGTCATCCGGGCCACAGAGGCAGGTGAGATCATCGGTTTAGCATCTGCGCAAATTGTGCTTTCAGGCTATGCGCTGGTTCATCTCGGCGTGACCCATCGGTAAAAAGGGCACTTATGCAGGAATATCCTTCAGGTAGGCAGCAATGCCGTCGAGGAGCATCTGGATGGCCAGTGCAACCAGTAACATTCCCATCAGGCGCTCCATGGCGATTAACCCGCGTTTACCGAGTAATTTTTGCAAATGGGTTGATGAAAGCAGGATGGCTGAGCTAAGGAACCACGCTGCCAGTAAAGCAAGCAGCCAATTCATGAGTTTGTCAGGTTGGCTGGTGGCCAGCAGAATGACCACTGCCAAAGCAGATGGACCTGCAATCATGGGAATGGCAAGCGGAACCAGGAAGGGTTCGCCATCTACTTCGTCCGGATAGGCTCCCGCCCTTTTGACCGGGAATACCATCTTGATCGAAATCATGAACAGAATGACGCCGCCGGAAATGCTCAACGCATGCTGACTGAGACTCAGGAACTGGAGAATGTATTTGCCCAGGAACAGGAACAGGACCAGCACGACAAGGGCAAGTAGCACCTCGCGAATCATTACCATTTTGCGGCGCTCAGGTTTAACACCTTCCAGAACCGACAGGAAAATGGGAATGTTGCCCAGAGGATCAAGTACCAGAAACAACAAGGTTGCGGCAGAAATGATTTCCATGGTGAACCTCAGAGCAATTCTTCGACCAATGTATTACATTGGCGTAATGTGCCGATAATTGATCAGGAGTGCAATGTGAATCGCCGTAATTTTATGAAGTCTTCAGTCGCTGCCGCCGTGGCGCTCTCTTTTCATCAGAATCTCGTATTGGCAGCCACAGCAGATGGTGGCTCTGAAGTGGGGGCTGATGTCCAGGCGATGACCGGCGATGGTAGTGAGGTCATCCTGAGTCGCTCTTCGGTCCAGGACCTGGCTGACAGCCTGAGAGGTAATCTTTTCCTGCCAGGCAGCGATGCTTATGAAAAAGCCAGGCAGGTAATCAATCCCCACGTGGACAAGTTTCCGGCACTGGTTGTGCAGCCAAGAAGCCCTGCCGATGTTCAAAAAGCGGTGCAATACGCCAGCCAGGAAAACCTGCTGACCGCGGTTAAATGTGGGGGGCATGCATTTTCCGGTCTTTCCACCTGCCAGGGCGGCATGCAGATCGATTTGTCGCTGATGCGATATGTGCGCGTTGACCCGGTCAGGAAAACGGCATGGGTGGCAGGCGGAAGCCTGCTGGGCGAAATGGATTACGAGTCCATGGCGCATGGGCTGGTGACCACGGCCGGCACCGTATCGCACACTGGCGTTGGCGGTTTGACACTGGGTGGTGGCTACGGCCGCCTGGCACGCAGGTTTGGCCTCACCATCGATAGCCTGCTTTCCGTGGACATTGTTACAGCCGACGGCAAACTTCGCCGTGCCAGCCGCCATGACAACCCCGACCTGTTCTGGGCGGTTCGCGGAGGTGGTGGTAATTTCGGCATTGTCACCGCATTTGAATTCCAGCTTCATCCGATGCAAAGACAGGTGATCGCCGGGCGCTACATGTTCCCATTTGAGCGTCGCCAGGAAATGCTGCAGTTTTCTTCTGAATTTGCTTCATCAGCCCCGGACGACCTGCTGGTTGGCCAGTTTATTGGTGCATTCCCGGGGGGCAATAACGTGGCGGTCATTGGCGTGGTTTATAGCGGACCGCAGGAGCGAGCCGATGGCTTGCTGGCTCCGATTGAGAAATTTGGCCCGGTGGGTAACACGGTCAAGAGCTGGGATTATGTCGAACTGCAGCGCTCAGGCGACTTCGGTGATGACGATCGTGCAAACGGCTCGTACATGAAATCGGGATTCATCGACCAGATTTCAGATGACCTGATCAGTGATTTAGTGGAGACGTTTGAACCGAACCCCAATCGCTCGATCTGGATGTCCTTCGGTCATGGCGGTGGCGCCATCAGTCGCGTGCCAAATGACGCCACTGCATTCCCCAGTCGCAGTCCTGAGTTCAACCTGCTGTCCTTCGTTGGGTGGCCGATGGGCGCAGATCCGGAGCCGCACCTGGAATACATGAGGCAGCAGTGGACTCACATGGCACCTTACACTGACGGATTTTACGTCAATGACCTGGGCGAAGAGACACAGGCCCAGGTTGATTCAAATTACGGTGATAACCTGCCGCGCCTTGTACAAGTTAAAAATCAGTATGATCCCGGAAACCTGTTCAGGCTTAATGCCAATGTGAAGCCAACGGTTTAGGTCCCGCGAATGACACCGGAAAAAGTCGCATTTATTGGGCTGGGTGTAATGGGCTACCCGATGGCTGGCCATCTTGAGGCTGCCGGTCACCGGGTGACCGTGTTTAATCGCACTCAGAGTCGGGCCCGTGACTGGTGTGCTGAATTTGGCGGAAGCCTGGCTGATACACCGAGGGCGGCAGCGCGAGGTTGCAGTATCGTGTTTTGCTGCGTGGGCAATGACGGTGATCTGCGTGAAGTTGCACTCGGCGACAATGGCGTGTTTGCCGGGATGGATGCCGGAAGTGTTTTCGTAGACCACACCACAACGTCCGCACAGATTGCGAAAGAACTGGACAAGATGGCAGGCGAGGCTGGATTTTCGTTTGTCGATGCGCCGGTTTCAGGCGGTCAGGCCGGTGCTGAAAACGGCCAGCTCACGGTGATGATGGGCGGCAACCCGGAAGCCGTCCTGAAAGTCACACCGGTCATCGATTGTTATGCAAAAATGCATGCCCGCCTGGGCGATGTGGGCAGTGGCCAACTCGCCAAGATGGTGAACCAGATCTGCATCGCGGGCACCGTTCAGGGCCTTGCAGAAGCCATTCATTTTGCCGGGAAAGCGGGCTTGAATCCGGAAGAAGTGATCTCAGTCATCTCAAAGGGTGCAGCCCAGTCCTGGCAGATGGATAATCGTGCGACCACCATGATCGCCGACGAATTCGATTTCGGATTTGCGGTTGACTGGATGCGCAAGGACCTGGGCTATGTGCTCGACGAAGCGCGTCGTAATGGCTCCAGACTCCCCGTGGTGGCATTGGTGGATCAGTTCTACGCTGCTGTCCAGGCCATGGGCGGCGGGCGATGGGACACGTCAAGTCTTCTAAAACCGCTGGGTCTATCAAAACCTCTGGGCCTATTAAAACCACTGGAAACCTTTGACCAGGAACATGACTGATTACCAATCACGAGCAGGGCTCAGCGTTGACCCCGTGCTGGCAGAATTTGTCGAGAACGAACTACTCCCGGACCTGGATTTCGAGGCTGAACGCTTCTGGTCCGGTCTTGCTGCCATCGTGGGTGCCATGACGGGTCGTAATCGCGACCTGCTTGAGCGTCGTGAGCAGATTCAGGGCAGGATTGATGACTTTCACCGCGCATCACCAGGCGTCCCGGACCCGGCCGTCTACAGGGATTTTCTCGAGCACATCGGCTACCTGCATCCCCAGGGAGATGCCTTTTCAATCTCAACCAAGAACGTTGATCCTGAAATTGCCACGGTTGCCGGGCCACAGCTTGTGGTGCCGGTCAGTAACGCGCGCTTCGCCCTCAACGCTGCCAATGCCCGTTGGGGCAGTCTTTATGACGCGCTGTATGGCACTGATGTCATCAGTGAAGAAAAGGGCCTGGAAAAAGGCACTTCCTACAATCCGGCACGCGGCAAAGCTGTCATTGAGTACGCCGCAAAATTTCTGGATGTGGCAATTCCGCTGCAAGAGGGCAATCACGCTGATGTGCGTGAGTATCGTCTCAGGGAAGATGGCGGCAAAGCCAGGCTGGAGATCAGCCTCGCCGATGGCAGAATCACCAACCTGGTACAGCCTGAACTCTGGCTGGGCTATTCCGGTTCGCCGCCAGCATGGTCACTACTGTTCCAAAACAATGGCCTTCACATCGAAATTCTGATCGATCCGGCCCACCCGGTTGGCAGGGAGACCAGGGACGGGGTTGCCGATGTCATTTTGGAGGCGGCGGTGACCACCATCCAGGATTGTGAAGACTCGGTTGCCGCGGTTGATGCTGAGGACAAAGCAGGCGTCTATCGTAACTGGCTGGGGCTGATGAGAGGATCGCTCGAGGCCGAGTTCGTCAAAGGCGGCAAAACAGTGGTCCGCAGGCTCAGCGAAGATCGCAGCTACACCACACCCCAGGGCACCGCACTAAAAATTCCCGGCCGAAGCGTGATGCTGGTTCGCAATGTGGGCCACCTGATGACCAACCCGGCGGTCCTGGACTCGGAGGGCAATGAGGTTTTTGAGGGGATCCTTGATGCGGTGATCACTGCGACCTGTGCGCTTTACGATCTGCGCAGTCCAGGCACCATTAGAAACAGCCGAACTGGCAGCATCTATATCGTCAAGCCGAAAATGCATGGGCCTGATGAGGCTGCCTACACCAATGATCTGTTCACCATGGTTGAAGACATGCTCGACATTCCACGCAACACCATGAAGGTGGGTGTGATGGATGAAGAAAGAAGGACCACAGTCAACCTTGCCGAGTGCATACGTGCGGTGGCCGAGCGCCTTGTGTTCATCAACACGGGGTTCCTGGACCGCACGGGCGATGAGATTCACACCAGCATGCTGGCTGGCCCGGTTCTGCCCAAGGAAGCCATCAAGACCCAGCCCTGGATACTGGCTTACGAGGACTGGAATGTTGATGTTGGCATTCGCTGCGGTCTGCGTGGCAAAGCCCAGATTGGCAAGGGCATGTGGCCCAAGCCAGATGAAATGAGGGCCATGGTCGAGAGCAAGCGCGCGCATCTTGAACAGGGCGCCAGTTGTGCCTGGGTGCCTTCTCCAACCGCTGCCACACTTCATGCCATGCACTACCACGAGGTGAGCGTGACAGACCGCCAGGAAGTGCTCGCTAAACGGAAAATTGCGAGCCTGGATGACATCCTGACTCCGCCACTGGGAGATTCCGGCGAGCTGGCAAGCGAGCAGATACAGGCCGAGCTGGATAACAACGCCCAGGGCATCCTGGGGTACGTGGTGCGCTGGATTGATCAGGGTGTTGGATGTTCAAAAGTACCGGACATTCACGATGTCGGCCTGATGGAAGACCGCGCGACCCTTAGAATTTCCAGCCAACATATCGCCAACTGGTTATTGCACGAGGTATGTGACGAAAAACAAGTTCGCGAAACCCTTGAACGAATGGCAGAAATCGTGGACCGTCAGAACCAGGATGACCCTGCTTACACGCCGATGGCGCCAGGTTTCGACAACAGCATCGCTTTCCAGGCAGCCTGTGACCTGGTGTTCAAAGGGGTGGAACAGCCAAGCGGTTATACGGAGCCATTGTTGCATTCGCGCCGCCTGCAACTTAAGGCATCCCGCAACTAGTCAGAATCGGATTCAGTCCGATCCAGGCCTGCCTTTTCTTCGTCATCACGCAATAATGGCAGTGGTTCCTTGAACGTGAGCGTCCGGTAGGGGAACGGAATTTCCATGCCGGCTTCATCAAGTGCTTTCTTGATGCTTTCAATCACCAGGTCGCGGCTCTTATGCATTTCAATTTGCGACGAATCGGTCCACCAGCGAACATTGAAATCAATGCTCGATGAATTGAATTCTTTCGCAAATACCTCGACAGGCCTGTTGTCGGACACGATGTCCAGGTTCTCGACGGCTTCCCGGATCACTTCGCGGGCCTCGCCCACATCGACGTCATAGGCAACGCCTGCAGTAACTTCATACCTGCGAACATCACGCTCAGTTCTGACATAAACCGGATTCTTAAACAGCATGGCATTCGGAAGCAGAACCAATTGGCCATCGAGTTGGCGGACATAGGTGTCCCGGATGAGAATCTCTTCAATTTTCCCTTCGACCCCTTCGCATTCGATGAAGTCGCCGATCCGCATTGGTTTGCGAAGCAGGATCATGACGCCGGCCAGGAAGTTCTCAAAGATGTCTTTGAAGGCAAAACCAATCGCAATACCACCAACGCCAAGGGCCGTCAGGATGCTGGATGGCTTGACCGAGGGAAACAGGACGCTCATGGCAATCAGGATTCCCAGGATCCAGATGCCAATACTCGATAGAGTCTGTGAAAGCTCGATCAATGCTGGGCGCACCCGGGTTGCCCCCAGGGCTTTTTGCAGCACTCGTTTAACGGATGCTGAAATAATCCAGGCCAGAACCAGGATGACAATCGCGACTGCAATCTTGGGCAGGGAGTCGATAAAGCCCTGGGCGAATGACTCGGCCTGATCCATGAGTGAACCCACCACATCGACTTCAATCGCGTTGTCTGTTGAATCAGATTGCTGCATAAGAAATATTGTTATCTCTTCGCCGGGGCCCAAAGTTGTTAGTCCCGTCGAGGTACAAAATGAAGAATGAAAGCATGCGCCGTTTCTGCAAAAACACGCCTGAACAGTATATCAAGCACGGACCAACTCAAAGTGGAGGGTCGATTCTTTTGACTGGCATACCATGTGCACTTTCATCAATGGCCAACCTGTGACCAGTCACCTGAATTTCAACAAGTACCTGGCGGCTTGCGCATTCCTGTCCTGTTGGATCAGTCCGGTAGCCTGGACCCAGGAAGACAGTGAGATAATTGAGCTGGAAGAAGTTGTGGTGACCGCCACGCGTCTGCCAACCGATGCACTGCGCCTGCCTTTTGCCGTTGCGCGGGTTGGCAAAGAAGATATCCAGGTGGCCCGGCAGCAACTGGGCCTGGATGAAGCCCTTTCCGGTGTTCCCGGACTGTTTTTTCAGAACAGGTATAACTTTGCGCAGGATTTGCGAATTGCCATCCGCGGCTTTGGTGCCCGTTCCAATTTCGGTATTCGCGGTATTCGTATCATTGCAGATGATATTTCGCTGACACTACCGGATGGCCAGGCCAGCGTTGATTCCATCGACCTGGGGTCTGCTGAATCCATCGAAGTGATTCGGGGTCCGTTCTCGGCCGTTTACGGCGCGGCATCAGGCGGTGTGATCGTGGTGCGGAGTGAAGAGGGTACGCCCGAGCCTTACCTGTCCGGTCGGCTGAACATGGGTTCGTACGATTTTATCCAGGGCCAGCTGAAAACCGGTGGCCAGTTCGGCAACACCAGTTACATGGCCAACCTCTCGAGCACCGAGCTTGATGGCTATCGCCAGCAATCCAAACTTGAAACCACGCTCTTAAATACGCGCTTCCGGCACCAGTTTGACGAATCAACAGACCTGACAGTGGTTTTCAATGCAGTGGATTCACCGACTGCACAAGACCCTGGCGGTCTCAATGCGAGGGAGGTCGAGGAAGACCGACGCCAGGCTGCGCCCAGGAACGTCCTTTTCAACGCCGGAGAATCGGTTGAGCAGCAATCTTTAGGAGCGGCACTGACCAGGCTTTATGGTGAATCCGAACTTGTCCTCAGCGGTCACTATGTCAATCGGGATTTCGATAACCGCCTGCCATTTGATGTGAACAGCAATGGCCAGGGTGGAAGCGTTGACCTGGGCCGTGATTTTTACGGATTGAGCGGGCGTTGGACTCAACACCTTGCTGGTGGTGCACGGATTGTCTTCGGTGGAGACTATGCCGCTCAGCGTGATCACCGCAAGCGCTTTGCAAACAACCAGGGCACGCTGGGAGACCTGACAACCGACCAGGATGAAGACGTCACCGATTATGGAGTCTTTGCACAAGCCATGTGGGAGCCATCTGAACAGCTTACCGTGAATATTGGCGGTCGCTACGATCAGGTCGATTACGAGGTCACCGACAGGCTGGGCCAGGGTGGTTCAGCTGATACCGATTTTGGTGAATTCAGCCCGATGGCGGGCGCCAGCTGGGCATTTTCTGATGAAGTCAGCTTTTACGGCAACGTGTCCCGTTCCTTCGACCCGCCGGCAACCGCCGAGCTGGCCAATCCCGACGGACCGACAGGATTTAACCAGAACCTTGATTCACAAACGGCCGTGAATTACGAGCTGGGAGTGAAGGGGTCATCAGACAGGCTTTTTTATGAGGTTGCGGTTTTCTTCATTGATGTCGATGATGCCATCGTGCCCTTTGAGCTTGAGGGTTCCGGACAGGCATTTTTCGAGAACGCCGGCACGGCCAGTCATGACGGCGTTGAGACAATACTGGGTTTCGAATTCACGGATCAACTGAGTGCGTCCCTGAGCTACACCTTTTCGGATTTCACATTTGATGAGTTCCTGGGGCTTGATGGCGAAAACTACAGCGGCAATCGTATTCCGGGTATTCCTGAGCATTTGACCCAGGCTGAGATTCGCTGGAGCCCTGTGCCTGAAATGAACCTGACATTCGATGTGCTGAATGCTTCGAGCTTTTACGCCAACAATGCCAATACCGTTGAAGATGGCGATTACACAGTGGCCAACCTGCGTTTCGACTATCGCTGGCAGGGTTCGAAAATCGAGGCCACGCCTTTTGCCGGCATCAATAATCTGTTTGATGAGAAATACAACGGCAATGTCAGGCTCAACGCCGCGTTTGGGCGCTACTTCGAGCCCGCGCCCGAGCTTAACGTTTACGCTGGAATCACGATCAGGTGGCTGCCGTAACCCCCAAAATCGTTCTTGATGCAACGGGCGAGGAATGTCCGGTGCCGATTGAGATGGCAGCGAAAAATATCCAAACCATGGCGACGGGTGAAATTCTGCGGGTGCTTTCCACCGATCCTGTTTCCCCCATCGATTTTGAAGCCTGGTGTATGCGCCAGCCGCATGATTTCCTGGGCTCAAGAGAGATCGATGGTGTTTGGGAAATCCATCTCCGGAAAGGTCCTGTATAGCCTGTAGGAGCGGCTTCAGCCGCGACGGTCGCGGCTGAAGCCGCTCCTACAGATCATTCGTCATCCTGGAAATCCTAAAGAGTCGCGGCTGAAGCCGCTCCTACAGATCATTCGCCATCCTGGAATTCGTAAAGAGTCGCGGCTAAAGCCGCTCCTACAGATCATTCGTCATCCTGGAAATCCGGGTAAGAACGACCCCGTCATCCCGGAAATCCGAGTAGGATTATCCGGGACCCACGTCGCGGCTGAAGCCACACCTACCGGGTAATCGTCAATGGTTGGCTAAGCGTGACCTCGTCGCAGTTGTCCCCCGGCCCTTCACGGTCCAGCACAAGGTAATCTGATTCGGTCTCCAGGCTGATCTGGTAATGGTGCCAGGTGCCACGATGGTACTGAATGGCCTGGCTTCCCTGCGCCAGGAAAGCACAGATGGCTGACTCGTCGAGCGACGGATCCGGAGGCGCCACGACAACGATATATGGCCTGTTGCTCAATGGCCAGAATGCCTGGCTCCCGAGTGGATGCCGTTCCAATCCGTGGACGGTCAGCGGCAACTCGCGTGCAATGCTTCGATAGAGGTGAACAGCAACCCTGCCGTCCTGATGTTCGCAGTCGAGC
>DATFLY010000012.1:0-8490 GCA_035267185.1 Lysobacterales bacterium | reverse complement strand
AGGAAATTGGCGTAGGAATCAATAATTCGCAGGTCCTCCGGATCCAGGGAAACTGATTTCTGAAACGACGCCTCGGCATCTTCCATGCGCCCGAGGCGTTCGTAAAGGCGAGCCAGGGCAGAATTGGCGGTCGGGTCGTTCGGATCAATCGAAACTGCCTGCTCAAGGGCGTTCTGGGCCAGGCCCATATTGCCCTGGGTGATTTGAATTCGCCCAAGCACTGTCTGTATGGGCGCCAGGTCGGGATTCATGCTCAGCGCCCTGTTGATGTTACTCATAGCCTCCTGGAGTTTGGCCTTGTCCCGGGTCAGCGCATACTGCATTCGCAAAGCCTCAGCCAGGCGGGCGTAAGCAAGCGCAAATTCCGGGTCTGCCTCTATTGCCTCCTGGTACTTGCTGATCGCTGTTTCGAGGTTGTCATCCTTGTCCCAGCGCTCCATCAATTCCATGCCCTCGAGGTAAGGCTCAAATGCAGAAGGCGTCGCGACTGTCTCGGCAGATTGAATCCCGTCACTTATCTCTGACTTGTCTATTTGCCAGTTGAAAACCAGCAATACTGCAATTGCGATCACAGCAAAGACGGCAACAAGCGACATTGGGTTGCGCTTTTTATGGACGGTGACCGATGTAAGACCTGGCCCTTTTCTCAACGCCTCAAGCAGATGATCCTGGTAGCGTGAATCATCATTCCGAAACAGGGCTTGCACACGGTTTAATGCCAGGTCCAGTTCGGGAGGTAACTTAGATTCATCCAGGTAGATCGGGATGATCGGGATGTTGTTGCTCAGTGCGTAGTCGACCTCACGGAGGCAGTGGGCCGATGCCAGGGAAGCTTCAGATATGAAAAACAGAAATTTCGAAGCACCGGTAATCGCCGAGGCAATTTCTGCCCGCCAGGAACTTCCCGCCTGAATTCCCTCGTCATACCAGATATTGACCCCTTGATTGTTTAGCTGAACAAGATCATCAAACACCATCCCGGAATCAACGTGCGCGTAGCACGCAAACACGTAGGCTTCAGCCCCTTTGTATGCAGCAGTGGGTTTGTCCAAGCTGAATCTCTCCCTTCAGTCAGCCAGATTCCACCTAAATCAGGCCAAGCTCAAATGCCTTGAGCACCGCCCTTGTGCGATCACGAACCCCCATCTTGGACAGGATGTTCGAGACATGATTCTTGACTGTACCTTCAGCCACGCTCAGTGAATTAGCAATTTCCTTGTTGCTGTAGCCACCCGCCATCAGGCGCAGGATCTCCGTTTCCCGGTCGGTCAGCGGATCCGGTCTATCAAGGCTGGAAAAATCGGTGGTCATGTTTCCCAGCCCTTTCAGCAAACGCTGGGTGACCGCAGGTTTTACGATCGAGCCGCCGCCGGCCACGGTCTTGACTGCTTCAACCAGTTCAGCCAGTGACACATCCTTGAGCAGGTATCCGCGCGCACCGCAACGAATGCCTGCCAGAACAATTTCATCGTCATCAAAAGTGGTGAGAATAATGGTTGGTGGAAGCGCATTTTCAGCCGAAAGATGCTGGAGCACATCCAGGCCGGACATTTTTGGCATTCGCATATCCAGCAACACCACGTCCGGATTAACCTCCGGGATCATGCGAATCGCCTCCGCACCATCGGAAGCCTCTGCCATCACCTCGATTTCCTCTGACAACTCGAGCAGGCTGCGCACTCCCTTGCGTACCAGGTTCTGGTCATCCACCAGCATTACTTTGATCATTCTCGTCTCCAGTTATTGAATGCCCGACATTATTATTTTCACAACACGTCACCGCGCCCGTTCTAAACTGCCGGGTTCATGCCCCTGACATCGGCATCTTCGATCTGCATGTCCAGTGTATCCATTTCCAGCGGCACCCATGCCCTCAGGGAGAAACCCTTCCCGGGTGCAGTACTGACATCAAGCGTTCCACCAAGCCCTGCCAGCCGCTCTGACATACCCTTGAGACCATTGCCAGCCTCGAAATGGTTTGCGCCACGCCCATCGTCACGGGCCCGCATGTCGACACCACCATCCTCAAGCCTCAGCTTTATCCATAAATTTCTTGCTTCAGCGTGACGTACAGAATTGGTGATCATTTCCTGGACGCATCGCAACAACACCTGCGCCCTCCCGGGATCTGTCATTGCCAGTTCAGTCGGCAGGTTCAGATGAATCCTGGGTTGGGGGACACCCTCGACCAGGGTTCTCAGCGCTTCGGAAAGCTCGACCTTGTCGTCGTCACGCATTTCACTGACAACCTCACGCACATCGGCCAGCAACAGCTTGGCCAGTGAATGAGCCTGCTGGACATGTTCCAGGGCTTTGTCGTTGACAAGGTGGGTCGCGACTTCGAGGTTGAGTGTCAATGCGGTCAGATGGTGCCCAACCAGGTCGTGCAGTTCACGGGAAATACGAACACGTTCGGCAATGCGTGTGTTTTCAGCCAGCAGGGCCTGGGTGGCGCGCAACTCGGAATTCACTTTTCGCAACTCATCGCGCGCAAGGTGCTGACGCAATGCCACGTAGGAACTGATAAAGGCAAAAAACGAAATACTCAGGAACAGGCCGGACGCGACACTGGCATCGACAAATGAAATTCCGGGTAATGTCGAGATAATCACTGCCAGGGCAACGTTCTGGGCCAGGAGCCAGGCGCCCGCTGCGTAAGTGGGCAGCATCCAGGGCACCAATCCAGCCACCACTAGAAGCAGTACGCCACCAAGACTCGACTCGCTTGCCAGGCAGATTGCCAGCGCACTGCCAGTCAGAACAAGAAGCGTAACCAGTCGATAAGCCAAAGGCGCCTGCAATGGCAGTTCCCGAACCTGGTTCCAATACGTCAGCCCAAACAATACATGCAGGGCCCACCACGCGAGATAGCGCTCCGCCACCATGGGTTCGTCGACAATCGAGCGAATCAGCACCAGGGGTACGGTGAGACACAACCAGGTAAACAGACCTGCATAGCGAAGCAGGTCAAGTGGTCGGTACTTGTCTTCCAGAAATGCCATTAATTGAAAATTGTTGCCTTTGGCTTGTCAGAACGCATAATAGCCCAGCCAGTCACTGCAAACCTGAACTCCATCATCATGTCAGCACCAGCAAGCGGATCACCGATTCTTCATACACCAAGACTGGTCCTCAGACCAGTGCAGGAAGGTGATGTGGAAGATATATACGCAATTTATTCAGATGAAACCGCGCTTGAGCACTTTGCGCGCGAGCCGTTGGAGGATCTCGCTGATGCGCAAAAAATGCTGGATGACAACCTGGCGTTTGACGAAGACAAGGCAGCGAAATTCTGGGCCATCTGCCTGGCTGAATCGGATCGGATGATAGGAACATTTACCCTGTTTCACATCAGTGAATCAAATCGCAGAGGCGAAGTGGGCTATATCCTGAACCGTGAATTCTGGGGCAATGGTTATGCCTCCGAAGCGCTTAAATGCATGATTGACTATTGCTTTGATACGCTTGAATTCGGGAGACTGGAAGCTGATGTCGACCCTGCGAACACCGGGAGCCTCAGGCTGCTGGAACGCAATGGTTTTGAACGTGAGGGATACTTTCGCAAACGCTGGTATGTCCGCGACACGTGGTTTGACAGTGTGATGTTTGGATTAATCAATCCAGGAATTGAGGAAAAAGACTAACTCTGCCTGCCGCGGAGTATCGGCATCTTTGACTCCGTTTGGACGCGAACTCCATGAGCTCGTGATTCGCCACTCGTGATTCGCCACTCGTCATTTGCTTATGCCCCCGCCCCCTCATTGCATACCCTCCATTTCGAGAATCCACTTCTCAATCAGTTCAACACCGGCGTGATCAACAACTTCCGTCGCAATGGGTGGCATCTGCCAGGCGCCACCGTCGCGCACTGACATTCGACGCCAGAGAAAACTTTCCTGGGGGTTGCCCGGTTTGATGTACAACGTGGTTCCCATACCATCCAGGTGAGGTTGTTGATTGATCGCGGTTCGAATGGCATGCGTGGATTCTACGCTTGCGAGTGTTTCAGTCCTCAGGTCCAGCCATAGCGGCACTTTTTCAGTGACATGGGTAGAGTTCTGGTGGTGACAACTTCCGCAATTTGCATGCAGATACCCGAGTGCGGACCGGGTCAGTGCTGACCCTGGAATCTCCACCGGGGACCCGGGTGGCACTTCGAACAAACCATTGCGAGCCAGGTCTTCAACTGAGAGGGTTTTCTCACTGTTCCATGGCAGTTGGATTGCTGAGATTCCCAGGGGGCGCCGTTGCCTGCCGTCGCCATGACAAGTCACGCATTCACCGGGTGCGGGAATATCATGGTCCGTTCCTGAAACGTTTTCCCTGGCCAGGGCCAGTTTCGTGTGCTGACCTGTACCCAAAGCAGGCTGATAAACCGCCATGTCCCAGGCCCAGGGCTGGATGTCGTACTTGAACAGCATCCGCGTTTCCACCAATTTGTCATCCGTTTCAAATACCTTCCAGATCCGGGTACCACGTGGGAAATTCCAGCGATCCGGATCAGAATTATCGATTTTTGAATCGCTCGGAATGTGGAGATAGCGCTCTTTTTCGGCACCGTCGCTCCAAAAGGGGAAATTCGGGGCGAATCGGAATGTCCCGGGCATCTCGCCACTGCGAGCCTTTTCAAGCACGAACCCTGTCGCTGCGAGCGTTTTCTCGGAGGGGCCGAAATAGAATCCTGCGACAGTCACTGATTGCCAGAAGCCATAGGCAACAAAAATGAAAAAAACTCCAATGGCGGGCCATTTGATGATTCGGAAAACCATATTCACCAGGACATTCTCCTCAATGTATTGTAGAGTGTCTAGGTATATTAGATGAAGCGCAGATTAGCTGCGACAATATGATCTGACCCCTGGGAAAGGTTGCCAAAGACATGCAAGCCCATTCGATTAAGAACACTCAACATCTCACTCGTACGAGTTATATCAGGCAACTGCGTCAGGAGATTGATCAGCAGGTCACGCTGGATCAGATCAGCAAACTACAGTTTGTTGCAGAGATCGATGAGCATATTCGCCAGTTGACCCGAGGCTTGTCCGAAGCTGATGGTTGTCTGATCAATCCGGAGGCACGTGCGGTTGAATTGATGCAGGCACCGGCGGAACTGGCGGAATCATTGCGGCTGGCCGATCAGGCTGCCAAGCGATCCAGTCCATTGACGCATCTCGGAGTTTCCATTAAGACCTGGCTGGCTTTTTTGCAGATGAGGTCAACCATGGTTCTGGCCATTGCGGCCACGTGCTTTGCGATACTCAGTGCGAAATCTTTCTTCGCGTTCATGCCAATGGCGTTTCAGGAATTTTGGATCATCCCTGCAATCACACTGTCGGTGTTCGGATTTACACTCTGGTTAAGCCGCTTCTTCGAAAACCCCGATTCAAAAGTTACGCTTTATTCGCAAATTGCATGGCTGGTGTTCCTGGCCATCGGCGCCAATTTCGCAACCATGTTGGCGGAATATGTTGAGTCTTTGAATTACGCCTGGGCCACGCCGGGTGGGTATGCAGCATTCGTCATTGCAATTGGATTATTCATATCCGTCACCTTCAGTCACCTCTATTTCACCGACTCGAGGCTTCGCAGGCAATTCTTCCAGGTATCACTCTTGCTCATCACTTCCAGTTTTGCATTTCTGGCGCTCCTGGTCAGTCAGGTCGTCATTGCAGGGAGTGGATTGCTGTTCTGCCTGTTTGTCGCCACGGCGGTTCTGATCAGTCAATCGACCCGTATTTACCTCACACGGCTTCCTCCAGGGCAGGCCACGCAAAAAGGCGCGCCATGAATACAAAGAACAAGCTCTACCAGGGCACGCTGGACATGCTGATTTTCAGATCGATTGCAACTGAGCCTTTACATGGTTGGGGCATCGGGCAATGGCTTGAGCGCACGTCCGGCGGGCATTTTTCTGTACCGCAGGGTTCGCTCTACCCGGCATTACATCGATTGGAGCGGCAAGGACTTTTGCAATCAAGGTGGATGCAAAGTCCTGAGGGCCGGAAAGCAAAGTATTACAAGCTGACCCGGAAGGGTGGAAAGGCACTTGAAGAGGCTGAGTCACGCTGGACGCAATATGCAAGTGCTGTCAGCAAGGTGATTCGTTCGGGCGGTGCAACCTGACCTGGCAGGTTTCGAGGCTGCTATGACCACACAACTGCCACAGATCACCCAAACCATCGAGATTGAAGCTTCACAACAACAGGTGTGGCGCTGCCTGACCGAGCCTTCAAAGGTGAGTCAATGGCTGGGATGCCTTCGGTATCGCAAGGAAATCGGTCACATCTTCTACATGCAGCCCGACGAAAATAAGCGTGGTGAGCTTGACATCGAAGGGGCCACACATTGCCGAATCCTGGCATTGAATGAGCCGCGTGAGTTCTCGTTCAGCTGGTATATGCCCGGCACACCCGAAACCACGGTGAGAATCTTGCTGAAACCTCATGATTCGGATTGTGTGGTTGCACTTGAACACTCGGGTTGGGAGCAATTTGAACCCGACATGATTCGGGAAATACGCGATGGACTCGAAGAGGGATGGAAATCGTTTGTGCTTCCGGCACTAAAAAAAACCGTTGAAACCAGAAAAATCAGGTCACACAAGCAAGAGTAGCCGCAAATAAGGAGTCACAGCATGAAGGTGCTGCTGTCAGGGCGTTAGCAGGCAAATTTTTAGTTCGAAAATCAGTGACCAGGCTGTTGAGCTAAACAATTAAACGGGTGTCCATTCGATACTCTTAATTGTCCGTTTTCAATCCTGAAATGCACCATCCAAGCGGGACACATGAGAGTATTCGGAATAAATATCGTTCTGAATCAGTTGGTTGTATCGATCTGACCCCAGCGCCCCCAACATCCAACATTTCATACAACACCGCCGATTTCCGAAATGGTTAAGTCATCCTGCTGAATCGTACCAAATTCATTCCCCAATGCGACTGAGTTGAACACGGCGATTCAAGGCTTTACCGGATTCGGTGTCGTTCGAGGCGGTCGGGCTGGATTCACCGTACCCCGCCTTGACCAGTTGATCGCCGGGGACGCCGCGTTCAGTGAGCCACCGGATCACGTTGGCGGCCCTTCGCTCTGACAAGTCCTGGTTGTAATCTTCCTCGCCATCGGAATCGGTGTGACCAGCCACCTGGAATCTCTGGTCAGACGCGCGTTGCAGGACCAGGAGCAGTGCCTCTAATGTGGGCATGGAGGATGGCTTGAATTTGTCCTGTGCTGAATCAAAATGAATGCCGTAGAGGTCGATTGTGCCTTCTTCCTCCAGGCGCTTCTCAAGTTCGGTAACGTCTTCACGACGCAGATCCAGTGAAAGTTCGAGCTCAAAATTCTCGCCCGGCTTTATGTCAACCTCCAGTTCTGAGTCCTTATAATCCGCGTGCCGGGCACGCACGTCCTGTGAACCCATCGGCAGGTCCCGTAAAGTGAACGAACCATCCGCGCTGGTCTCAACAGTCTGCCCGCTGATTGTCAGGCGGACACCGACGACTGGCTGGCCATTTGCAGCGTCCAGCACTACGCCCTGGAAGTTCCCGGTGGTAATGGGCTCCAGCTCCAAATGCACTTCCCTGGTTTCTAACACAACCACTTCCAGGTCTTGTGACCCGTCCTGGTACAACGGGGCGGATCCCAGCACAGAAACCGGTCCTGCCTCAAGGGTGTCGAAACGAAAGCGTCCATCTGCGCCGGTTCTGAGCTCCACGCCACCCACCCTCACCAGGGCGTTCGCCAGGGCGTGTCCGGTTTCGCCGTCGACGACCATGCCCTTAATGGCTCCCGTTGTAATGGGGTCCAGGGAAAGCTCAACATCCAGCGTCTGGCGAGCTTCAAGCTCTATGTCCAGGCTGGTGCCGTGATGAGTGTTCAGGGTCGCCGCTATGTTTGTCATGCCGGCGGGTACCTCTTCGAACTTAAAAAGGCCACTGTCATCCGACACGGCGATCAGCGCGCCGCTTCGGATGGTCGCCCCGGGTAATGGGCGCCCTGAAACACTGTCAACCACACTTCCCGTCAGTGTTCCCCATGTGATGGGCGCCAACTCGATGGTCACTTCCAGTTGCTGACCACGTTTCAGAGTCCACGATTGCTGAGAAGGCAGGTAGGCGGGGTGGGTGGCGACCAGATTCAAATCGCCGGCCTCGAGTTGCGGCACATTGACACGGCCCTGCTCATCGGCGCTGAAGGTCATGCCGTTGATCGCAAGGCGGGCGTCATATACAGCGTCACCACTTTCGGCATCCAGTATGGTCACGACCAGGTCGCCGGTTGTGATGAGTTCAAGCAGCAGGCTCAATGGTTTTCCAGGCTGGCTGGGAGCGCTGTAAGTACCATGATGAAGGTGATAGCCTTCAGCGCTGACGACCAGATCCAGTGGGCCTGCCGTGACATTGGCAGAGAAATAGCCCCCAGTGTTACTGCGATCCAAGGTTTCCAGTCCCGCCTCGGAAACAATGGCTCCAGGAATGGGAAGACCTGTCTCAC
>DATFLY010000011.1:0-6001 GCA_035267185.1 Lysobacterales bacterium | reverse complement strand
TTTGCTTTAACTATTGAAAATCCGCGTGTCGGTGGTTCGATTAATGAATTACGTCCATGTAATTCACCTTGCAGGCGCACGCACAACGGCATCCGCGAGGCGCTTCTTTGCCTTCGGCAAAACCGCCCCTCGCTCTCTGCCTGTGCTCCGTGCGTTCAAATCTGATCCAGTCAGATTTGTCCACCTCTGGCCACCAATTTCCCCATTTACGTCATCCCGGAAATGCGAATAGCATTATCCGGGACCCACCCGCTGACTTTACAAGCAACCTCAACTCAAACATTCGGATTGGGTGAAACGAGAAACCACTGATTCGCGGTAGAGCGCCAATCCGGGTTCGACTGGAATTTTATCCAACAGTGATCCCGAAAGCGGAAAGCGAAGCCAAAACTCTATCCGGGATATAAATGTCACTTACGTGGAGGCAAAAGGCTCTGACCTGAGGGTCACAAGCAGTTCGGCTAGAATATGCTCAAACGTTTTGAGGACTGCGGATGAAACTGAAACTCCCTGAACTGGCCAACCTGGCAGAAATTATTGGTGCATTCGCCGTGGTGGTTTCCCTGATTTATGTGGGCATCCAGGTCAATGACAGCACCGCGGCCGTACGTGCGGCCTCCGCAAACGACGCCAACGTGGCTTTGCAGAGTTGGTACCTGGAAGTTGGGTCGGATCAGCAAACCAGCGAGTTGTTTTACAAGGCACTAACCAGCGAGGAAGCGCTTTCCAATGCAGAAGAGTTCCAGTTCCTGATGATGCTCCACGGTGCATTCCTCGCCTTTCAAAACAGCTATTTGCTGGCCGAGGAAGGAACGATTGACTCCGAGCTTCGCGAGGCCATCACTGCCGCCATTCTTGGCGTGAAGTCACTTCCGGGCATGGCCCGCTACTGGCGGCAAAGAAGGAGCTACCTGCATTCCGGTTTTGCCGATTATGTCGATGAATTACTGGAAATGGAGAACGATGTCACAGTGGACATCTATCGTGATTAAAGCGCCGAATCAGAGTAAACGATTACAACACTCAAGCCGTTTATCCTTCTTGATAAAGAGTCAGCGATGAACGGGACACCATCGAATTCGAGGTGACGCTGCCGGGGCATTAGGCGGCGTGACTTTGTACTTCCCGTTGCAGGCGGGAGCCCAGCCTGGTGCGCGCCTCTTCCAGTTCATAATCAGCCTGCAAGCCCATCCAGAATGTTTCGGACATTCCAAAATACCGGGCCAGGCGTAAAGCCGTATCAGCCGTCACCGAGCGATTGCCGTGCACAATTTCATTGATGCGCCGCGGCGATACCCCAATCTCGCGTGCAATGCGATTTTGGCTGATGCCCAGGGGCGCCAGAAACTCTTCCTGCAACACTTCACCGGGGTGAATGTTTTTTAACTTGCTCATCATCTTTATTCCAAAGTTCACTTTCTAAATCAGTGGTAGTCCAGGATGCTCACATTTGAAGCATTGCCATTATTCCATTTGAAGCAGATTCGCCACTGGTCATTGATGCGGATACTGTGATGTCCCGCACGCTTGCCTCGCAATGCCTCCAGACGGTTGGCAGGCGGAACTCTGAGGTCCCGCAGATCTTGTGCATTGTTCAGCATGCGCAGCTTGCGGCGGGCAACCTGCTGAATATTGCCAGGAAGTCGTTTTGAGCGATTCCCCTGCCAAATTTTTTCGGTCTCCTTGTCGCCAAAGCTTTTTATCACCCAATGACTATAACGTGATGCGTTATATAACGCAATACGTTATGGTCGTGCTGGAACAAAGACCGGCATCCAGCACGTTGCTTACGGAGCGGGGAAGCAAGGACTGGATCCCGGACAAGCCTGTCAGCCTTTCCGGGATGACGTTAAAGCAATAGGCGATTACGCTTAGTGCCAACAACGGCCACTATTTCCCAAATCCGTCATCACTGCCATCACCATCCCGATCCGGGAAAGACATTCGAAAAATCGCAGCGAAGTGCCCAAACGTGCTGTAGAATCGCCGCCTTCTTAATTGAATCACGCCCGTCGCGCCCATGAAAACTGCAATTGCCAGCGTTGCAACCCTGTTACTGGGTGTGGCTATCCTGCTTGCAGGACAAGGGCTGCAGACCGTACTGCTGCCAGTAAGGGCCACCCTGGAGCAATTCTCCTCACTGGGTGTGGGATTCATCGGCGCCTTTTACTTCCTCGGATTTACTTTCGGCTGCTGGAAGGGCTCTGAATTACTGAGGCGCGCCGGACACGTGCGCGCATTCGGCGCGATGACTGCGATTGCCTCAGCCGTACCCCTGTTACATGGCCTGTGGGTCAACCTCTGGACCTGGGGCGTGATGCGCTTTGCCACCGGCTTTTGTTTCGCTGTCTTGTACGTGGTGATCGAGAGCTGGCTCAACGAGCGCGCATCTGACGAAAACCGCGGTACGGTCTTTTCCGTTTACATCGTGATCAATATGTTCATGATCGCCGCTGGCCAGCAGCTGCTGTTGCTGGCGGATCCCGCGGCGCTCGAGCTGTTTGCTGTTGCCTCTATGCTGGTGTCGCTGGCCGCGGTCCCTGTTCTGATGTCACGTCGTGAGGAACCTCAGAAAATACAGGAAAGCTACTTCAGCCTGAAAATGATGTACCGGAATTCGCCCACCGGCATGGTCGGCACACTCGCATCGGGTATGGCCAACGGTGCATTCTGGGCCCTGGCTCCGGTTTTCGCAGTGGCGGTCACCCAGGATGTGTCGATGGCCGCATGGTTTATGAGCGCCGTTGTGCTGGGCGGTGCGGCCGGTCAATGGCCATTGGGTTGGTGGTCGGACCGAATAGACCGCCGTATTGTTCTGATCGTCAGCTGCGCAGGGGCGGCGGTGGTTGGGGTCATATTGTGGCATCTCGCCACACAGGTCAGCCCCCTTGGCATCCTGTGCCTTGGCTTTTTCTGGGGTGCATTTGCATTCCCGGTGTACTCGGTGTCTGTCGCACAGGCCAATGACCGCGCTGATCCCGGTACATTTGTCATGATCTCGAGTGGACTTCTGCTGATGTATGGCATCGGGGCGGTTGCCGGACCCTTCCTGTCATCCGGCCTCATGATGTTGCTCGGCGACCATGCCCTGTTCCTTTACGCAGCGGCCGCGCATCTGGCGCTGGCTGGCTACATCGGGATTCGCATGCGAACCGATCGAGTTTACGACGAGGAAGATCACAGGGAATTCAGCGATTCCCTGACCTCAGCGCTGACCACATCCCAGGTCTATACCCCGGGATCCGACAACCCTGACTAAGGGCAGTTTTCAGAAAAAAGAGAAGTTACGGCAAGTCCATGCCGGCCTTGCGCAATCCGGCGCAAAACTTTTCCTCAAAATCCGGCTGCGCGTAAAACCACCGATTAATGTTCTTCTTGTAGAGGGCCGGGTCGTCGTTCCAGATGGACTCGAACGCCTCGACCGCCGCCCGGGCTTCATCCTTGCGGCCCAGTTGTGCCAGGACTATGGCCTTGCACGACTGGTATGCAAAGTACTGCGGCATGTTCACGCGGCGGATGAATTCCAGCGCAGCCTCGTACTCTTCCAGTCGAAAGTGATTGTAGAAACCCCCAAACCAGTACCAGCCGGGGGCATTCGGGTTGAGTCCGATGGCGCGTTCCACCAGCGCCGTTCCATGGTCCCAGTCACCGATGAACATCGTCATTAGCCCGATCATCGCCATGGCGTCCGAGTCTCGTGGGTTCAGTTCGAGCGATCGTTTTCCGGCGATCCTGGTGGTCGCCACATCACGGCTGAAGAAGCTGGCATCGCACAGCGCGAAGTGCCCGAAAGCGCTGTACGGGTCGAGTTCCACCGCGCGACGCGCCGAGCGCAATCCCTGCGCCAGCGCACCCTCACTTTCGTTGAAGTGATTTTTGTATTCTTCCAGTTCTGCGAAAGCCATCGCGGCCCATAATTCGGCGTTGCCCGGGGCGCGCTGCGTGGCCAGATCGATGGCTCGTTTCGCAACGGTATGATCTTCCTGTGTCACTCGCTGGCGAAAGATGAAGTGCCGCAACAACGCTTCGTATGGCGTCATGTCTTCCGGTTCCAGCATCGCAACCGGTGCTGACAGGTCCCGCATCAGGGCGCCGTAAGGGTCCGCCACGGCGGTGACAACATGGTCCGTAATGTCATCGTGCAGTTCCAGAATGGTTTCATTGTCAAAAGCACGGTTATACCTTTCTCCCCACACCTGTTTGTCCTGGCTGGTTGTGCTGAGTTTGATGCTAAGGCGCAGGGTCGAGCCGGCCTTGCGCAGTGTTCCACCAAGCAAATAAGTCGCACCGGCACGTTTGCTCTCGTTAGCGGAGGATTGAGTGGCGACATTCAGATAGGAAAATCGCGCCAGGCCACTGGCAATGCTGTCGGTGAGATCTTCGGCCAGGTCTTCCATGTCGGGGTCGTCTCCCCGAACCTTGATGGGTGTAACAGCAATCCATGGTCCGGTATCGATGGGATCTGCTTCCGTCGCCTTGTTATTGCCCGGGGCACTCAGGTCGGCGGATGTGTGCGCACCCAATCGTGTGGCTGTTGCCCGTATCAGTTCAGTAAACTCGGTGGCTGAGCTTTTGCCATCCCAACCTGAGAAATCGATGGCGTGGAACTGGCGGAATCCCATTGGCGGGGCTGTTCCATCCAGGCTGATGGCCACCAGCTTGTCACCACGGGCAGCGTAAGCGGCTTCGTCCTTTACCCAGTGTGATTGCGAACCGGCCTCCGACCAGGCGACAACTGCCGCGCCGGCAGACTCAAGTTCTCGTTCGATATTGGCGGAAAAATCATCGCCGCCAAGAATCTGGCGATCCCACCACACCTCCAGGCCCTCTTTCTGAAGGGCATTGGCGAGCGTCTCTACGCGAGTCCGATCGCTTCGGGCATAGGATATGAAAATATCAGCCAATGGAATCTAATGTCCTTAAACTTCACCAATGAGCACAAGAAAGCGGGTTGGTCGCAGCTTAAGTCCAGCAATCTCGGGTTGCAAGCAGAGGCATTCGATTCCGACCGCCAGCAATGCTGCAAACGAACTGCCGCGTAATGTGGATGTCTACAATTCACTCATTGGATGTCCAATGGGGCAGCAGAATCGATGTGATGAAATTCAGGCATTCTTTTATCGCAACCATCGCAGCAGCCGTGGCTGCCGTTCTCCCGCTCTGTGCATTCGCGGTATCCGATTACAGAAATGCCGAATTCACCCCGATCTACATTTCCAAACCAATCGGGGTTGATCGTCTTTTACCTGAATACGCCCTTCAGCAACCACCGGACTGGGTGCCAACGTTGCATTCTCGCAAGGCATAACTGATAACCGGTTCAGCGCACGTTCAGCTACACAATGGAACCATATCGGCGTAGATTGTCCAAATGCCACATTTCGCATTTGCCTCATGGAGTCTGCGAAAAATGAACTGGCGCGAAAAGTTTCTTTTTGGCTTGATTATTGTTGTTCTTTCTGCCCCTGCCTGGGCGATAAACACCTATGTCACCATCCCCGATGGAAACCTTGAATCGCTGAAAGCCGAACTTGAGAGTGCTCAATCGAATAACAGCGGAACGCGCATCATCCGGATGGGTGGCACATTCCTTATCGGCTCTGATGACGTACTGCCTGTAGTCACCACGGATGTAGCACTGTTTGCCGACCAGGCTCCTGCATACTTTATTGGCGAGGACGGCGGGCCCGTCAACCTTATTCGTGTCGCTGGCTCCGGAACGCTTCGCATCACCAATGTGTCTTTTGAAGGTTTCCACCCCATCGTCACGGACGGCTCTGCCGGGGCTGGTTTGCTGGTCAATCAGGGCACCATGGAGCTTTCGGAGCTGCAGTTTGTTGACAATACTGCAGCGGTCAGATGCATAACCGCTGGTTGCGACGCCACCAAGCCGCTGGTTCTGAACACGGCAACCGGCAATTTACGCATGGCCCAGGTTTCGATGGTCAACAGTGGCGTGCTGTTTCACAGATTCCTGACCGGGAACGTGCCTGGCAGTTTT
>DATFLY010000010.1:0-9447 GCA_035267185.1 Lysobacterales bacterium | reverse complement strand
AGCCTCGCCAGCATCAACTTCGACAACGGCTGCATCAGAAACTTCGGTTTCAGCTTGTAATTCGGCTTGTTCCTGTGGTTCTGGCGGCCTGGAACAAGCGCTCACCAACAAGACAGCAAGTAACGGGATCAGGGCAACGCGAATGCTCATGATTCAGAGGGAATTCAGCGCTTGCTGGAATGACTCCAGGAATCGTGCTCCTGTTGCGCCATCAAGGGCACGATGGTCACAGGAGAGGCATGCCGCCATCGCGGGTATTTCTTCACCGTCCATTTCGAAGCGTCGGGGACGAATTCGACCGACTGCCAGGATCGCCAGCTGCGGTGGATTGATAATCGCGGTGAAGTCGTCGATCCCGAACATCCCGAGATTACTCAGCGTGATCCCGCCTGGATTAAGCTCGCCTGCCTTGAGTGCATTGCCACGGGCCCGCTGCGCAATGTCCTTCAGGCTGCTGGCAACATCGTCTATGGATTGCCCTGCCACGTTCTTTAAAAGCGGAGCCAGCAATCCATCTTCGGTATCCACCGCCACATTGATATCAACAGTCGAATGCAGCTTGAGTGAATCATCCTGAAAATGCGCATTGATGCGGGGATGCTCTGCCAGCGCCGTGGCCAAAGCCTTGAGGATACCGGCAGTCAATGGCCAGCCACCCGATTGCTTGCTGGCCAGTGCAGCGCTCATATCGAGTTCGCGACCGAGATAGAAATGCGGAATCGTGGTCTTCGATTCCGTCATGCGCTTTGCCGCTGTCATTGCCCGTGGGCTGAGTGTCTCAATCGTTGAACCCGATGTTGCCTCAGCAGTTGAAGTTGTGCTTGCCGCCTGCGCAGCAGCCTCAACATCTTCACGGGAGATTCGTCCATTACGACCAGTTCCCTCGACCTGGGCCAGGTCGACACCCAGTTTTTCGGCCAGTCGCCTGGCCACCGGGCTTGCTTTGCCGGCTGATCTGGCAGCTGGTGGTGCGCTGGCTGGTGCTTTGGTGGCTGGGGGTGCACTCTCTGAAGGTGCGGACGTTTCCAGTTCCTCACCGACACCAAAACTGGCATCCAGCGGCCTGAAATCTGCAATGAATGAGTCAATCTGCGCATCGTCAACATCCGCCCCGGAAATGACACCCAGCAACGCACCGACCTTCAGGGTTTCATCAGCATCAACCACGATTCGACGTAAAACACCGGCATGTGACGACTCCAGCGTGTTAACGATCTTGTCTGTTTCGATATCGACCAGCTCCTGGTCACGCTCAATGGTGTCACCGACCGCTGCACGCCATTCCGTGATGGTGCCTTCCTGCATTTCGATGCCCCACTTGGGAACAGTGATGGCGTAAATACGATCAGACATTGGTCACCTCGGTGATGCCAGCAGCGATCCGATCAGGGCCCGGTACATAGGCGCGTTCAAGTTCACGCGCGAATGGCACTGGGGTGTGGGGTGCAGTGATCATCTTGATGGGCGCCCTCAGGGAACCGAACGCCTCGGCTGCAACAATTCCGGCGATGTCCGATGCAAGACTGCAACGTGGCGGAGATTCATCCACCACAACCAGGCGTCCGGTGTGCTCCAGGCTTTCGAAAATCATTTCGGTATCCAGCGGTGACACCGTACGCGGATCGATCAGGTCACATGTAATCCCGCTCTCGGCGAGGTGGTCGATGGCCTTTTCAGCGAATGGCACCATCCGGCCTATGGCCACCACGGTGCAATCATCTCCTTCGCGCGGCATATCGGCCTCTCCAAACGGGATGGTGTAATCCCCATCAGGCACTTCGCCTTTCCTGTTGTACAGGGCCTTGTGTTCAAAAAACACCACAGGATCATCGTCGCGAATCGCAGTCTTTAAAAGCCCCTTCGCATCAGCAGGGTTTGAAGGAATCACGACCTTTAACCCGGGTACCGATGTCAGGATGGGGTAGATGGTCTGCGAATGCTGTGCACCCATGTTCATGCCGGCACCCATTGCCGTGCGGATCACCAACGGGCACTGCATTTTTCCGCCAAACATGTAACGAAACTTGGCGGCCTGGTTATACACCTGGTCCATACAAACGCCGATGAAATCGGCAAACATTAGTTCTGCCACCGGCCTGAGGCCGGCGGCAGCGGCTCCGGCGCCCGCCCCCATGATGGCGGACTCGGAAATCGGCGTGTCGATCACACGATCCTCGCCGAATTCAAGAATCAATCCTTTTGTAACGCCAAAAATGCCGCCAGCTGCATCACGCTCACCGCTGGTGCCACCGGCGCCGCCGGAAACATCCTCGCCAAGCACAATGACTCGCTGATCGCGTTGCATTTCCTCGAACATGGCCTGGTTAAGGGCTTCTCTGAAAGTCATCACTGCCATTAACTTGTCCTGTTCAATAGCTGGCGTAGACATCGGTCAGGATGTCTTCGATACCTGGTGGTTGTGAAGCCTGTGCGGCCTCAACTGCTTCATCGATCAATGCAAGAACTCGAGCATCGACTTCATCGAGTTGCTCGTCACTCAGCCAGCCCTCAGCCGTCACCCTTGCCCTGAAATTCTTGAGACAGTCCATGGTCTCACGGTGCCTGGCCACTTCGTCTTTGGCCCGGTAATTTTGTGGATCACCGACGAAGTGCCCGTAAAAACGCGTGGTGGCGAACTCAACAGCACTGGGACCTTCTCCTGCACGGGCGCGCTTAATTGCCCTGCCTGCGGTTTCATAAACGGCGAAGAAATCGCAGCCGTCAGCTTTTTCAGCAGGCATGCCAAATCCGGCAGCTCGACTGGCGATATCGTCAGAACCCACGGCATAAGATGTGCCAGTGTGTTCGCTGTAGCCATTGTCCTCATAAACAAAAATGGTGGGCAGTTTGAGCACCACGGCCAGGTTCATGGCTTCAAAAACAGTGCCCTGGTTGGAACCACCATCACCTGTAAAAGACGCGGTGACCTTGCCCTTGCCCTGCAGCCTGGTGGCGATTGCTGCACCAACTGCGAGTGGCGGTCCGCCACCTACAATCGCGTTGGCCCCGAGCATGCCCTGGTCGACATCGGCAATGTGCATCGACCCGCCCTTGCCTTTACAAAGGCCGTCATGGCGACCATAGATTTCCTTCATCATGCCGATCACATCACAGCCCTTGGCAATGCAATGTCCGTGACCCCGATGGGTGCTGGCAATATAGTCTTCATTCCCCAGGTGCTCGCAAACACCCACGGCAACTGCTTCCTGCCCTGCATACAGATGAGTAAAACCCGGAATGGCTCCTTTCTGAATTTCCTGGTTGAGACGTTCCTCGAATTCGCGAATGGTCTTCATCCGTTCATAGGCGCGCAGCAATTGTTCAGTCGATAGCGATGTCATCACAACGCTCCCTCGGGCTTTTCACCCGGCCCATATATGTAATCATCGATCACCTTGTGAAAGTGGCGGATACGTAATTCCTGGTTGCCCAGCCACAGGCCGCGGTAACCGGCAGAATTCATGCCCCGCTGAACGCCAGGCAGATTGGCAGCATCCTGATCCAGCACCAGTCCGATGCTCTTTTCACCATGCCTGAATTGCTTGTGCTCCGGCGGTTCGGGCCATTCCTCACCGTCAGGAATGAGCTTGAATGTCCAGATATCAAAATACATCCTGTTCGGATCGGTGGCATGTGGCCGTTGACGGAACAACCAGTAGTCGTCTGCATGAACGTTGAGCGTGATGTTAGGGAAGACCAGGTAATGAAAATCATCGGTCAGCTGGGCATCATGCAGCCGGGTGTAGTCCTTGCCCAGTTCTGTTCCGTGCTTACGCTTCCAGTCCTGCAAATCCTGACGCACATCGGTGATACGACCATAGTAGTCAGCCGGATCCATACCGGCATCCTTCATTAATGCCTTGATCCCGGGTGGAATGTCGGGTGGCAGATTAATTCGAGGGCTGACCCTGGCAAATTTGATCAGGTACCTGTTGTGACGGTCGTAACAGTCGATCTGGATGTTGAGATCATCCAGGTGCCACAGCAGTTGAGGATGAATACCCTGGACATGGTAACTCTCGTTGAAGGCATCCACTGAGGTCTTCCAGTTGCAATCCCATTCAACCGTGACATTGCGATCACGCGCCATCTTGTGAAACTGGTAGGGATCAAGGTGTTCGGGGATGACACCCAGATATTTGTCCAACGGCTCGACATCGGGGTTGAGGCTGAAAAACACCATGCTTCCCCAGGTCGCACAGGGAACCTCCTCGAGCCCGGTGCAGGGGGCGCCCTGGGGGAACGTTTCCACATCTGGAATTTTCTTGAACGTCCCATCAAGATGATATTCCCAGTGGTGATACATGCACTGAAATGAATCGGCATGGCCCATGCCCTCGGGACGCAACTGGTTCCCGCGGTGCTGACAGACGTTGTAGAACGCCCGAACCTCTCCATCAGGCTGTCTGACAATCAGTATCGACTCGGTGCCCAGCTCGGTGGCCACGTAATCTCCTGGCTCAGGAATGTCCTGCTCCATGCACCCGACATTCCAGACCTTCGTCCAGATTTTTTCCCACTCAAGACGCATGAATTCCGCGTCGGTATAGCGTTCCTTGGCAATGATGTCATCAGACAACTGCGGATCAGGTGCCTTGTCCAGGGGTGTCATCCCGGCGTTTTCAGCTTTAGATTCGCTCATTGCTCAAACCCTGCTGCGCGAGTCGTTCGGTTCAGTGCCCACTGAATCCCGCGGCGCAACAATTCATAAAATTCGGGCCGCTTCCAGCTCCCGCGTTCCTCGGTATCGTAGTAATCCATCAACGGTTGCATATCCCAATGGCCACGGGCATGACCCAGGTTGAGGTAGAGCACCTCGTTGGTTTCCCATGGATGCAGGTACATTACAGGAACCTTGTCATTGTCGGCCCAGTCACTTTCTGCAAATCCGGGCGTTTCACCACTGAAGTCAGTCTCGAGCAGACAAGTGTGCTCACCAAAAAAGCGGCAAAGGTAAAGCTCATCGTCCGCTGTAAACGGCTCGATGCCCTCGACAAGCGGGTGTTGGCAACTGGGACGAACGGTGTAAGGCTGAATTGGCGGATGAGCGACAAACTGGCTGCCCAGCATTTCGAAAAAACGTGTCGCCTGATGTGGCGCTTCCCAGCCGACGCCCCTGGTGTATTGCAGCAGCGAGTTTGTGCCATGAAGTGCGAACCAGCTTCCGCCCCTGCGAAGAAACCCTTCCAGTTGATCCTGCTCATTCTCGCCAGGGACAAGATCGCTGGTATATGAGATGAGCACTGATGCTGATGACAATGAATCGATATCTGACCAGTCCCCGGCAACTGACGTTCGAACCTGCGGAATCTCTGCCAGAAGCCCGAGCAGTTCCAGCCGGGCGAAATCAAAGTCATGGTACTTACCACCGCAAACCAGGTGAACCTGTTCAGAACCGGGATGGGTGCTGGACATATGGACTTAAAGCTGGACGCGCTTGGTGAATCCATTGTCCGCAACCAGGTTCACGCCGGTCACCAGGCTGGCAGCCGGGCTGGACAGGAAAGTCACGACCCGCGCAACTTCTTCGGGCGTGCCCATTTCTCCGCCCGGAATCTGGGCGATGGTGTCCTCGTACATCTTGGGCACAGCACCCTTGATCATTTCCCAGGCGCCACCCTCGAAGTAGATGGGTCCGGGCGAAACCACGTTGACACGCACACCACGTTTGGCAACAAATTGTGAGAGCTGCTTTCCATAAGTAACCAGGGCTGCCTTCATTGCGTTGTATGCCATGGGACCCATAAATGTCTCCACGGCGTTGGTCGAACCAATGATGACAACGGAACCCGAGTCGGAAGCTTTGAGACTGGGAAGCAGGGTTTCGCAGCCACGTACGGTATGCAGCACATCAATCTCGAAATTACGCCACCAGTTCTTTTCTGAATCCATGCCACCGCCACCGCTAACGTTGGCAACAAAGATATCGACACCACCCAGGGCTTCAACAGCAGCTTCAAGCCACGCCTTGTATTGATCGGCATCTTTAACATTCACCGGTTGCGCGAAGACGTTAACCCCCTTCTCTTCCAATGCCTTGCCGGCTTCCGCCGTTGCCGTTTCATCGCGGGCGCCGATGGCGACGTCCACGCCTTCGTCGGCGAGCTGTTCGGCAATTGCGCGGCCAATGCCGCGGGTTGAACCGGTGATGATGGCTTTTTTGCCCTGCAAACCCAGATCCATATTCAAACTCCAGTCATGTCCCCGACAGACCTCGAATCGGTCTGCCCGGGAAGGTACAAAACGGCATAAAACTGCGCTTTTCAGCAGTATACTTCAAGCACCTGCATAAAATAAACAATCATGATTGTTTATTTTATTGACACAACAGCAATCATCCTGAATAACGTTGAGATTTCCAGCTATTGAATGGTCAGTGCGTTGTCGAGAAGCAACTCTGCACCATTCATGAATCGCGACTCGTCACTGGCCAGGTAAAGGACCAGGTTGGCCACATCTTCAGCCTTCCCGATTCCCACCAGGTTATCAGGATCATGCTGATCAGGATCGGGCGCAGGCATTCCCATTTCGGCAAATGAACTGCGAACCATGGGCGTATCGATTGCCCCCGCGTGAATGGAATTGCAACGAATGTTGTAGCCATTCATCTGGCAATGAATTGCGATTGACTTGGTCATTGCCCTGACGGCACCCTTGGCGGCCGAATAGGAGAAGAAGATTGGATAGCCAAGATGAGAAGCAACAGATGACATGTTGATGATTGAACCACCGCCCCTTTTCTTCATCGACGGAATCACGGCCTTGCAGCCCAGGAAGACACCTTCACTCATGACCGAATTGGTCTTGCGAAACTGTTCAAGCGTGGTGTCTTCAGGCGTCGCCAGGATGACAATGCCTGCGTTGTTCACCAGCACATCCACGCCTCCGAATTCACTGTCGATGGCCTCAACAATATCTGTCCAGCGGGCTTCATCAGATACATCCTGGTGATAGAAACGAGTCTCCGACCCGGTCGCGTCTGCAATTTCCTGCGCCAGGTCAACTCCTTTTTCATCGATGTCGGTCAGAATGACAGTCGCGCCTTCTTGCGCCAGCCGCCATGCATCTGCCTTGCCCAGACCTGCTGCGGCTCCAGTAACTAAAGCGACCTTGCCTGACACTCGTGGCATCCGGAAAACTCCTGCTGGGAAAGAAGGGCAAACATCGTAACAAGCAGGGTTGCTTGTTTCAAACAACCGTGACTTTTTTTTGTCAGGGTGATTAAATGACCGAAGAAATTGAACCACTCCTGTGGCCACATGAAGACCATCCTGGGAAGAGACTGATACAAACAACATGAATGATACAAGTGACAAATTGTTAGTGGCTGATACCCAACCTCCTTCAGGGCCGGGCGAGAGCGGCTGGCAGGCACGCAAGAGTGCTGCAACGAGGAACCAGATCATTACAGCAGCCATTCAGTGCATTGTTGAATTGAGCTATTCCAATACCACCACGCTCAAGATTGCTGAAAAAGCCGGATTGTCACGCGGTGCGACGCTTCATCATTTTCCTTCCAAGATGGACATCATCCGCGCTGCGGTGGAATATCTTCATGAGAAGCGCCTGCAGGCGTTTCGCAGGTCGATCAAGGAGATCCCAAATGATGCGGATTTGCCACGCATGGCGGTTCGCGCCTATTGGGCCCACGTAAACCACCCCATTTATGTTGCGTTTTTTGAGCTCTCAGTTGCTGCCAGAACCGATGAAGACCTTCGAAACATTTTGCGCCCCGCGCAACTGGCGTTTGACAAGGAATGGTATGAAATCGCTCGTGAAGTGTTTCCGGAATGGCAATCAGACCCGGAAGCTTTTGATCTTGCGCTCGATCTTTGTCAGCAGTTAATGGAGGGCATGGCCATCAGCCGATTCACGCACGCCAGGGAAGATGACAAGGAAGTCCTGCTCAACTACCTGGAACAGAAAATCCGCGAACTCAAACCGAAACCAACCGACTAAACTGCGTTAGAAAATGAAATGACCCAGAGGGTGATCATCGTTGGCGCAGGTCAGGCTGGCTGCCAGGTTGCGATTTCGTTGCGGCAGGGAAAATACGATGGTGAAATTCTACTGCTTGGAAAAGAGCCCTGGACTCCTTACCAACGACCACCACTTTCAAAGCAGGTACTGAAAGACGGCTGGACGCTGGAAAAGTGTCAGCTTCGAAGCCTGTCATTTTTTGAAAGCAACAATATCGAAATAAGAACCGGATGCAGGGTCGAATCCATCGATGACAGCAACCAACGTGTGCTGCCAGAGAACGGAGAGCCCCTGGACTATGACCACCTGGTCATTTGCACCGGCAGCCGACTGAATAGAATCCAGCTGACCGACAAAAATCTCGCCGGAACCCATTACCTGAGAACCTTTGATGATGCGCTCGCGATTCGTGACAGCCTGACCCATGACACCCGGCTGGCCATCATTGGCGCTGGCTATATTGGCCTTGAAGTCGCCGCATCGGCGCGCTCACTGGGCTGCAGGGTCGATGTGATAGAAGCCCAGGATCAGATCATGAAACGTTCTGCCCTGCCTCCGATCGCAGAGGTCCTTGAAACCAGGCACCGCAATGAAGGGGTCAATATTCACCTGGGCCGACAGGTGACAGAAATTCATGGAGCCAAGCATTTGGAAGCCATCAGCCTGGATGATGGCACGAGAATTAATTCCGACGTTTTACTAACTGGCATCGGCGTGCGTCCGGACCTGCGATGGCTGGCCAACAGCGGAATCAAAGTGAATCGCGGTGTTGTGGTCGACCGCCAGTGCCGCACCAATATTAAAAACGTTTTCGCCGCAGGCGATTGCGCGGAATCCAATCATCCCGCTTTTCCCGAACCGGTTGTGCTCGAATCCGTTCAGAATGCTGTTGACCAGGGAAAAGTAGCTGCCTCGAATATTCTCGGAAACAACATTGAATATTCACAAACCCCGTGGTTCTGGTCAGAACAATTTGATTTGCGATTTCAAATGGCAGGTCTTCCTCAGCCAGGCGACGAGATGGTATTACGAAACACCAACCCGGGAACTGTGAGCGTTCTCAGCCTCGGCAGGAACCAGTTGAACGCAATCCAGTGTCTCAATAATCCGATGGACTTCATGTGTGGCCGAAAGTTGATTGCGATCGGAGAGTCTGTGGACATGGACCGTTTAAGAGACCCTGACACCGGGTTAAAGCAATTGCTTTAAAAATTCCGCTTGAAAAATGGGCCCCACACAAAAGTGTGGAGCCCACGCAACGAAACGCTCTAGCAGTCTGCATCCACTCCCGTGGCATCTTCAGCCTCGTCACAAGCATCTTCCACTGCATCTGCAGCTTCATCAACAGCCTCGTCGATCGACTCTCCCGCTCTTTCAGCAGGACCATCGCGCTCACAGCCTGCAGATATCACCGTACCGGTCAGCATCAAGGCCAATAAAATAGTTCTGATAATCATCTCTTTGCTC
>DATFLY010000009.1:0-34301 GCA_035267185.1 Lysobacterales bacterium | reverse complement strand
GACGGCGACAGTGTCATTTTCGTCAACTTCAGAGCAGATCGGGCACGCCAGATTTCACGGGCCTTTGTAGAGCCTTCTTTTACCGGGTTTGCGCGTGAACCAATCAAACTTACAGCCTATGTCTGCATGACGGAATACCTCAGCGATTTACCCGCAGACGTCGCTTTTCCTGCGGAAATTCCGGACCAGGTACTGGGCCAGGTACTTTCTGACCACGGTCGAACCCAGCTTCGAATAGCGGAAACAGAAAAGTATGCCCATGTGACCTTTTTTCTGAACGGTGGCGAAGAAAAACCCTTTCCTGGTGAGGAACGAATCCTGATTCAGTCACCGGATGTTGCAACCTATGACCTGCAACCGGAAATGAGCGCACCCGAATTGACAGAAAAGCTGGTCAAGGCAATCACTGGTGGGCGATTCGATGTCATTATCTGCAACGTCGCAAACCCCGACATGGTTGGACACAGCGGAAAACTGGACGCTGCGATCAAGGCCGTGGAAGCGGTTGACACGCTGCTGGGGTCGGTTGGTGACGCCGTCGTGGCTGCTGGTGGAGAATTGCTGATCACAGCCGATCATGGAAACGTCGAGCAAATGAGTGACGAGGAATCCGGCCAGGCACATACCGCTCATACCACCAACCCGGTACCGTTGCTGTTCGTCGGTCACGCAACTGACATGGAATCAAGCGGTTCACTGCGCGACATTGCACCGACCATGCTTCATCTCCTGCAGATTTCGCAGCCAGCACAAATGACGGGTCACTCACTGGTAAAAAGAGGCTGATTGTTGCGCATTTTCAACGCGTCACGTCCCGGTCTGTCTCTGTTCAGGATGCTGATTGCCAGTTATTTGTCAGTCCATCTTTCGATTGCAAGTGCGGACCAGGGGCAAAGAGAGGACGCTGAAAAACAGCTGGCTGATCTGCAGGAACAGATCGCCGAACTGCAGACCAGCCTTGAAGAAGCCCGCACAGAACATCGTGACGAGGCGCAGCAGCTCAAGACGCTGGATCTTGAGATTGACCAGACTGCCCGGGCGTCCAGAAAACTCCGGGAACAGCAATCCGAAAAACAAAACGAGCTGGAAATACTTGAGACTGAACGTCAGCAGTTGCTCGCGACCCTTGGACAAAGCCAGCAACAGCTTGGCGAAGTACTCCGCTCTGCCTACCGCGTCGACCGCCATTCAAGACTCAAGCTGATACTCAACCAGGATGATCCGGGCCAGATCAATCGGATGCTGGCTTATTACGAGTATTTCAATCGACAACAGGTTGAAGACATTGCCAGCCTGTACGAAGCACTGCTGGAGCTTGACGAGGTTCAGGCGCGTATCAATAGTGCCCTTGCTGACCTGGAAGCCACCGCCCTGGAAATCAGCGAGACCATGCAGGCACTTGAAGGGCAACGTGATTCGCGACTTTCCCTGATCGCAACGCTGGATGACAGGATCAACAATGAAGAGGATCGCCTCAGGGAGTTGCAACGAAACCGCCAGGATCTCGTTCTACTGTTAGAACGACTGGAAGATGCACTGGCCGACATACCTGCAGACCTTGGCGCTCACCTTGGCGTTGCACAGCAAAAGGGCCAGCTGCCCATGCCGACCAGTGGCCGGGTGAGGCATGCCTATGGCCAGCGCCGCGCAGAATCGTTGCATTGGCAGGGCTGGCTGATCGGAGCAGAACCCGGTTCGGAGGTGAACTCAGTCGCATACGGCAGGGTGGCTTACGCAGACTGGTTGCGTGGCTATGGCCTGATCGTCATTATTGATCACGGCGATGGATTTCTCAGCCTGTATGGTAATAATGAGAGCCTGCTGGCCGAAGTCGGCGACTGGGTCGAACCCGGCACGCTAATCGGGGTCGTAGGGACTAACCCCGGCATGAGCCAGGGCTTGTATTTTGAACTTCGAAAAGAGGGTAAGGCCGTTGATCCGGCCGCATGGATAAAACGATGAAAAAGTATCTGCTGAATTATTTGCTGCTTGTTATGCTCGGGATGGGTGCAACCGCAGCCGCCGCATTTCAGGATGAAGAAACTGCCGGGATGGCGCCAGCCGCCCTCTCGCTGGATGACCTTCGAACTTTTACTGACGTCTTCAACCAGGTGCGCAACAACTACGTCGAGCCAGTTGATGACAAGATGCTCCTGGACGCTGCCATCAAGGGGATGCTTTCGGAACTCGACCCCCACTCTGCCTATTTGCCCGACGAGGAGTTTCAGGACCTGGATGAAAGCTCCCGGGGCCGATTCAGTGGAATTGGTGTCAATGTGCAGGTCGTTGACAAGCGGATTGTTGTCCAGGCTGTGATTACCCCGAGCCCTGCCGACAGTGCCGGGATCAATCCCCGCGACATTATCCTCTCAATCGACGACAACCCGGTGAAGGGCAGAAACCTGCGAAAGGCAATTGATGAACTGCGCGGCGAACCCGGGAGCAACATCGACCTGGAAATATTAACCCCTGAAGGCGAAACACGCACTGTGTCCATGGTTCGCTCAACGGTTGAGGTTCCAAGTGTCAATTTCAGCATGATCGAGGACGATTTCGGTTACTTCAAGGTGAGTCATTTCAATCGCGAGACTTCAGCACACCTTGAAAGCACACTGGCTTCAATCGAAGCAGACGGGACCACTTTCAAGGGTATTGTCCTGGATTTGCGCGACAACCCGGGTGGGGTCCTTCAGCCTGCAGTGGACATGGCCGATGGCTTTCTTGACGAAGGGGTGATTGTGACCACGCGCGGTCGTAACGCCTCAATGCAGCTGGAGTTCACCGCCAGCCCCGGAGACTGGCTTGCCGGCATCCCGATTGTCATTCTGATCGACCGAGGTACCGCCTCGGCTTCAGAAGTTCTGGCAGGTGCATTACAGGATCATGGTCGCGCGCTTGTTATCGGCGAGCGGTCATTTGGCAAAGGGTCAGTCCAGTCGGTTCTGCCTCTGAGAAACGGAGCGGGCATCAAGCTGACGACTGCGCGCTACTACACGCCATCAGGGCGCTCCATACAGGCGCTCGGCATCGAGCCGGATGTCAGCCTGCGATCGATGCGTTTTGTTGACTCAGGGGACACCAGGAGACGCGAGGTTGATCTTGATCGTCACCTTGACCATGAGGACATGGGTGAGACGCCTGTCATTGAAATAATCAATCCTGAAGGCGAGCTGGGAGATGATTACTATGTCCAGGAAGCGCTGAGATTGCTTAAGGGCGCACTGATCCTTTCTCAGGCAACAGGCGGTTCGGAATAATTCCGGGAAAATCCCCCGCCTCAGGTTTTAGATCCTGGTGACATCGGGAACGGTGTGACGTTTTCACCCGACTGACGGTCCCGGATGAGGCATTTGCCCCGCTTTTCCACTTCTTCCACGCGCAGGACACTTTGAATCGGAAGATGAATGGTGGATGCGTCGGAAAATTCATCGCGCATTTTTTCTTCGGTGGGGTCTACAACCATTCCGTCACTGGTCTCGAAAACCAGCCCGGATACTTCCACGAATCCCCACAGGCCACTCGATACAACTCCCTCTGCGAACAGTTCGTAAACTTTTCCGTGGTTAAGGAAAACCACCTTAAACAGCGATTTTTTAGACATTGAAATCAGGGCCACTTTGCGAGTTGAAGGAAAACACAGTTTGTGGACTTAATTGAACCTGACCTGAGCCAGCGCCCTGACCATTAATGCAAACATTAATCCCAGTGCAAAACCCGTCAGATGTGTCCACAGTGCAACGTTTTCATTAATGGGGCCAAAGGCCGTGTAAAGCAACTGCAGCGTGAACCACGAGCCAATCACCAGCAATGCTGGCACCCGCGCAAACTGCATGTAAAGGCCCAGTGGAATATAAAGACCGATTCGGCCCCTGGGAAACAGCCCAAGATAAGCACCGACCACTGCAGATATCGCACCGCTGGCCCCGATGATCGGGGTCTCCAGCCAGTCAACCCTTTCACTCACTATGACATTGGCCAACGCGCCGCCGATCAGGAAGACTGCCAGTGTGGCAATGCTTCCGAGGCGCTGTTCGACCGGGAAACCGAACACCAGCAAATAGGCGAGATTGCCAAGCAAATGAAGCCAGTTGGCATGGATGAACAATGCGCTGAAAAGCGCCAGCAATGAGGGGGTCCACCAGTCACCAACCGGTTGCTCGAACAGGGAGTGCATTGCAGCCGGCTGCATGCCGCCCACTTCGATGACCAGCTGCTGCATCATTGGTGTGAGCGTTGAATACAAACCCATCAGAATTACGCAGACCAGCGCAATCCCAACAGTGGTATACGGGTGAAGCGGCTGACGTTGTGGCCACTGGCTGACTATACCGTTTGCCAAGCGCGCTCCGTGAAAATCAGTTTTTTACGAGAAAACTGCGGGATCCGTAGGCAAACACCGCACCATCCCGGCGAATCTCTTTCAGGACGATCCCGCCTTCCAGTTCGTCCTCTTCTCTCAGGCGTTCACCGTTCATCAACAAGAAACGATCTTCCGGGGCTTCAGCGTATACCAGCACGGTAATCCTGAATTCCGGCAGATCTTCCCGAATCCTCTGAGGTAACTGCCAATAACTTTCGGGTTGCGGCTCTGTGGATTCTGCTCTCGAACGGGATGCCCGGCGTTGAGTGGTGGTGTCCCTGTTTGGAGAATCAACTTCATTTTCCTGCTCGTTGGCCAGCCGTTCCTGGGCTTCAGCCTGCGCAGCAACAACCTCTTCAAGATCGACCTCCAGCGCCTGGTTCGCTGCAGCCGTCATATTTTCACCGGGCTCCTGCTCGTCTTCATCTTTCTCATCAGTTGCGACAGGTTCAACCGGTTCCGGTACATATTCTGCAACCCTTGCAACCGGCTCACCTGCTGGCGAGTCCGTGCTGTCGGCAGTCTGCGAATCCGCCAGTTGTTCAACCGGTGTGCGCTGACCAGACGAGGGTTGTGTATCCATGGGGGTGCCCGCCGCGGGAGGCGAATCAGCTGACGCAACTACCGCACTGTTACCCGGTTCTGCCTGGGTAACGGCAGTTGAGTCATCAAGAACGCCATATTGCTGCCAGACAAACCAGACAATGGCAGCAGCCGTCAGGGCAATAAGCAGCCAGACAAACAGCCCACCGCCGCGTTTTCCCGGGTTTTCGTAATCCTGGGCGGAATGAATAGAAGGCGTCTCCCCAATGTTTCGTTGGGCTTCTGATTTTCTGAGCGAATCGAGCAATATCGACATATCAGGAATCCTGGGCAGTCAGTTCGTGGCGTTCAGCGATGCGTGGAGAGGAAATGGTTGGCGCCATCAGGTGAAGCAGTGTGACCGGGCCTACAATACCATCAGCTTCCAGTCCGTGACGCCTCTGGAATTCCATCAGCCAGTTCTCAAAACCAGGATCAAACTCGGTTCCACCACGCCACGGAACGTCAGCTTCTCTTGCCATCTCCATTACGATTTCCACTGCCTGTCCGCTTTCTCCCTGCATGATTTGCGCGGGCCAGCCAGGCGCCTGCGGCCAGACCGTAAGATACCCTCCCAACCACGACTCTTCCAAAACGTCCCGCGCCAGCCATTGAGCCTGCTCGCCCACACCAACCAAAACCCGGGTATCACTCATGCCGCCGAGCAGCAGGTACCGGGGTTGGTCAGAATTCAACTCCAGGAGTACCGGCAAACCCAGCATACGAATACGTGACCAGTTTCCGCGTTCACGGATACATGCATATCCTGTCGCAGGGTCTCCGGCACAAGCCGCGCGAATGGCATCGGCGCGCGCTTGATCATCCCAAAGTCGTGCCAAACCCTGCCATGACTGGTCATGCTGCTGCGCAAGCCACGCCTCATCAATTGATGGCTCGATCGATGTTTGCACAACAGATGATTCAACCTGATTTGTAGTCACGCCAGCCTGGGCCGGGTCATCCTCAGGCATCACATCAGTTTCCGGCATCTTTTCAGATGACTGCGTGGTCCCAGACATACCTGGGGACGTGGTTTGTTGGTTGACAGGGTTGGTTCTTTCAGCAACTCCGGCCATTTGCGGATCGATCTCACTTTCAGCCTGGCCAGGAAATTGCGTCACAATAAAGACGATCACTGCCAGTGCTGCTGCTGAGGCGCCAGCGATCAACCATGGCAGCCGGTTGACCTGCACCTGCCGCTCTCCGGGTTGTACTTCGTTTGCGGCGGCATGAATCATCCGCGGATTGATGTTCAGCGCCTCGGCTGCATATCCGGCGGCCAGCGCCCGGTCGGCAATAATATTGATGATACGCGGCACGCCGCCCGACCGTTGATACAACGTTTTCAGTGCAGGCCGGCTGAATGGACTTCTCGGCGCCCCGGCAACCTGCATTCGATGGCGCACATATGCCGCAGTCTCCTCAGCACTCAAAGAGGCGATGTGATAGCGCGCAGTGATACGCTGGGACAATTGCCGCAGATCATTTCGCTGCAACAAATCACGCAACTCGGGCTGCCCCAGCAACACCATCTGCAACAGTTTGTGCTTGGCGGTTTCAAGATTGGTCAACAGGCGAACCTGCTCCAGTGCTTCAGGGCTGAGGTTCTGTGCCTCGTCAATCACCACGACGACCCGCCAGCCATCAGCATGCTTTTCGAGCAGATATTTGTTCAATGCATCGACCAGGGATTTATGACTGTCGCTGATCCCATTTGTCTCGATGCCCAGCTCTTCACAGATGGTTGCGAGCATCTCGAGCGGTGAAACCAGTGGATTGAGAATCAGCGCCACCTGGGTTTTTTCGGGAAGCTGCTCCAGCAGGCAACGACACATCGTGGTCTTGCCGGTACCAACCTCGCCAGTCAGTTGAACAAACCCACCTGAGCCGCCCTGCCCCACACCATGCAGCAGATGCGCCAGGGCATCACGGTGTGCCTGGCTGAGGTAGACAAAGGCCGGGTCCGGTGTTATCGCGAACGGCGCTTCGTTCAGACCGAAATATTTGAGGTACACGTCAGACATATGTGAATTTAGTCATCCAGTGACATGAGGCTGGCATTGCCTCCGACAGCCGCTGTGTTGATCGTCAGTGTTCTCTCTGTCGCAAATCGCAGCATGTAGTGTGGACCGCCTGCTTTTGGTCCGGTTCCGGAAAGTCCTTCACCACCGAATGGCTGCACGCCGACAACCGCCCCGGTCATGGTGCGATTGATATAGCGATTGCCACACTTAACCGAGTCCGCAATGTGCATCTGGGTGCTGTCAATTCGACTGTGCACACCGAGTGTCAGCCCATAACCGGTGTCATTGATGTCAGCAATCACAGCATCAAGGTCGCGCGCCCGGTAGCGGACGACATGCAGAATCGGACCAAACACTTCACGCTCCAGGCTTTGAATGGAGTCGATTTCAAAAGCACAGGGCGGAAAAAAATGACCGTTCAGTGTTGCTGGTACTTCAGCCCGTGCAATCAACCTGGCCGAGGACTCCATCCTGTTGGCGTGATCTTTAAGAATCCCCAGGGCATCCTCATCAATCACCGGTCCAACATCAGTCGACAACATTGACGGGTTACCAACAACCAGTTCCCTGAACGCACCTTCCAGCATTTCAATCACCCGGTCAGCAATGTCTTCCTGCAGATACAGCACCCGCAGTGCAGAGCATCGCTGGCCGGCACTCAGGACCGCGCTGCCGATCACATCCTTGACGACCTGTTCAGGCAGAGCAGAACTATCGACAAGCATTGCGTTTTGGCCACCCGTTTCGGCAATCAGTACTGCCAGTGGTGCATCCCTTTCCGCCAGTGAACGATTGATCAGCCTGGCGGTTTCAGTGGAGCCGGTGAATGCGACACCGGAAATCCTTGGGTCTGAAGTCAGCCGCGCACCCACGGTCGCGCCATCTCCGGGTAAAAGCTGAAGAGCCCAGGGTGGAACACCGGCCTTATGAAGCAGCCTGACACCCAGGGCTGCAATGGCAGGCGTTTGCTCTGCTGGCTTGGCCAGAACCGTGTTGCCGGCAGCCAGCGCGGCTGTGACCTGGCCCATAAATATGGCCAGGGGAAAATTCCAGGGACTGATGCAGGCAAAAACGCCGCGACCATGAAGGCTGAGCTGATTGTGTTCACCGGTCGGGCCGGGAAGCACGACAGGATCGGCGAAATGTTTCCTGGCCTGGCCAGCATAGTAACGGCAAAAATCGACTGCCTCGCGAATTTCTGCAACCGCATCGTGAACCGTTTTGCCGGCCTCCCTGGCGCAAAGCGCCATTAACTCCGGCATTGACTCTTCCATCAGGTCTGCAGCCCGATCAAGCATATCGGCACGATCACCAGCCGGAACCTGATCCCATTCAGCGGCTTTATCTGCTGCCAGGCCAATCGCTGCATCCACTTCTTCTGTTGTGGCGCTGATGACTTCTCCGACCACATCGTTCAGTCGGGCAGGATTGACATTTGAACTGCTCTCACCATCCCTGTTCCGCAGGGCAGAATCACCCAGCATCGGTTCAACCGACCAGGTGTTGCTGGCAAAAGACTGCATGTCCCGGGCCAGACTCAGCATTTCGGATTCGTTGGCGATGTTCAGCCCCCGGGAATTCACGCGCGTATCGCCATAAATATTGCGTGGCAGGGGAATGGCACGATGAGCGACCGGACGGGTCTCTGTCACGCTGGCGATAGGATTGCCCGCAACTTCTTCAATGGGCAGCGACACATCGCTGATCCTGTTTACAAATGAAGTGTTGGCGCCATTTTCCAACAAGCGCCTGACCAGGTAAGGGAGCAAATCCTCGTGACTCCCCACAGGTGCATACACGCGGCAAGCGCTGTGAAACTGTTCATTTTCAAGAACCACGCCATAAAGGTCCTCACCCATGCCGTGCAGGCGCTGAAATTCGAAGTCCAGCCGGTCACCTGCCAGCTCGGTTATGGCTGAAATCGTGTGTGCATTGTGGGTCGCAAACTGGGGATAAAACTCTGCGCGATAACGTAGCAGCTTCCTGGCACAGGCAATATATGAAACGTCGGTGTTGGGTTTACGTGTAAATACCGGGTAGCCCTTGTATCCCTCCACCTGTCCATGTTTTATTTCCGTATCCCAGTAGGCGCCTTTGACCAGGCGTACCGGTATCCGTTTGCCAAGTTGCCTGGCGTCTTCGGCCAGCCAGTCCAGAACCTTCGAGGCGCGTTTCTGATATCCCTGGACCGCGAGGCCGAGCCCCTGCCAGTCACCAAGCTCAGGACTGTAAAGCACAGCCCGAAAGACATCGAGCATCAGCATCAGGCGATCCGCCTCCTCGGCATCGATGGTCAATGCCATATCTGCAGCGCTGGCCAGTTTCGCCAGCTCCACAACCCGGGGGGTCAGTTCTGATAAAACGCGGTCCCGCTGGGAGAATTCAAAGCGAGGATGAAGTGCTGAGAGTTTCACCGAAATACTTGGCGCAGAGTAAATGTCTTCACCTTGTGGACGTTTACGCGCAGCCAAAGCCTGGATGCCCGACTTGTATGATTCGAAATATCTCTCGGCATCGGAAGCTGTCAGCGCAGCCTCGCCAAGCATGTCATAGGTATAGCGAAAGTCTGCATTGCGTTTTTTCAGCGCCCGCTCCATCGCTTCGCGGATGGTTCGGCCCATCACGTACTGGTGGCCCATAATTCGCATGGCCTGCCTGATGGCAGAGCGAACCACAGGCTCACCACTTTTGCTGACCATGCGGCGCAGCGCATTTCCGACGCTTTTTTGAGTGCGTTCACTAAGTCGCACCAGTTTGCCCGTCAGCATCAATCCCCATGTGGAAGCATTGACAAGCACCGATGAACTTTTGCCAAGATGAGATTCCCAGTTACCCTCACCCAGCTTGTCAGCGATCAGTTTTTCTGCAGTGTCGTCGTCCGGGATTCTCAACAGTGCTTCGGCCAGGCACATGAGAACCACGCCTTCTTCTGAAGAAAGATCATATTGCTGCATAAATGCTTCAAGCACGCCCTGCTCTTCCTTGCGATCGCGTACCTCGGAAACGAGCCAGCGCGCCCTCTCATTAACACGGCGTGAGGCATCAGGCTCGAAGCGGGCCTGCTCAAGCAAATCAAGCACAACTTCTTCTTCGTCACAGTGATAAAACTGATCGATGATATTCCGAGCTGCTGAATGCTTGTCGAAATGCGGATTGATAAAATCAAGAACCGTTTGGTCGTCCGAAGTGTTTGCAGGCATTTCCGATTTACACGTGTGTCGATTATTCGCGCGCCAGTTTAACGCTAATCCGCAAGCGCAGGCCATGGAAAAATTGGATTTCTATACAAAATATCTGCACGAAATCTTTCCGTATAAGGTTGCCGCCTGATAGGGCCGCCGAGTAGAATAGTGCCTTGGAAAACCTGCCGTGATAATCGTAGAGAACAGCCGCGAAGGTCGCTGTGTTCGAATTCAGGCAAAAAGTCATTTTTCCCTCGGGATTAAAGGCCTTTTTACCCTGATTGGAACACTGAGCGCTTTAACACTTTTGCTGGCATCGGTTGCTGCCTGGTTTGGGTACTGGCCGATACTTGCGATTGCGGTTTTCCAGGTCGTTCTGCTCGGCATGATTTTCGTACGGGCCTGGAAGGCGGCATGGGCAGTTGAGACAATTAGCATTAACAGCGAATGCATTGCGGTCCTGCAAGAACGCTATTCAGGCCACAAACGTACAGAACTGGATGTAGCGTGGGCGCGGGTCACTCTGCAGCAACCAGACATTCGCTGGTATTCCCCGGATCTGGAAATCAGGTCTGGACGGTGTTCGGTCAAGCTGGGCGAATACCTGAACACGGCTGAGAAACGAAAACTGGCCGAATCAATCAGCAGGGCGATTGACCAATTCAGCGCCTGGCAGAATCAATAGATCGAGAACGAGGTTATCTGAGTGAAAAAACCTAACATCGTCATCGTGACCCTCTCGGTAGTAGCCGCGGTCACAGCAGCTTTCTGGTTGCTCCTGGTCGCACCGGCTTTCACCGGAAACGAGATCAACATGCCTCGTGGGGTCACCGAGCATTCGATCATGAATTATGACCTCCACATGATCGTTCTTTGGATTTGCGTGGTGATCGGCATCCTGGTGTTCAGTGCAATGTTCGTTTCCATCGTCCTGCATCGAAAGTCAAAGGGTCATGAGGCTGCACAGTTCACCCACAGCACCAAGGCCGAGATCGTCTGGACCGTTATACCGGTTCTGATCCTCATTACCATGGCCGTTCCGGCCACCCGAGCGTTGATCAACATTGAGGATTCGCCAGAAACCGAACTGTCAATCAAGATCACCGGTTTCCAATGGCGCTGGAAGTATGATTACCAGGAACACGATATTTCATTCATCAGTTCCCTCAAGGCTGATTCAAACGCAGCCAGGATGCTGGGCTCAGGTGTCAACCCGGAATCGGTCGATCATTACCTCCTGGATGTTGATAACCGCCTGGTCGTCCCAACCAATACCAAAATCAAGTTTCTGATCACTGCAGATGATGTGAATCATGCCTGGTGGGTTCCGGACCTGGGCTGGAAACGTGATGCAATCCCTGGATTTATCAATGAATCCTGGACTGAAGTTTTTGAACCCGGCGTTTACCGCGGTCAGTGTGCAGAGCTTTGTGGCAAGGACCATGGATTTATGCCAGTGGTGGTTGAAGCACTGCCTCCTGCAGAATTTGATGCCTGGGTCGCACAACAGCAAAACCAGACGTTAGCGACCGCAGAGGAAGCCAAACGGCTTTGGACACTCGACGAACTGATGGACAAGGGCGAAGCGGTCTATGCGACCCAGTGCGCCAGTTGTCATCAGGCCGATGGAGAAGGGCTCGAACCAGCGTTTCCCGCCCTGGCTGGCAGCCAGATTGCAACGGGGCCGCTGGAACAACACATTGATGTCGTACTGAACGGTATTGATGGCACCGCGATGCAGGCCTGGGGCGCCATGCTGACTGAAACCGACATTGCTGCCGCCCTGACCTACACCCGCAATGCTTTCGGCAACGATACCGGTGACATGGTGCAGCCCCGCACCATTGCCCGCATCAAGAAAGGCTGAACCCGCCGCGACAGGATAACCTGATGAGCACAGAACAAATGACCCAAGACGCCCACAACCACCCGGCCATTGATCATGCGGATGATCATGATCACAAGCCGACAGGAATCAAGCGTTGGCTTTTTACCACCAACCATAAAGACATAGGCACTCTTTACCTTGTCTTTGCATTGATCATGTTTTTTGTTGGTGGTGCAATGGCGCTGGTGATTCGCGCCGAGTTGTTTGTACCCGGCCTGCAACTGGTCGAACCCGATTTCTACAACCAGATGGTTACCATGCATGCGTTGCTGATGGTTTTCGGCGCGATCATGCCGGCATGGGTTGGCTTTGCCAACTGGATGATTCCGATGATGGTGGGCGCGCCCGACATGGCGCTGCCACGCCTGAATAACTGGAGCTTCTGGATTCTGCCGTTTGCATTCACCATGCTTCTGAGCACGCTGTTCATGGAGTCTGGTGGTCCTGCCGCAGGCTGGACCCTCTATCCGCCCCTGAGTCTGCAGGGCGGCAAGAGTTTTGCATTCGTGGTATTTGCCGTTCACATGATGGGCATATCCTCCATCATGGGTTCGATTAATGTGATTGCGACCATCCTGAACATGCGCGCGCCGGGCATGACACTGCTCAGAATGCCCTTGTTTGTATGGACCTGGCTGATCACCGCTTACCTCCTGATTGCAGTCATGCCGGTTCTGGCGGGCGCCGTGACCATGTTGCTGACCGATCATTTCTTCGCGACCAGTTTCTTCAATGCAGCCGGTGGCGGTGACCCGGTCATGTTTCAGCATATTTTCTGGTTCTTCGGTCATCCCGAGGTTTACATCATGATCCTGCCGGCTTTTGGCGTGATCTCGGAGATTCTGCCAACCTTCTCGCGCAAACCGTTATTCGGTTACTCGGCCATGGTTTACGCCACGGCGTCCATCGCGTTCCTGTCATTTATCGTTTGGGCGCACCACATGTTCACCGTCGGCATGCCGCTGGCCGGGCAACTGTTTTTCATGTACGCAACCATGCTGATTGCGGTCCCGACTGGTGTGAAAGTCTTCAACTGGGTCAGCACCATGTGGAAAGGCTCGATGACCTTTGAAACACCCATGCTGTTTGCCATCGGATTTGTGGTGCTGTTTACCATTGGTGGACTGAGTGGATTGATGCTGGCGATTGCTTCGGTGGATCTGCAGTATCACGATACCTATTTCGTGGTGGCCCACTTCCACTATGTACTGGTTCCCGGTGCAATCTTTGCCCTGATGGCCGGCACCTACTACTGGCTGCCCAAATGGACGGGGAACATGTATTCCGAAAAGTGGGGCAAGATTCATTTCTGGGTCTCGGCCATTTCGGTCAATATTCTGTTCTTCCCCCAACATTACCTGGGCCTGGCAGGAATGCCGAGGAGAATTCCGGACTATGCAACCCAGTTCGCTGATTTCAACATGATTTCCTCAGTGGGCGGATTTATCTTCGGAATTTCGCAGTTGATTTTCGTGGGTGTCATCATTCACTGCGTACGCGGCAGCAAGGTCAAGGCCACCTCAGGGGTCTGGGAAGGTGCAAAAGGACTGGAATGGACCGTACCCTCACCGGCGCCTTACCACACGTTTGACGAGCCACCTCTGATCGATGACACGACCGTGGCACACGTTGAAGAATCGGCCCATTGATCATCAGATGGCAGCCGAAACCGGTTCAATCGTGACTGAAGAACAGCGCGAAATCAGATCCCGCCGAACCAGGGCGGTTCGCACAGCCTGGATTCTGGCTGTGGTTGCATTGGCCATATTTGTGGCTTTTATCCTGTCAGGCGTTTTAGGCGAGCCACCGGCCTGATGAGACTGAAATGACTATGCAGGGAAAAGCGAAAAACCACCGCAAGCTGGCCACGAAACTTTTGCTGGTCGCTGTCGGCATGTTTGGCTTTGGCTTCGCGTTGCTGCCATTGTACGACGTCTTTTGCGACCTGACCGGCCTTGGTGGACGTGGTGTGCAGGTCGTCGAGTCAGGTCAGGCCAGCGGCGCCATTGATCGAACCGTTAAAATTCGATTCGATGCCACTGTCAATTCTTCGCTCTCATGGGACCTGCAGCCGGTTGAGCCCTACACCAGGGTGCAGCTTGGCGACATGAGCGAGACCTCATACATGGCATTCAATGACAGCGATCGTGCCACTTCCGGACAGGCGATCTATACCGTCACACCTCCGGAGGCCAGCCTGTATTTCGTTAAAACCGAGTGTTTCTGCTTTGTCCAGCAAACATTGGGGGCAAATGAATCGCGCGAAATGCCGGTGCGGTTTTATATCAAACCGGACTTACCTGAGCGCATCAGGGAAGTGACGTTGTCTTACACATTCTTCGAAAACCCATCTGATTCGAACCTGGCCGCAAATGATTCTGCGGCAGGCCGGCAGGAGTAACCGACCGCATGGCAAACACAGCAAGTAATGCATATTACGTTCCACACAACACCCGCTGGCCGTTCATCGGATCCGTAGGCATGTTTGTCATGTTATTCAGCGCCGGTCTGTGGCTGAATGATTCGGCAACCGCCCCGTGGACTTTCCTGGCCGGCGTACTGATCCTGATTTACATGCTTTTCGCCTGGTTTGGCGAGGTGATTCGCGAAAGCGAGGGTGGCGTTTACAACGCCCGGGTCGATGGTTCTTTTCGAATGGGAATGGCCTGGTTCATATTCTCCGAGGTCATGTTTTTCGCCTGCTTTTTCGGCGCCTTGTTTTACGCCCGCGCCTTGTCGGTTCCGTGGCTGGGTGGCGAAGGTGACGGAGGCCTGACCAACGAGTATTTGTGGCAGGGTTACCAGTCCGTATGGCCGACAGCCGGTCCTGAGGAAGTCGGAGGACCTTTCCAGACCATTCCTGCATTCGGGATTCCGTTCCTGAACACCCTGATTCTGTTGACTTCAGGTCTGACAGTCACGCTGGCGCACCATGCTTTGAAAAAGAACCTCCGAAAGCAACTGGTGATCTGGTTATCTGCCACTGTTGCCCTGGGCCTGATCTTCGTTTATTTCCAGGCTTACGAATATATCCACGCTTACCAGGATCTGGGGCTGACGCTTGGATCCGGAATCTATGGCTCAACTTTCTTCATGCTGACCGGTTTTCATGGCATGCATGTAACGCTTGGCGCCATCATGCTTCTGGTGATCACCATTCGTTGTGCACGTGGGCATTTCAAACCGGAGCATCACTTCGGCTTTGAAGCGGTTGCCTGGTACTGGCATTTTGTCGACGTGGTCTGGTTGGGACTGTTTATTTTCGTTTACGTTTTCTGAGAAAACCTGACGTCATTCACCTGCCGGAATTCGCAATGGGCCACTGCTGGGTTCTATCCAGCCGAGCTGAAAAGCGATCCACAGAAACACGAAAAGCGCCAAAGAAAGCCCGATTCTCCAGGTCAGTCGTTTGACAGTTCGATCACTCTGGCCCTTGTCTTTAATCAGAAACCAGAACGAAGATGCCAGGCTGTAAATTATGAAAAGCAGGAACAGCACAATTACAATTTTCATCGGGTTTCTCTTGTTTTCAGACGAGTCCGCGAATTATAGCCAAACATTGCCTGACGGCGTGGCTGTGAATTGAGGAAAGCAGTTTGTCCTGGCGAAATATCATCGGGCTTAGCGCCGTTATGCTGCCACTTGCAGCAGGTATGTTTGCCCTTGGGATGTGGCAGCTTCAGCGCACGGACGAGAAGGAGGCCCTGATCTCGGATTTTGAAGATGGTGTAAGCCAGAGCCTGGACGAATCGCTGGATAGTGAGGAGCAATTCACCCGCATTCACGCAACCGGTCGATTCGACAATGAAAAACATCTGCTTCTCGACAACAAGATTTTCAACGGGAGAGCGGGCGTTCATGTTTTCACACCGTTCAGGACTTTTTCCGGCACAACAATTCTCGTCAATCGTGGCTGGAAGCCAATTCCGGCAGACCGTTCAAGCCTTCCCACGATTGAAACGCCCACAGTTCCCGTCGATATCAGCGGCATCCTCGCACCACCGCCTGAAAACAGGCAAACACTGGGGGAGCCGGATGAACTGCAAATCGATCAATGGCCACAAATGGTCACTTACCTTGTTTTAGACGATGCAGCCTCGGCACTGCAGATCGCACTGGCCGATCGCGTCATCTGGCTGGATGTGCAGGATCCAAACGGATTCGAAGGACGCGACTGGTCACCAAGCATCATGAAACCCGAACAACACAAGGCCTATGCCGTGCAGTGGTTTGGCCTGGCGATTACTGCGCTGGCCATCTGGCTATACCTGGTTTTGCGTCAGAGAGGTAAAAATGGTTAATCAGAAAGGCGCCATTTCTCCGAGAGCGATTCTCGTCGTCCTTGGGCTGATCTTCTTCGTTCCTCTGTCTATCGCCTGGATGATGTATGCCGGCATTATCGACTTTCGGCCTGGTGCGGGCGTCAACAAGGGTATTCTGATTCAGCCACCGGTTGCCGCCCAGCTGCCCGGCACATTTGCCAAGCTGGATCTCAATGAACGCTGGATATTGGTACATCCCCTGCCGAGGGTGTGCAGCGAGTCTTGCCTGGAGGTCCTGGTTGGACTGAGACAATTCCACCGCGCACTGGGCCGCGATAGCGGCAGGGTAGGACTGGTTCTGCTTGCAAGACAAGAAAACAACGGCGTGGCCGAGGAAGCAGAAAAAATCTACCCCGAGTTCAACGTGATCAGTGAGAATACAGGTATGCTGTCGCAGCAATTTGAAGAGCTGGCAGACGGTGACGGTGTGTTTATTATCGACCCGCTTGGAAATATCATGATGCACTATCCTCCTGACCCTGATCCGAATGAAATACTGGTGGATATGGAACGCCTTCTCCAATACGCAAAAACAGATCGCCGCTAGCGATTTTCAGTACGGAGCTCCCTGACAGAAAATGATGATGAACCCCAGTATCCATCGCCTCGCCAAGGTTGCGACCATCGTGGCCCTATGTGTCATCGTGCTTGGCGCATGGGTGCGCCTCACACATGCCGGGCTTGGGTGTCCTGACTGGCCAGGTTGCTATGGGCAACTGACATGGCCGGACGCTGCCGAAGAAATCATTGCAGCCAACGAGGCTTTTCCCGAGCGCCCGGTCGAAACCGGGCTGGCATGGCGGGAAATGGTCCATCGTTACCTGGCAGGGGCGCTGGTATTGCTTGTGATTGGACTGAATTTCCTGGCGTGGCGCCCCAGGTCTTCTTTCAGGACAGATCACGAGACTTTCAGGGGCATCACCGGCGTCATCCTGGGATTAATACTATTCCAGGCAGCATTGGGAATGTGGACGGTCACGCTCAAGCTGTGGCCCATCGTTGTCATGGCGCATCTACTCGGTGGCTTTACCACCATGGGTCTGCTTGCCTGGCTGACTTTTCGATCCGGCCGCCAGGCCGCAGGCGTCACCGGATGGGCATTTAAAAGCCAGGGGAAACTGGTGGTGTTTGCCATGTTCGTGTTGGCTGTCCAGATTGCCCTGGGTGGCTGGACCAGTGCCAACTACTCGGCACTCGCCTGCCCTGATTTCCCTGCTTGCCAGGGCCAGGCGTGGCCGGATACCGATTTTTCAGAAGCCTTTGTTCTCTGGCGAGAAATCGGGGTTGATTACGAAGGCGGTGTCCTCGATATGGATGCAAGAACCGCTATCCACATGGCTCACCGAATTGGTGCGGTATTCACACTCCTGGTCCTGCTGGTACTCGCATTTCGCCTCATGGCATCACAGGTATCCAGACCATCAGGATTCCTCCTGCTGTTACTTGCCGGGTCGCAGGTGACGCTTGGTATCCTCAATGTTGTCCTGGGATTGCCGCTGATCAATGCTGTTGCACACAATGCCGTGGCCGCGATCCTCATGACATTGCTCGTCTGGCTATTGCACAGGGCCAATCCGTCCAATGGCTGAAACCGCAGCCATGGCGCAATCAAGCAAGGCAGCAGAGTACTTTGAACTCTGCAAGCCCAAAGTGGTTGCCCTTATTGTCTTTACAGCCGTGGTGGGAATGTTCCTGGCTGTGCCCGGCGCGCCGCCCTGGGACAAAGTCATTGCCGGTTCTCTTGGCATTTGGCTTGCAGCCTCCTCGGCAGCGGCGGTCAATCATCTTCTGGATCGCAGAATTGATGCGGTGATGGTTCGCACGCGTCATCGACCATTGCCAACCGGTCAACTCAGTGGAAACCAGGTATTGGTGTTCAGCATCCTTCTTGGCCTGTCGTCGATGCTGATCCTGATCATATTCGTGAACCTGCTGACGGCAATCCTGACTTTTGCTTCCCTGATTGCTTATGCCATTGTCTACACGGTCTGGCTCAAACGAGCCACCCCCCAGAACATTGTAATAGGCGGTGCAGCCGGCGCAGCACCGCCGGTTCTGGGCTGGACAGCGATGACCGGCGTGGTCGATCCGTATTCCCTGCTGTTGTTCCTGATTATTTTCGTGTGGACGCCGCCTCACTTCTGGGCGTTGGCTATTCACCGTCGCGATGACTATGCAGCCGTGGATATTCCAATGCTGCCTGTCACACATGGATTGCAATTTACGCGCTGGCATATTTTCTTCTACACCATCCTGTTGGTGATCGTGACCACGTTGCCATACCTCACGGGGATGAGTGGCCTGGTCTACCTGGCCGGCGTCACAATACTTAACCTTGGCTTTCTCTGGTACGCGTGGAAGGTGCTCCGTGCCCGGGATGATCGCTTTCCAATGGATACATTTTCCTATTCGGTGATTTATCTGATGTTTCTGTTTGTTTTTCTGCTTGCAGACCACTATTTGATGATCATCAATTAGAACCGGACCCACCTCGGCGCGGATATTAAAAAAGCACAACAATGAAGCACAATCGACCTGAACCCATTCAAGACAGCCCTTTTTCCAGACTCGAAAACCATGCATCCTTCGTTGGTCGCCATATCGGCCCTCGCGAAGCTGACCTGCAAAAAATGCTGGAAACACTGGGTCTGAGCAGCCTTGAAGAATTGATTCGATCCACATTGCCGGAGTCCATCCAGGACGACACACCGCTGGATTTGCCACGAGCGCGAAATGAATATGACACACTGAAGCGCGCGTCAAAAATGGCGGGCAAGAACCGCGTGATGCACAGCATGATCGGAATGGGTTATCACGAAACAGCGGTTCCACTGGTGGTGCTTCGCAACGTGCTGGAGAATCCGGGCTGGTACACGGCCTATACACCCTACCAGGCTGAAATTTCGCAGGGTCGTCTGGAAGCCCTGATGAATTTCCAGCAGATGGTTTGTGATCTGACAGGCATGGAAATATCCAATGCCAGCCTGCTCGATGAGGCCACGGCAGCGGCCGAGGCCATGACCATGCTTCGACGCGTCAATCGGGATTCAAAGAGTAATCGATTCCTGGTCGACAAGGCGGTTTTGCCACAAACCATTGACGTGGTTCGTGCCCGTGCCGGGTATCTTGGAATCGAAGTGGTTGTTGCTGATGCAAACAGCGAAGTCGCCAGCGAAGAACCATTCTTTGGTGTACTGCTCCAATATCCCGGCGAGACCGGGGAAGTGGTTGATTACGCCGGTTTGACTGAAACCGCGCACGCCAACGGCGCCATGGTTGCTGTCGCAGTGGATTTGCTGAGTCTCGTGATGCTCAGGCCACCGGGTGAGTTCGGGGCAGACGTGGTGGTGGGTAACTCGCAGCGCTTTGGCGTCCCGATGGCTTTTGGCGGGCCCCACGCAGCTTTTCTGGCGACCCACGATGCCAACAAGCGCGCGATCCCGGGACGAATCATTGGCGTTTCCCAGGACAGTGCCGGCCGACCGGCGTTCAGAATGGCCCTGCAGACCCGTGAGCAGCATATTCGTCGTGACAAGGCCACCAGTAACATTTGCACTGCACAAGCGCTGCTGGCCGTCATGGCAGGCTTTTATGCAGCATGGCACGGACCATCCGGCCTGGCAGGCATTGCCCGCCGGATTCAGAGACTCAGCGGAATTTTCGTTAATGGATTACGGTCGCTGGGTATTTCACCTTTACACGACGCCTGGTTTGACACCTTGTGTTTTGAGCTGAGTTCCGAGGACGCCAAACGCGTCATCAAGCGCGCTGCAAAATCTGGTATTAACCTGCGTCGAATAAACGAAAACCACGTCGGTGTCAGTTTTAATGAAAAAACCAGTCGCAAACATGTCAAAGCGCTTTGGAAGGCTTTTGCAGGCAAAAAGCACGGTTTGAGTTTCATCGAAATTGATCGTGAATTGCCTGAAGACTGGAGCAGCATTCCCGAAGCCAGCAAGAGAACCAGCGCTTTTCTGGACCATGAGGTATTTAACCGGTTTCATTCCGAAACAGAAATGCTTCGATACCTCAAACACCTGGAAAACAAGGATCTGTCACTGACCCACGCGATGATCTCGCTTGGTTCATGCACCATGAAGCTCAACGCAACCAGTGAGATGATGCCGATCACGTGGCCGGGCTTTAGTGACATTCATCCATTTGCTCCTGCAAAGCAGACTGACGGGTACAGGAAACTGTTCAGGGAGCTTGAAGAAATGCTGGCGTCCTGCACAGGGTACGATGCAGTCTCCCTTCAGCCCAATGCAGGTTCGCAGGGTGAATATGCCGGTCTGCTGGCCATCAGGCTATGGCACGAATCACGTGGAGATGCAGATCGCAATATCTGCCTGATCCCTTCATCAGCCCATGGCACCAATCCGGCCAGCGCAGCGCTTGCAGGCATGAATATCGTGGTGGTGGCGTGCGATGACAACGGTAATGTCGATGTTGATGACCTGCGCGCCAAGGCAGAAGCCCACAGTGAAACACTGTCTGCGCTGATGATCACCTACCCTTCCACCCATGGTGTATTCGAGGATCGGGTACGTGAAATTTGCGATATCGTCCACCAGCATGGCGGGCAGGTTTACATGGATGGCGCCAATCTCAATGCGCTGATGGGTTGCGCGGCACCCGGAAAATTTGGCTCGGACGTATCGCATCTCAATCTTCACAAGACCTTTTGCATTCCACACGGTGGTGGTGGTCCGGGTGTCGGACCCATCTGTGTGGGCAAGCACCTTGAACCGTTCCTGCCCGGACATGGCATTGTGGAAACGCCTGCAGGCAATAATCCGCCGGTCGCCGCTGCACCCTGGGGCAGCGCCGGAATCCTCCCGATCTCATGGATGTATGTCGCCATGATGGGTCGGGATGGAATGAAAAAAGCCACGCAGGTTGCCATCCTCAATGCCAATTACATCGCTCAGCGTTTGAAAGGAAACTTTGATGTGCTCTATACGGGACGAAATGGCAGGGTAGCGCACGAATGCATCATCGATATACGCGGGTACAAGGAACAGTACGGAATCAGCGAAGAAGACGTCGCCAAGCGACTGATCGATTATGGATTCCACTCCCCCACAATGTCTTTTCCGGTTCCCGGCACGCTGATGATCGAACCGACCGAGAGCGAGTCCCTGGCGGAAATGGATCGCTTCTGCGAGGCCATGCTGTCGATTCGGGAAGAAATCAGAAAGGTTGAAAAAGGCGACTGGGATGCAGAGAACAATCCGCTGAAGAATGCCCCCCACACTGCTGAGGACCTTGCCGGCAGCTGGGATCATCCATACAGTCGTGAGCAAGCCGCCTACCCTGTTCCGGGCCTGCGTTTGCGCAAGTTCTGGGCACCCGTGAGTCGCATCGACAATGTTTATGGCGACCGCCACCTGGTATGCAGCTGCCCGCCTATGGATGCCTGGATCGATACTGATTAAGCGGACCAGCTAAATATGCCCACAAAAAAACGGCCTCCAATCGGAGGCCGTTTCGATATTTCAGAATGTTTCTTAAGATCAGGCCGTGATTGAAGCCCGCATCTTGCGCAGAGCATTCGCTTCCAGCTGGCGGATACGTTCGGCTGATACGCCGTACTGATCGGCCAGGGTCTGCAGGGTGATCTTTTTGTCCTGCAACCAGCGGCTGCGAATGATGTCCTGGCTACGCTCGTCCAGTTCATCCAGTCCCCTGTACAACAAGGTGTTGTTGTGGGTTTCCAGATCATCAGCCGAGGCTGTGTCCTCAGGATCATCCGTGTGAGTCTCGAGGAAAGCCACTGGCGCAACATAGGGTGATTCGTCGTCAGCGTTATTGGGCAGATCGAAGCCCACATCCTGGCCGGACAAACGCGATTCCATTTCGAGCACCACCTCGGGCTTCACGCCAAGGTCCTTGGCAACCGTCTGAACCTCGTCATAGCTGAGCCATCCCAGGCGCTTCTTGGATTTGCGAAGGTTAAAAAACAGCTTGCGCTGTGCCTTGGTGGTGGCGACTTTGACGATTCTCCAGTTGCGAAGGATGAATTCATGCATTTCGGCGCGAATCCAGTGCACTGCGAATGAAACCAAACGAACACCATGGTCAGGATCAAAGCGCTTGACCGCTTTCATGAGACCAATGTTGCCCTCCTGGACAAGATCACCAAGCGCCAGGCCGTATCCGGTATATCCTTTTGCGACATGTACAACAAATCGCAGGTGCGCCAGAACCATTCGCCGAGCCGACTCAATGTCGCCGTCGTTGGCGAAGGCTCTTGCATATGCCTGCTCTTCTTCCAGCGTCAGTACAGGGATTTTATTTACCTCGGCGATGTATGCGTCAAGGCTGCCCGTACCTGCGGGAACAAGTAAGTGACTTGGAACCAGTTCTTTGCTCATTAAATCCTCCTGGGTCAGCCGATTATTTTATCACGACTAACGTCCCCGGGGCCAACTTCGGCCCGTTGAGAAAATTGGACAACGGACATGCCTCGCGGTTCACGAATTCTGACTGAATTTGAGTGAAAATAAGGTGAATATTCGGACGACCAGGCGATTAAAGCCCGATACCGTGTCCCTGGGCCAGTAATCGCAGGTGTCTTTGCACTGACAGGAATGCGCCACAAAGCCCCAGAAAGCCCCCGGAAAGCAGCACAAGCAGGCTGCGTTGCACCCCCAGGCCTTTAAGAAGATACTGGCTGCCATAAGCTTCCAGCAACTGTTCAAGGGGTGATTGAAGGTAGAAAATCGCCGCCAGCATCAAAACCAGCGCCAGCAAAGCACCCAGCATTCCGTACCAGAAACCCGAGTACAGGAAGGGTTGACGGATAAATCCGTTGTTTGCACCGACCATGCTCATCACTTCAATCTCTTCTGACCGGCTCGCAACGTCCAGACGAATGGTATTGGCCACCACCACCACCACCGCCAGTGAAAAAAGAACCGTAAGCACAGTCATCAGACCACGACCCAACGCCAGAAGTCCGGCCAGGCGCTGCAACCACTTGTGATCCACCTGCACCAGGTCTACGCCCTCGCGCTGTTCAAGCCAGGCCTGCCACTCACTGACCCAGGCTTCCAGGGGCTGTTCATTTTCTGCCCCAGGTGTCAGTATTGCGACCCAGGGCAACGGATTTTCATCAAACAGGTCTGCAGCGCTGCTGAATCCGGAGCTGGCGCTGAATTCGGCCATGCCCTCCTCGGGTGAAACCAAACGAACTTCTGCATTTCTCTGTTCGATTGCGTGAGCTGTTTCAGCCGCAGATTCTGAGTCAACTGAAGCATCAAAGAAGACCGTGACTGATCCCCATTCACTTTGTTGAAGGTCGATTGAGCGAAGGTTTTCAACGACCACGAACAGGCCCAGGGGAAGGGCCATTGCAATTCCAAGCACCAACAAGGTCATGAGCGTGGCAAGTTTATGGCTGACCAGCGTGCCAATGCTGGAAAACAGACTGTAGAGCTGGCGTCTGCCCCAGGACCTGGCTTTTCGTCTCAAGGCTCGCTTGCTCATCCCACCCGAGGCCTCTGACCTGAACCTGTGATGCCCGCCGGAATATCGTCGATCAGTTGTCCTTTGGAAAGGACCAGAACCCGCTGACCCATTTCCCGAATCAGGGCAAGATCATGGCTGGCGATCAGAACGGTGACACCCTGGGCATTGAGCTGGCGAAACAAATTCAAAAGATCACGGGACAGTTCAGGATCAAGGTTTCCCGTGGGTTCATCGGCCAGCAGGATGGGCGGCATTCCAACAATGGCGCGTGCTATGCCAACACGTTGCTGCTCTCCTCCTGACAATGCCAGGGGCCAGGCACGTTCACGATGAAGGAGCCCTACTTTATCCAATGCCGCACGGACTCGTTTCCGAATGTCGTTGTACCGAATTCCGGCGATCATCAGGGGCAGTGCGACATTATCGAAAATCGTCTTGTCCCTGAGGAGCTTGTGATCCTGGAAGATCATGCCAATGCCCTGGCGAACCCCTGGTGCCGCAGAGCGGGACATCTTCGTCAGGTTTTTGCCATTGACCAGCACCTGGCCACGAGTGGCGTTGTCCAGCATCAGGATCAGGCGCATCAGGGTGCTCTTGCCCGCACCGGAATGGCCGGTCAAAAAAGCCATTTCCCCGGCGACGAGCTCAAAGCTGACCTCCTGAAGGGCTTTCAGGCCACCGGGATAACGTTTTGTGACATTTTCGAATGTGATCATCCGAGCATCAAATCACTCAGCTTTTCGTGTTGCCACCACTCTTACCACCACTTTGGCCACCACTTTGGCCTTTCCCACTGCCATGTCGGCGTTGGCGATGGTTCGGCTTTCCACTCCGTTTGTGGTTCTTACCCCCACCCCGGCCATGCGGTCGGCCACCTCGCGGTCGCCTGGGTGGACGCGGTGGCACCGTGATGTCGGGCAGTGTGCCTTCTTCCTGCTCGACCGGAATCGAGTAACCAATAAATTCCTCGATCTCCGGAAGATGGAATGCGTAATTTTCGCACGCAAAACTGATTGCTTTGCCCTTGGCACCGAGACGCGCTGTGCGCCCGATTCGGTGTACATAGTCAGGGGCATCCTGCGGCAGATCGTAATTGAACACGTGGGTGACATCCGGAATATGCAATCCGCGTGCCGCCACATCTGTTGCCACCAGGAATGGAATCTCGCCATCATGAAATCGCTTTAACAAGCTCTGGCGCTTGTTCTGTGGAACCCGGCCTGACAGCCCCGCTGCATGCAATTCATTGGCATTCAGTGTTCGATTAACCTTGTCTGTGGCATCGCGTGTGTTCGCAAAAATCATGACTCGCCCGTCCTCAATTTCGCGTAACAGCTGCACCAGCAGCTGCAATTTGTCCTCGTTGGCCGGGTAATAAACGGACTGGTCAACATGCTCAGCCGTGACGCGCTTGTCCTCGACTTTGAGCAACTCGGGTTCATTCATGTGCTCGTAAGCAAGCTCGAGAACCCGATGCGAAAGCGTGGCAGAAAACATCAGGCATTGTCGATTTTCTCTTGATGGCAAACGCCTGAGCAGGTAACGAATGTCCTTGATGAAACCCAGGTCAAACATTCGGTCTGCCTCATCGAGCACCATGACTTCGATATGCTTGAGATTAAATACGCCCTGCTTGAAATAGTCGATCAAACGACCCGGAGTGCCGATCAGAATATCCACACCATCCTGAAGGGTTTTCCTTTGTTTTTCGTAGTCGATACCGCCGTAAGCCAGCCCAAGCTTCAGGCCACAGTGTTTACCCAGCAGCAGGGCATCCTTGTGAATCTGGATGGCCAGCTCACGTGTGGGAGCCAATATAAGGGAGCGTGGCTGGCCATTGGCCTGCGAGTTTTTGTCGTCTTTGACAAGGCGCTGCAAAATGGCCAGCAGGAATGCTGCCGTTTTACCGGTGCCTGTCTGTGCCTGGCCCGCGACATCCCGCCCGCCCAGCGCTACCGGTAATGTCAATGCCTGAATGGGTGTGCAATGGCTGAAGCCAGCGTCTTCAATCCCCTTTCTGACCGGCGGCAGCAGGTCCAGGCTGTTAAAAGAAATGTCACTCAGCGCGCCGGCTGTTTTTTGTTCGGGCATAATACGGGTACTCGGCCAATTAAGATCAATCAGAAAATTTGGCTTGGGGACTTGAAAACCTTACCCGTCGCCTTGAAATCGTTTTGCGGTTCTGTTGAAAAATAGGCCCTGTCAATGCGGGGTTCTGACCCGGTCCTGATCAATGGACCGATTCAGCTTTCCGGTCGTTAGACGTGTATATTAACTGTGCTTCCATTCCCATACCAGCGAACGGTTGCGCCGAACCTGGAGAAATTGAGTGAGTAACACAATTCATCATGTCACCGATGGTGACTTTGAAAATGAAGTTCTGGGAGCAGAAGGCCCGGTTCTGGTCGATTATTGGGCTGAATGGTGCGGACCTTGCAAGATGATTGCACCCATTATCGAAGAGATCGCAGAAGAGTATGGCGAGAAGTTGAAAGTGGCCAAGCTCGACATCGACAGCAACAATATGACACCGCAGCAGTACAGCATTCGCGGGATTCCAACACTGATGATTTTCCGTGATGGTAAGGTTCAGGCCACCAAAGTTGGGGCCATGACCAAGGGGCAGCTAAAAGCATTTGTGGACGAAGTCATCTGATTCGTGCTAATTTTGACCTATCCATACCGGGATTCACCCGGTTCGAAAGACTTCCCTGAATAAATCGCCGGCCGTTTCGGCGCAATAAATGCAAACAAGATCAATGCAAAGAGACGGCGAAGCGGGATAAAAAGTTTGAACACACCGGCGAAATGCCGGGAGCAATTAACAGAATCGGGCCCATCCGGCCACAGGCCGGGTGGGTAATCTCAATACCAAGCACCCTCTTTCCATTTACGGGCGGAAAGCCTCAAATTCGCACAATAAAAGCTCTCACGACTGCAAACCAACTATGAATCTATCTGACCTGAAGACCAAACCTGTATCAGAACTACTTGAAATTGCCGATGAAATGGGCCTCGACGGCGTAGCTCGCTCGCGCAAGCAAGACGTCATTTTTTCTCTCCTCAAGGCCCACGCCAAGAAAGGCGAGGCGATTTTTGGAAATGGCGTGCTGGAAATACTTCAGGATGGCTTCGGCTTTCTTCGCTCTGCCAACGCATCGTATCTGGCCGGCCCTGATGATATTTACGTGTCGCCCAGCCAGATTCGGCGTTTTGCCCTGCGCACCGGTGACATGCTGTCCGGGAAGATTCGCCCACCCAAAGACAGTGAACGATATTTTGCTCTGCTCAAAGTTGAGGAAATCAACTACGAGTCTCCGGATGCAGCCAAGCGCAAGATTCTGTTTGAAAACCTGACCCCGGAATTCCCGACTCAACAATGGATACTGGAACGTGGGAACGGCAGCACCGAGGACATTACGGCGCGCATCATTGACCTGGTTGCACCGGTCGGACGTGGTCAACGTGGTCTTGTCGTGTCTCCGCCCAAGGCGGGTAAGACCATCATGCTGCAAAATATCGCAACCAGCATTCGGGCCAATCACCCTGACAGCAAGATGATCATTCTGCTGATTGATGAACGTCCCGAAGAAGTGACCGAAATGCAGCGTTCAGTGGACGCTGAAGTCATTTCCAGTACTTTTGATGAGCCTGCAACCCGACACGTACAGGTTGCCGAAATGGTGATTGAACGAGCCAAGCGTCTGGTCGAACACAAACACGATGTGGTGATTCTTCTTGATTCCATCACTCGACTGGCCAGGGCTTACAACACCGTTGCGCCCTCAAGCGGCAAGGTCCTCACCGGTGGTGTGGATGCCAATGCCCTGCAAAGACCCAAGCGCTTCTTTGGTGCAGCTCGTAATGTTACCGAAGGCGGATCCCTGACCATCGTTGCAACAGCACTGGTGGACACCGGCTCGAAGATGGACGAGGTGATTTACGAGGAATTCAAGGGCACCGGCAACATGGAAATCCACCTCAGCAGGCGTATTGCTGAGCGACGCACTTACCCTGCAATTGACATCAACCGCTCCGGTACTCGTCGTGAAGAACTCATGATTGGCCAGGATGTGCTGCAGAAAGTCTGGATTCTGCGCAAGCTGCTACATCCGATGGATGAAGCCCAGGCAATCGAATTCATGATGGACAAGATGAAGTCCACCAAATCGAATGAGGAATTCTTTAATTTCATGAAGCGGTGATTCATAAAGTGCCAAAGCACTTTATGAATCATTAAATGAGCAAGATGGGCCGTCCTGGCCCACTTGCATCGAATCGTTAAAAAATGTGATTTTCAAGGGCTCGCGCTTCGCGTTGGCTTTGGCCTTCGCTCCATGTACCAATTCGACCATAGCGCTCAGTTTGCCGCGGCAACTCCACATTCCTGATTTTGTTAATCGCCAGAAGCGAAGGATAGCTGCTAGCATTCAGGCTTTTGATAGGAGTCATCTGGAATCAACATGGAAATACTGCTCTTGCCACTGCAAGTGATGGGTAATATTTTCACTCTTTTCCCACCTGCCGCAGCAGTCCCGGGAATTCTGTCCATATTTTTATTCCTGCATTCACGACAATGGATACAAGGTATTGCAGCCAGTTGCTGGCTTCTGTACGCCGCTTACGAATCAGCAATGCAATATGGCGGACTTTGTTCCGGCGAATGCAACATCCGGGTCGACCTCCTTGTGATCTACCCGATCCTGCTCAGCATTTCGCTGGTTGGAGTCTTTATGTACGTTCGTTTTTTTTATCACAGAATGACTTCCGGATAATCATTCCAACAAATTTTCCGGGACCCATGGCCAGTCGCGGTCGTAAATCCACTCCAAAATCAGCTAACCCATTTCTCCACGAAGTCAGGGACCGTCATTTGCTCAAGTCCGACCTGGTCAGCAACCGCATCCCGAATACCGGCGCCCTGCCCTGAATCGTAATGCGATTCGATTTCCGCTTCGAACTTGGCGACCAGCAGGGGAATGCCTTCTTCACGCCTTCTGCGATGACCGACCGGGTAATCAACCTGAACACGCTCTGTGGATGATCCATCCTTGAAGAAGACCCGGATGGCGTTACCAATACCGCGTTTTTCCGGGTCGAAATAGTCTTTTGTAAACGTTTCATTTTCACGCACCTGCATCTTTTCGCGCAGTGTGTCGATTCGTGGATCGGCGGCGACTGAATCCTCGTAACTCCCTGCCGTGAGCTCACCAAAAATCAACGGCACGGCCACCATGTATTGAAGGCAATGATCGCGGTCCGCGTAATTATCCAATGGTCCGGTCTTGTCGATGATTCGCGCGCCGGCTTCCTGGGTCTCCAGCACCACGCGATCAATATCGTCGAGACGATCCTTTACCTCAGGATGTAAAGCCAGGGCGCATTCGACAGCTGTCTGGGCATGAAACTCCGCTGGATAGGAAATTTTGAACAGCACCTGCTCCATCACGTAGCTGCCGTATGGACGCTGGAACTCAAAAGGTTTGCCTTTGAACAGGACATCGTAAAATCCCCAGACATCTGCACTAAGCGCCGAGGGATAACCCATTTCGCCGCGCATCACCATCAGTGCAAGCGTGACCGCCCTTCGGCACGCATCTCCGGCTGCCCAGCTCTTGCGAGAGCCGGTGTTGGGGGCATGACGATAGGTCCTCAATGCACCGCCATCAATCCAGGCATTCGAAACGGCATCGATGACCTGCTGCTTCGTGCCACCCAGCAGTCTTGTTACCACAGCAGTGGAGGCAACCCGAACAAGCAGCACATGGTCCAGACCCACCCGGTTAAAAGAGTTCTCAAGCGCAAGACAACCCTGGATCTCATGGGCCTTGATCATCGCGGTGAGTACATCGCGCATACTTAGAGGTGATTTTCCTTCTTTCACCCGCTGGCGTGAAACATATTCAGCCACGGGCAAAATCGCACCGATATTGTCTGAAGGATGACCCCACTCTGCGGCCAGCCAGGTGTCATTGAAATCCAGGTAGCGAATCATCACGCCCAGGTTGAATGCAGCCTGTACCGGGTCCAGAGCATAGGATGTACCGGGCACACGTGCGCCATCAGGCATTCCGGCCCCTTCCACGATCGGCCCCAGCAACCTGCTGCAACCTTTGAATTTCAGCGCCATCAAACCACAGGCCAGGCTGTCCATAAGACAATAGCGTGCTGTAGAGAAAGCCTCATCGCTTTCAATTTCGTAATCGCAGACGTAGTCGGCAATGTCGACCAGTACCTGGTCAGGGTCAGGCCGCGAGGCAGCCCGGGTTCCAATTTGGCTCATGAGTTTTCTAAATCCAATTAATTGACGTTCTCGCCAGGTTGTGGATCCCGGATAACGCTATTCGCGTTTCCGGGATGACGATTATTGAGGGGTTGATCAGTTTATCTTTGGTTGATCGGGACATAGTTCCGATCATCCGGTCCGATGTAATCGGCGCTTGGACGAATGATGCGATTATCGGCTCGCTGCTCAAAGCAGTGCGCTGCCCAACCCGTGATCCTCGACATCACGAAGATCGGCGTGAACAGCCTGGTTGGAATTCCAAGGTAGTTGTAAGCACTGGCGTGGAAGAAATCCGCATTGGCAAACATGTTCTTTTCCGCCCGCATCGTCTGCTGGATTGCCTCGGATACGGCAAACAGCAATTCATTTCCGGAATCTTCAGACAGCTTGCGAGACCATTGCTTGATGATCCCGTTGCGTGGGTCACGCTGCCGGTACACAGCATGGCCAAAGCCCATGATCAGTTCCTTTTCAGCAAGTTTTCGCCTGACGTCGTTAGCGGCCTCTTCAGCAGACGCATACTGTTCAATCATTGCCATTGCAGCCTCGTTGGCGCCGCCATGCAATGGCCCACGTAAGGAGCCGATGGCTGCCGTCACACACGAGTAGAGATCGGAAAGCGTCGAAGCACAAACCCGGGCCGTAAATGTGGACGCATTGAATTCATGTTCCGCGTAAAGGATCAATGAAACATCCATGACGCGTGAAGCGAGCTCGCTGGGCTTTTGGTCGTGAAGCATGTGGAGGAAATGACCGCCGATGCTGTCATCGTCGGTCTCTGTTTCAATCCGGACACCATCATGACTGTAGCGGTACCAATAGGTCACAATCGATGGAAAAGCCGCCAGTAAGCGATCCGCCACATCCTGCTGATTCGAAAAGTCGCCTTCTGGCTCAATGTTGCCCAGGAAAGAACAGCCCGTCCTCATGACATCCATCGGGTGCGTATCAGCGGGAATGCGTTCGAGCACCTCGCGCAGGCTTTCCGGCAACCCGCGCAGATGCTTCAGCTTTGTCGTCCAGGCATCAAGCTCTTCGCGGCCGGGTAATTCGCCCTTTAGAATCATGTAGGCAGTCTCGTAGAAGGTCGCATTTTCCGCCAGGTCGACCACGTCATAGCCCCGATAACGAAGGCTGTTGCCTTCTGCCCCAACAGTACAAATGGCCGTACTGCCAGCAGACTGACCCCGCAGGCCAGCACCAGTGTTTTTCTTCACTTCAGTCTTGTCACTCATTCCGTTACCTAATAGTCCGATCCTTATTCATCTTTGGATGCAAACAATTCATCCAGCTTTTGCTCATAGTCGTGGTACCCGAGATACTCGTAGAGTTCGTCACGGGTCTGCATGATGTCCAATACGTCGCGCTGATGGCCGTCGCTCAAAAGTGCCTTGTAAACCGTCTCAGCTGCACGATTCATGGCCCGGTATGCAGAACAGCAGTAGAGAACAATATCCACCCCCGCATCACCCAATTCAGCCGTGGTGAACAGGGGGGTGTGTCCAAATTCCGTGATATTGGCCAGAATCGGAACACCCACAGCCTGCCTGAATTCTGTGTATTGCCCGATTTCACGCATCGCCTCGGGGAACACCATGTCAGCACCAGCCTCGACACAGGCCGAAGCGCGATCAATTGCAGCCTGCATTCCCTCAACAGCCAATGCGTCTGTCCTGGCCATAATGACGAAACCATCATCTCCACGTGCATCGACCGCTGACTTGATTCGGTCGACCATCTCGGACCGGGAAACAATCGCCTTACCGGGACGATGACCACAACGCTTGGTCGCCACCTGGTCCTCTATGTGCATTCCTGCAGCCCCTGCCCTGGTCAGGGTTCGAACCGTTCGCGCGATATTGAATGCGCCGCCAAAGCCAGTATCGGCATCCACCAGCAACGGAAGATCACAGGCAGAAGTAATGCGTTCTACATCGGTTGCAACGTCTTCCAGGGTGCTGATTCCAAGGTCAGGCAGGCCCAGTGAGTTGGCGGCAACACCACCTCCGGAAAGATAAAGCGCTTTGTGCCCCAGGGCCTGCGCCATCTTTGCAGTGTAGGCATTGATGGCTCCCACGACCTGCAGCGGAGCATGCTTTGCCACGGCTGAACAAAATCTTGAACCAGGTGAATTATTTGACATATATATCTGCTATTTAGAGTAAATTCTCAATAGCCTGGCGCTCTTCCCGAAGTTCTGTCTCGGTGGCATCCATTCTTTCCCTTGAAAACTCATCAATGTCCAGGCCATCCACGATTCGGTAATCGCCGTTGGCACAAACACAGGGGAAAGAGTAAATAATTCCCGGTTCAATGCCGTAACTTCCATCTGCGGGAACTGCCATCGACACCCAATCACCGTCAGCAGTGCCGTGAGCCCAGCTGCGCATGTGATCGATGGCTGCCGACGCGGCTGAAGCTGCACTTGAAGCACCGCGCGCCTTGATGATTGCCGCGCCACGTTGCTGCACGTCAGGAATAAACGTATCCCGATACCATGCCTGATCGACCATGCCTGTTGCCGCCTGGCCGTCAACTTCTGCAAAACGGATGTCAGGGTACTGCGTGGCAGAGTGATTGCCCCAGATCACCATCTTGCTGATACGGGAATTGTGGCTGCCGGTTTTCTCTGCGAGCTGCGCCAGGGCGCGATTGTGGTCCAGACGGGTCATTGCTGTGAAATTGCGAGGATCCAGGTCTGGTGCAGCAGCCTGAGCGATCAGGGCGTTGGTATTTGCCGGGTTACCCACAACCAGCACCTTGACCGACCGATTGGCCACCGCATTCATGGCCTGCCCCTGGGGGCCAAAAATCTTGCCGTTTTCAGACAGCAGGTCGCCACGCTCCATGCCGGGCCCACGAGGCTTGGCACCAACCAGGAGTGCATAGTCTGCGCCAGCAAATGCTGTTTCGGAATCGTCAGTCGCAACCACGTCAGTCAGCAATGGAAAAGCCGCATCTTTCAACTCCATGACGACGCCTTCCAGCGCACCCAGTGCGGGGGTGATCTCAAGAAGTTGCAGGATGACAGGCTGGTCTGGTCCCAGCATATCTCCTGCCGCAATTCGGAAGCATAATTGATAGCCAATCTGGCCGGCGGCGCCGGTGATGGCCACTCTGACGGGTGGGTTCATGAAAATAACTCCTTAAAATACCGATAAATTCTGAAGCTCAGAGTCCTGGGCTCATGGTGAGATGCCTGTAAGACAAATCTGCCGCAACAAATCTGTATTATTGTAACCGAAAACGAGCACCACTCGCCCGCAAGAACCGTCCAAAAACCGGACACAGATCAATAAAACCGGAGCCAATATGCGACTCTCGCATTTTCTAATTGTAATCAGCCTGACCATGGGAGCACAGGCAATGGCCGCAGACAGAATCACGGGTAAGCCATTTGCAACCCGTTCAGAAGTGATTGCACAAAACGGAATGGTGGCCAGCAGCCACCCACTTGCCACACAGGTCGGATTGCAGATCCTGAAAGATGGCGGCAATGCCATTGATGCTGCTATTGCCACCAATGCAGCACTTGGCCTGATGGAGCCAACCGGTAACGGCATCGGTGGAGATCTGTATGCCATTGTCTGGGACGCAGAAACCGAAAAGCTTTATGGCTTCAATGGCTCCGGCCGCTCACCTATGAGCCTGACCCGTGAGTGGTTTATTGAAAATGGTTATGACTCAATTCCGCCTATTGGCCCATTACCGGTTTCGGTGCCTGGAACCGTCGATGGCTGGTTTGAGTTACACGGGCGTTTCGGCAAGCTACCCATGACCGAAATTCTGCAGCCCACCATCGACTATGCACGCGAAGGGCATCCGGTAGCAGAGCTGATCGCTTATTACTGGGAACGAAATGCCACGGTCCTTGCCCAATTTCCCGGGTTTGACGAACAATTCAGCATTGATGGTCGCTCGCCGGTCAAAGGTGAAGTCTGGAAAAACCCGAATCTTGCCAATACCCTGGAGACCATTGCCAAAGAAGGGCGGGATGCCTTCTACAAGGGCGATATTGCCCGCACCATTGGCAAATATATACAGGAAAACGATGGCTTCCTGTCTTACGAGGACCTGGCCGCCCACCAGGGGCAATGGGTCGAGCCCGTTTCCACCAACTACCGCGGGTACGATGTCTGGGAACTCCCACCCAATGGCCAGGGGATTGCGGCCCTGCAAATCCT
>DATFLY010000008.1:0-104697 GCA_035267185.1 Lysobacterales bacterium | reverse complement strand
GCTGCAACCTGAGATTTTCCTCTCAATCCCCGGGTATACGTTGCACCTGGTTCGGTGCAAATTGAGTAAGCAAGTTCCACATATCCGGGTTGATTAGCCTCAATACTCAACTGGTCAGCAACTGATGCAACCTTCTCGCACTTGTTACGTCAGTCTCGTTTATCATCAACACCTCGTCCAGCCAGATCCTGGAATCAATGAACATACTATTCATATCACCCGGCTACCCTGCCGAAATGGCGGATTTCAGCCGTGGTCTTGCCCAATGTGGTGCCAGTGTTATTGGTCTGGGCGAACATTCTGTTGAGAGTTTGCCGGCGACGGTGCGTCATTCGCTGGCTGATTACATCCAGGTGCCTACGCTGGTCGATCCTGATGCTGTGATCGGCAGGGTGCGCCAGTATGCTTCTCAAAGAAAAATTGATCGGGTTGAGTGCTTGTGGGAACCGTTCATGATGCTCGCCGCGCAATTGCGTGAAGTGCTCGGCCTGGCCGGTATGCATACCGAACAGACTGATCTTTTCAGGGACAAGGAGAAGATGAAAAAGGCACTGGATGGCGCCGGTCTTCGAACACCCCGACACATGACAGCGACTGGTGCTGACGCCATTCGTGCTGGCGCAGAAGCGATTGGTCTTCCGCTGGTAATCAAGCCCATAGCAGGAGCGGGTTCTGCACACACCCATGAAGTCAGGGATCAGCGGATGCTCGAGATTGCCATCTCCGATGTGGGAGAACAGCGCGAAGTCAGTGTGGAGGAATTCATCGAAGGTGAGGAGTTCACCTATGACACGGTTTGTTCTGATGGAATTATTCTTTACGAAAATATTGCCTGGTATCGCCCCAAGCCCATCATCGGTCGGGCGGTAGAGTGGATCAGTATGCAAACCGTCAATATCAGGGACATTGGCAGAAAAGAGTTTGAGCCTGGGCTCGCGCTGGGCCGCAAAGTGATAGAAGCCCTGGGTTTTCGTACCGGATTTACTCATATGGAGTGGTTCCTGACCCCCGGTGGCGAAGCGGTTTTTGGTGAAATCGGGGGTCGGCCTCCCGGAGGTCGCTCGGTTGACCTGATGAACTTCACCCACGATTTTGATATTTACAAGGGCTGGGCTGAGGCGGTTACAAAACAATCATTCACCCAGGTAGCGAGCCAGCGCTACAATTCCGCAGCAATTTTCAAACGCGCCAGGGGGCAAGGCAGAATTATGGCCATTCATGGACTTGACGACCTGCGCAGCCGATTTGGTGAACATATTGTGGTGGAAGATTTATTGCCGCTTGGCGCCCAGCGCCGCAACTGGAAACAGACCCTGATTTCTGATGGCTACCTGATTGTGCGCCACCCTCAGCTCGACAGGACCCTGGAAATTGCAGATGCAGTGGGTCGTGACCTGCAGTTGGATGCCAGGTGAATACGTTGCAAGACAGGAAATGAGAGCCTGTCATCAATTACGCGAAGCCACCGCTGAGGCTCACAAATCATTGGAGCGCACTTCATTTGCGGGACAGCTGATTCGCGGAAAGGTCGAACAGAACCAGTATGTAGACTACCTGCGAGCCGTCGCTGTCATCATTGCAAACCTGACAACTGCCATTCGGCGTGACGGTACAAAAGTTCTCAAAGAGTTGCTGCCTGTTTTGGGTGACTGGTCAGAACGAATTGGCGAAGATATTGCAGCTCTTGCGCCGGATGATGGGCTGGCAAACCCCTACGCTCAAGCTGCCACTCTCAAGCACACCCAGAAACTGTTTCGAATGATCGCTGACGACCCAGCCTGGGTTTATGGACTGCTTTATGTGATTTATGGCTCACATAACGGCAACCTGGTGGTTGCGCAGGCCATTTCACGCGAGTTCAATCTGGAAAACGACAAGGGAACAACGTACTTGCGGGCGATCAGCTTCGACGAATCAATTTGGCCAATGTTCAAGGCCAGGCTTGATCGTGACCTTGAGAGTGGCAATTCCGTGGAATCGGCAATCTGTGGTGCACGGGAGACATTTGAGACTTTTAGCCAGGTGTTTGACGCCCTGGGTAGCTCTTACCAGCGGGGGGTCCACGCAAGTGCAGTCAATCCTGAGGCAGGAGATCACCCAATGCCCAGGGACAGGAAACTGGTACGGCTGGGCAATCAAATCGGACGCCAGGTTTATTCGCAATTTGGCTACCTGCAAATACGCTACGGCAACAGGGGCGAGGCTTTTACAAAAAGTGATGGCGCATGGATGATCACGCTTGGCGATATCTCCATGGAGCGAGCCACCAAGCTGATCGATTGGTTGACGCGTTTATTGTCCGCACGGGGCATTCCATCATTTTGCATGGAGCATCACCTTCGGACTTTGCACACAGCCCTGGAAGCCGAAAATGCACTCTCCCGGGAAGACCCGGATCGACTCTTGTCGCTGGCAGACAGGGTAGGCATTCTGCGCAGGACGTTTATATCTGAAGATGAGTGGAAAGCAATATCAACGGCCCCTTTGCCTGCGCTGGACCCACTGGGATCTGCAACCCTGCTGAGTGCGGCGATTGACCAGCGTGTAGGATTGGCTCGCTGTGCAGATTCCCTGGTCAAATGGCTTGAGAACGAGTCCGGGATCACCCGGGAGCAGCAGGTTCAGCTTATTTCTTTCCTAAAGGCCACATCATCTCATGCCGGTTGAGAGTTAACCTGTTAAGAACACAAGGGCATTGAGTCGGGATTGAAATACCATCAGATAGGGAAGGATGATCCAGTTTCCCTATCAATGAGCAGGTCTTATTCAACATGGAAAGAAGCAACTTCCCGGCCATCCGGGTTTCCGGTTTGTTTCGGCACTATCAGGAAGGAGACCGGCAACACCAGGTGCTGCGTGGTATAGATCTTGATATTCAGCAAGGCGAGACGGTTGCCTTGAGGGGCCGGAGTGGCTCCGGTAAGTCGACCCTTCTTAACCTGATTTCCGGAATTGATGCGCCTGATGATGGTCAGGTCGTGGTGGCGGGGCAGGACATCACTGAGCTTTCTGAGAATGATCGGACCATTTTTCGACGCAGCCATATCGGTTTCATCTACCAGGCATTTAATCTTATTCCGACACTTGATGTTTCTGACAACCTCAGGTTGGTGCTGGAGCTCAATAGAGTTTCGAAGGAAGAAACCGCCCAGCGGATTGAACAACTCCTGGGTGCCGTCGGATTACTGGAACGGGCTGGAAGCTATCCTGACATCCTTTCAGGTGGTGAGCAGCAGCGTGTGGCAATCGCAAGGGCGCTGTGCCATCGACCGAAAGTATTGATTGCAGATGAGCCAACAGGAAACCTGGACGACAAAACCGCCGGAAGGGTTTTAGACCTTCTTGAAAACCTGGTTCGGGAAAATGGTCACACCATGCTGGTTGCAACCCATAGCGTGGCTGTTGCATCCCGATGTGATCGCATCATTGAACTTCATGATGGAAAGCTGGAGGAAGTCCGCAAGGCGTAGTTATGAGATTGGTCGCCTTCAAAGCCAGTGTTGCCTACCTTTGGCGCCATCCCTGGCAGCTGATCCTGGCACTGGTGGGCATTGCCGTTGGGGTGGCCGTTATTGTTGCTGTTGACCTGGCCAATTCGAGTGCCAAAAAAGCTTTCCTGCTTTCAATGGATGCAGTCACAGGTGATGCAACTCACCAGGTGATTGGAGGTCCGCAGGGCGTGCCCGAGTCAATCTATGCCGAACTCAGGGTTAACCATGGCTTTGACGACATCGCACCCGTGGTCGAGGGCAGGGTGTTTCTCAAGGATGCGTCATTGACCCTGCTTGGGATTGACCTGTTTGCAGAAAACGAAATGCGTGATTACCAATTTGATTCCTTCACCAGTGAGGCGCTTCCTGATGATGGCAATGGCAATGCTGAAGGACTTTTTCTGGATTTTCTGATTGAGCCTGGCTCGGTCGCAATGTCTGCAGATACTGCAGCCGGGTTTGGATTGGCAGTTGGTGACGTTTTCGAGGTCGATGCAGGCGGCAGAAAAGTACCTGCAAGATTGGTCGCAACCATTGCCGGTGCGGGTGATGCAAGTCTCGAGCAACTGGTTGTTTGCGATATTGCAACTGCCCAGGAATGGTTGGGGCGGTCGGGGTGGCTAAGCCGTATCGATGTGAAGCTCGCCGACGCTGAAGGACAAATAGCTGCTTTTGAAGCTGCATTGCCCGACCGAACCAGGCTGCTTCGGGCCGCGTCCCGTACGCAAGCCACTGTCGACATGAGCAAAGCCTTCATGACAAACCTGACAGCAATGAGCCTTCTGGCGTTGCTGGTGGGAGTCTTCCTGATTTTCAACAGTGTGAATTTTTCAGTGCTGCAACGCAGAAACCTGATTGGTGTTCTGCGCGCGATTGGCCTGACTCGAAAGCAGCTTGTGATGATGCTCCTGGCTGAAGCTTTCCTGATTGGATTGATTGCTTCCGTGCTTGGGCTGCTGCTGGGAATCGTTCTGGGTGAATCACTGTTGGACCTGGTTTCACGGACCATCAACGACCTCTATTTTCGAGTCACCGTCACACAAGTGCAGGTGTCGCCATTTTCAGTGGTTAAGGGCCTGCTTGCCGGAATCGGGGCTGCACTCCTGGCAGCAGCGATTCCAGCCTGGGAAGCAACTTCGTTCCAGCCGCGCCTGGCGCTCTCCCGCTCAGTACTGGAGCAACGTGTACAACGTTCTTCTCCATTGGCTTCAATGGCGGGTATCGCGCTGATGATTGTTGCAGTGATGCTGATTCAGTTTTCCGGCACCAGCCTGACTGCAGGGTTGGCCGCTGTGCTGCTTCTGATCCTGGGTTTCGGTCTGGTCATTCCACTGTTTGTCCGTTTCGCCACCAGGATGATGATTACATTTGCAGGTCGGTTGGGCGGCGTACCCGGGCGTATGGCCATAGCCGGTATCTCTGCCGGGCTGAGTCGGACTGCAGTTGCTGTGGTGGCATTGACAGTCGCGGTTTCCGCCACCATCGGCGTCAGCGTGATGGTGGACAGCTTTCGAGGGTCGGTCAACAACTGGTTACAGCAAACGCTTCAGGCAGAGCTTTATGCGGGTGTTCAGAGCGGCTCCATGTCTTCGCAACTGGTCGAGGACGTGGGCAGGCTTGAAGGTGTAGATGCAGTCAGTACCAGTCGGAGAATCTGGCTTGAGGCCGATTCGGGCCGTACGCAGCTTCGGGTCATAAGAATGGCGCCCGGTAGTTACGCGGGAACTGAAATCCTGGATGCTGATCCAACTCAAGTCTGGCCTAAATGGGAGACAGAGGATGTTGTTCTTGTTTCTGAGCCTTATGCATTTCAAAACCAGGTTGGCCGGGGCGATCTGATTGTTTTGCCAACTGATCTCGGATCAAGAGAGTTCCTGATTGCGGCAACCTTTCAAAGTTACGATGTCAATGCGAGTGCTGTATTGATGAGTCGACAGGTTTTCTCCCGCTTCTTCGAAGATGAGGCTGTTGATTCCGTGGGCCTTTATCTCGACGAAGATTCGGATGCTGAGCAGGTGGCTGAAGCAGTTCGCGGGCTGAATGCCTCCGATGACGAGAGTGCGCAGGCATTGCGCGTCATTTCCAACCTCAACATTCGCGAGCTTTCGCTAAAGATTTTCGATCGGACTTTTGTGATCACCGATGTCCTTTACTGGCTGGCGCTGGGTGTCGCGTTTATTGGCATTCTTTCAGCCATGCTTGCCTTGCAGCTCGAACGCGCACGAGAGCTCGCCACCCTGAGGGCATTGGGTATGACAACCCGGCAGGTGAGCGGAATGATCCTGACCCAGACCGGGGTCGTCGGTTTGTTGAGTGGCCTGGCCGCAATTCCCATGGGCATTGTCATGGCAGTGGTGCTGATTAAAGTCATCAATCGAAGGGCGTTTGGCTGGCAAATCGAAATGTCCATCGGACCTGAGATTCTCGGTGTCGCGATTGTCTTTGCTGTTGTTGCTGCATTGCTTGCCGGAATATATCCGGCGTACCGTGCAGGTCGCAGCCAACCCGCGCTGGCGATGCGTGAGGAGTAGGTTGATGCAAATACGAGCGACGATGTTTTGCCTGCTGTTCGCATCTTTTGCGTTGTATCCCCATGACTCAACTGGGGATCAGACTTCACCTTCAAGACTTGCAGACCTGCTCGGCGCTGAGGCTGATGAAGGCTTTGCAACAGCCAATGAGCCTCGTCAGTTTGTTTTTCCGGCAGACCATGGCCCACATCCGGATTTTCGGAATGAGTGGTGGTATTTCACCGGAAATCTCGACAGTGATGAGGGACTCAGGTTTGGCTATGAGCTGACGATTTTTCGTTTTGCATTGTCACCACGATTACCCGAATCGGATTCTGCATGGCGAACCAATCAGGTGTATATCGCGCACCTGGCCGTGACAGATGTCAGTGGAGGTCGATTTTACGTTGCCCAGCGGTATTCACGAGGCGCCCTGGGCCTGGCAGGCGCCCAGGGCGAACCTTTTCGCGTCTGGCTTGAAGAATGGGAGATTGCCTCGGTACCCGGCAGCAATGACTGGCGCCTGGTGGCTGCAGATGAAGAATTTGCTGTCGATGTCGTGTTAACTCCTGTGCGAAATCCGGTCCTCAATGGTGAAGCGGGTCTGTCACGAAAATCTTCCATGCCTGGCAACGCTTCCTACTACTACTCAATTCCGCGCCTTGCGACTGGTGGCACAGTGCGGACTGGCGAGAATGACCACAAAGTCTCGGGCCTCTCATGGCTCGATCGTGAATGGAGTACCAGTGCGCTTGATCCGGATCAGGTGGGTTGGGACTGGTTTGCGTTGCAGCTTTCAGATGGCAGCGACCTGATGTTCTATGGGTTGCGACAACGCGATGGAGGTCGGGACTCTTTCAGCGCGGGCACATTTATCAAACCTGATGGGCGTATTTCTCATCTGGCTGATGATGACGTGGAATTGGAGGTTCTTGATAGCTGGGTGAGTCCGGAAGGCGGAACATACCCGTCACTCTGGAAAATCAGTATCCCTCGCCTCGGGCTTGAGCTGATGGTGACGCCTGTGATGGCAGACCAGGAATTATTCACGACCGTCCGCTATTGGGAGGGCGCAGTCGATGTCAGCGGACAACGTGATAGCCGCGCAATCACTGGCCGGGGTTACGTCGAACTCACCGGCTATGCAGAGTAGTTACGAAACAGCCAGAATCAACGGTCCACATATTCGGGGGGCTCAGCACAAATCGGTCGCCCAATGGTCAGAGAGTCTTTGAATTCGGGATCCGCACTATCCGCAGCGCTGTCAGCCTGTACACCCATGGCATCCAAAAGTTTGGTAAAAAATGCACGCCCTGCAGCCGCCGCAGCAATATCGAAAATTTCAGCGTCTGTCAGGCCGTGTTCCTTTAGTGAGTCGACATCATCAGCGCTGATCTGTGATGCATCGCGCGCAACCTTGCGTGCAAACCGGGCAATCGCGAAATCCGGTTTGCTTGGTTCCTGTTTGTCATCATTCGCAAGATCGAGAACTGCATCGTTGCCAATAAAACGTCCCAGTTGCTTTCCATGTTCCAGGGTGCATGCGGTATGCTTCAGCTCGTGAGCCGCAGCGAACGTGGCCAATTCAAATCTCTGGTCATCCATTGGGCGCCTGATTTCTGCCAGCAACCGTGCCCAGCGAGCCATAACTTCCGGACGATGACAGAAAACCTTGGAATAATTTGGAACAAACCCCCAGCTTTCCTGCTGCCGCTTGTACATGTCCCTGACTTCACCGTCAGATTTGTTCGGTGTGATGGTATTGATGAATGCCATTGTGATTCCTTAATTTCCAGCTGAAGGTGATCGGGGTAGAGGTTAGACTTTAAGAAAGGAATTCACAAACTATTTCACATTCGCTTTGTAGTTAGCTGGAATTGGGTACGTTCAGAGCAGGGCGTGCCTGAGAATTTTCAATATGAAGAATCAAAAAGGAGGAGGAAAACATGAGTAATTCAGAAACCACAGGCTGTAACGGTGTCAATATCGAAGCCATCCTTGGTGCCCGGGAGGCGCTGACCGGAGCGCCCGAGGCTGCCCAGTTCAAATGGCGTGCGACCAGTGAATGGGTCAATGGCACTCACACGCGCTCCACGGTTGAAAAATATTTTGGTCTTGGCGAAGAGCACAGTCACAAAACAACGTTTCGCTATGATACGGATCACCCGGAGATTTTTGCCTCTGAAGACAATGGATCAACCCCTCTTGAAATTGTGCTGGTCGGTCTTTCCGGTTGCATTGGCGCAGGCATTGCCACGGTTGCCGCTAATCGCCAGATCAAACTTCATTCAGTCAAAGCGACGCTTGAGGCAGATATGGACATGGCTGGGGTTCTTGGGATTGATGCTGATGTTCGTAATGGTTTCAATGGCATACGCGTTCAATATGAGATTGACGCTGATGCATCTGAAGATGACATCAGAGCCATTGTGGCCCAGTCGCAAAAAAGATCTGCGGTATACGATATCGTGACCAATCCCACTGAAGTCGAAGTCAAAGTCACAAAGGCCTGATGTCCGATCAGCCCCGAAAACTGGTGGCTGGCTCCACAGATGCCCTCATCGTCGGAGCCGGCCATTCGGGTCTTGCTATCAGCCATTGTCTTGCTGACCTTGGAGTCGAACATGTCATCCTTGAGCGAGGCGAGGTCGCAAACTCCTGGCGCACTGAGCGTTGGGACTCGTTGCGCCTGTTAACACCGAGCTGGCAGTCCCGATTGCCAGGATATGCCTATGAAGGCAAAGATCGAGACGGCTTCATGAGCATGTCCGAGGTCACGGACTTTGTTGAAGGGTATGCAAATATCACAGAAGCAGCCATTCACCGGCGGACCGAAGTAACATGCGTCTCACTATCGGGTGACCAATACAAGGTCGAAACCAGCCAGGGTGTCTGGCAAACACGCTCTGTTGTGATAGCCAGTGGCGGATTCAACATCCCTCATGTGCCAGCCATTGCTGGTGGTGTTCCGGATTTTATTCAGCAGTTTGATACCCATGGATACCGCAATCCCGGGCAGCTTCCTGAAGGTGGCTGCATGGTGGTGGGAGCTTCTGCTACCGGTGTGCAACTGGCTGAAGAAATTCACCAATCCGGCCGCCCGGTGACGTTATGCGTAGGCGAGCATGTCCGACTTCCCCGTAATTATCGTGGCCGGGATGTGCAATTCTGGATGGATGTTTGCGGCGTTCTGGATGAGTCCATTGATGAGGTCGACGATCTGGTTCGGGCTCGCAATGTTCCTTCTCCACAATTGGTGGGAACATCTCACAAGCAAACCCTGGATCTGAATGTGTTGACCGATATGGGTGTTCGCCTGGTCGGAAGGCTGGCCATGATCCGCGATGGTCGGGCTCTGTTCTCCGGTGGTTTGAAAAATGTTTGTGAGTTGGCTGATCTGAAGATGAATCGACTACTGGCTTTGTTCGATGAATGGGTGGACGAGCATTCCGAAGATCCCGGTCAGGGGCCTCGTGAGCGATTTGAGCCGACCCGGGTCGATGCAAGTCCGCTACTGGGTCTGGACCTCAATGGTCGTGAACTCAGTTCAATCATATGGGCCACCGGTTATCGGCCGGATTATTCATGGCTGGACCTGCCGATTCTTGACCGAAAAGGAATGATTAAGCACCAGGGTGGAATCGCCGATGCGCCTGGCGTATATGTTTTAGGGTTGAATTTTCTCAGGCGTCGCAAATCAAGCTTTATACACGGGGCGGAAGACGATGCCAGGGACCTTGCGGGTCATCTTCATGCCCACCTTGGGAATCAGAACATGGCAGGTCTAGGCTGATATCCGAAAATCCGAAATCTGGATTTCCTTACCGTAGTCACCGTAATCGCCATGCTGGCGCTCCTTGCGGAAATGACCCCAGTTGATCGAAGAATACCGGGCAGGTTTGCTCTCGGAAAGCAGCCCCGGGACCGGCGCGTAATTGGCGCTATAGCGTGGGTTGAAGAAGTAGGGCAGGCTGTATCTGTCCTTATCGCGACTGGCAACCACCCGATGTAATGGTGCGGTGTACCTGTCATTCGACCAGACCTGGACGATGTCTCCGGTATTCACGACCACCGTTCCTGGTATTGGGTCGACCGGAATCCAAGCACCCCCATGGTGAATCTGTAATCCTGCAACGTCATCCTGTAACAGCAATGTGAACGCACCAGCATCAGTGTGATGGTGAACGCCCATGTGACCGGTACCGGCCGATGACTGAGAACCATCATCTGCAAGAGGGTCTTTTACCGGATAGTAATTCAGGCGAAGAAAACTGGAGTGCTGCGGGTAAAAATCGCGGATCAGTTGCCCATGGTTGTCCGACAGGTTTGAGGCCATGACTTTCAAAAGGGCGATGGCCGCCCTTCCGCAGGCATCATAGTATTCGTTAAGGGTTTTTTTAAATTCCGAACTTCCTTCGGCAGTTGGCCACAGATTCCATCCGTCTTCAGTGATGTTGTCCGGGTGATCCTCAGGAAGACTCGGGTTGGGTACATGCCCGAAATCGAAGACTTCTTTCATGTCCCGAATATTCTTGGTCAGTTCGCGATCATAGTAACCCCGGCTGTTTTCCTCGGAACGTTCCGCTACCCTTTTGTCTTCGCGCGGCAAGTCAAAAAACCAGCGAGTGACATCCCAGACGCGGGATAACAAGCCTTCGTCAATACCAAACCCGGCGATGTAGAAAAAACCGGTTTCTCTGCATGCTTTGTCCACCGCCGCTGCAATCCCGGAGCGTGCTTCGATGAGTGCGCTTTCGTTACTGCTGATCAAAGGGGATATATCAATGACGGGAACCGGTCCGGTGGAAGCTGTGATCAGATTGCTCATGACTCTGCATTCTACTGAAAAAATGATCTGAGCTGGCGAAGCCTACCAGTACAAAAACGAAAAATTTTCTGTGGCTGCGATCGGCTCTGCTCAACAAGACTTCCTTGGCATTGTGTTTTGGATTAATGGATATCCCAGCATATCGACACGGTTTCAGTCAGTCCCGTGTTCAGATCGGTATCTCTTTTTTCATGCGGAAACGTCTTAAAGGCATGATAAGCTTCGCAACCGGTTTTTACGTCCACGCGGTCACAATAAAATGAGATCACCTGTTTTAATCATCTTCTGCGTTGCATGCCTTTTGGGCTGTAATCAGAGCACTCAAGAATCCACGTCAACCATGTCCGAAACTTCTCAGCAAAATTCTGCATCCAGCGATACCCCGGAAGCTTCAGAGCCGATGGCAGAAAAGCGCCCCCACGAGCTGACCATTCATGGTGATACCCGCATTGATGAGTATTACTGGCTGCGTGATGACACACGCTCGGACCCCGAAGTCCTTGCGTACCTGGAAAGCGAAAATGAATGGTTCAAGCACGAGATGGCGCATACCGAGGTGCTGCAGGAGACGCTGTTCGAGGAAATGACCGGACGGCTTGATCCGGTTGATGCCGAGGTGCCTTATGAAAAAGGTGGTTACTGGTATTACTCGCGTTATGAGCCTGGTCAGGACTATGCCGTCCACGCGCGTCGCAAGGGCAGCATGGAAGCCGAAGAAGAGATCCTGATAGACGCAAATCAGCGTGCTGAAGGACACGAGTACTACAACCTCGGAAATCTCGTAATAAGTGACGATCAGCGTTATGCAGCGGTTGTGGAAGACACGGTTGGCAGGCGAATCTATGACATCCGATTCCTGGATACTGAGACTGGCGAATTCCTGCCTGATCGAATCGGCAATGCTGCAGCAGGGGTTGCCTGGTCTGCAGATGACAAGTATCTGTTTTACATGGATAAACACCTGGAAACACTATTGGGTTACAGGCTTATGCGACATGAAATCGGAACCGAATATGCCGATGACGAACTGGTGTACCAGGAGTCCGATAACAGGTTCTATAACCAGGTCAGCCGCAGTCGCTCAGGGGATTATATTTTCCTGGCCCATTTGGAAACCGAGTCTTCCGAATACAAGGTTCTTGCTGCGAACGATCCACTGGGCGAGTTCAAAGTCTTTCTGCCCCGTGAAGAAGATCATTTGTATTTCCTGGATCATGCAGGTGACACCTTTTACATTCGCACCAACTGGGAAGCGGAAAATTACCGCGTCATGACATCCTCACTATCGAGCTCGCAGGATAAATCCTCCTGGGATGAGCTGATACCGGCCCGCAAAACAGCAATGGTTCAAGGGCTTCAGGCTTTTGATAACTGGCTGGTGGTCGGAGAGCGCGAAGACGGCCTGCGCAAGGTCAGGGTGATGTCCCTGGATGGCGAAACAGACCGATACCTGGATGCCGGAATGGAAACCTATGTCATGTGGCCGGAGACCAATGTCAGCACCGAAACCAGCACGATTCGCTACGGAATTTCCAGCCTAAATACTCCGGAACAGATCTGGGCGGTTGACCTTGAATCAGGTGAAACTGAATTGCTTAAAGCCACTCGCATCCTGGGAGGTTTTGACAGTCTGAATTACCGAACCGGGCGAATGATGGTTACGGTACGGGACGGGACCGCGATTCCGGTCTCGCTCGCTTACCACAAGGACACTCCACTGGATGGAACGGCACCTGCTTACCAGACTGCTTACGGGTCCTACGGAGCGTCATCTGATCCTTATTTCAGGAACTCAATCGTCAGCCTCATGGATCGGGGGTTTGTCTACCTGATCGCGCACATTCGCGGCGGACAGGAAATGGGCCGGCAGTGGTACGAGCAGGGCCGACTGATGAACAAGAAGAATTCGTTTACGGATTTCATCGATGTCACCGCCGGATTGCAGGAGCAGGGCATCATTGATCCATCACGCACATTTGCCCAGGGCGGTAGCGCGGGCGGTTTGCTGATGGGTGCAGTCATAAATATGGCACCGGAGCTATACGCAGGCGTTGTGGCAGACGTTCCATTCGTGGACGTGGTGACCACCATGCTGGATGAAAGTATTCCACTGACGTCTGGAGAGTGGAATGAATGGGGTAATCCGAAAGAGAAAGATGCCTATGACTACATGCTCTCCTATTCCCCTTATGACCAGGTGAGTGAGCAGGATTATCCCAACCTGATGGTCACAACCGGCCTGCATGATTCACAGGTTCAGTATTTTGAGCCTGCCAAGTGGGTTGCCAGGCTTCGTGACAGGCGCACGGATGACAATCGCCTCGTGTTTCACGTGAATATGGATGCAGGTCATGGCGGATCTTCCGGGCGCCTGGAGGGTTACAGGGACCTGGCCCGTGAATTTGCTTTTGTAATAGACCTTGCCGCGTTGAAGCGCTGATATTCGAATCCAGGGATGACACTTGGCAATTCCGGGAAACCGGGGTAGGATATGCGCCTTCGTAAGTTGACAGATATTTATCGGACCAGAGACATGAACAGCCATCACACCACAGACGTACCCTTCGTCGCGATGGCGCTTGTTCGTCTGCGGGGCATGCCTTTTGAAGGCGTTGGCCCGCTTTACCTGCACAGTCTCAGTTAGCCGCATTTCAGATTAATTTCCTGGTCCGGCTACCGATTCCGGACTCAGATTCTTTTGTTTTTTGTCCGGATAGAATAAAAAATCTGGATATAAAATAATGACTTACGTTTCTAATAGACAAAAAACATCAAGAGTAATCGCATTCTTTCGCGAAGCGCTTCGTGACAACGAGGCGGACTTCACCAGCGGGCCAATCAATCGTGGCCTGGGCCTGCTTGCAATTCCGATGATGCTCGAGATGGGCATGGAAGCAATATTTGCAGTAGTCGATATTGCTTTTGTTTCCAGGCTGGGAATGAACGCGGTCGCAGCCGTGGGGCTCACCGAGGCACTGATTACAGTGTTATACGCAGTGGCCATTGGCCTGGGAATGGGCGTCACCGCGATGGTTTCACGTCGTGTCGGAGCCAAAGATCCGATTGCTGCGGCCTATGTCACCGGGCAGGCGATCTGGGTTGGTGGTGCCTTGTCAATCATGATTGGCGTGGCCGGGGCATTCTATGCCGAGGATCTGCTTCTGATGATGGGTGCCAGCCCTGAAGTGATCTCTGAAGGAGCGGGATTCACCGCGGTGCTACTCGGCGGTAATGCCAGCATTTTGTACCTGTTCCTGCTTAATGCGGCATTTCGCGGTGCAGGTGATGCGCCTGTTGCGCTAAGGTCACTGACCCTGGCCAATGGGCTAAACATCATTCTGGATCCATGTTTCATTTTTGGTTGGGGGCCGTTTCCGGAAATGGGGGTGACCGGTGCCGCAGTCGCAACGACCATCGGTCGCGGTGTCGGCTGTCTGTACCTGTTCTATTACCTTTTTGCCGGGAAAGGACGATTGGCATTCGGGGTCAGGAACCTTGCCATTTCGCCTTCCCTGATTGCTCGAATGATCAAAGTATCAATCGGCGGCATTGGCCAGTTTCTGATCGCAACATCCAGCTGGATCGTGGTGATCAGGATTGTTGCCATGTGGGGAAGTGCCCCGGTAGCGGCTTATACCATTGCGATTCGAATGGTGGAATTCGTTTTTCTCCCGGCGTGGGGGCTCGGTAATGCCGCGGCCACGATGGTGGGACAAAACCTGGGAGCAGCCAGGCCGGGTCGTGCTGAGAAGGCCGCGTGGATGGCATGTCGCTACAACGCCATTTTCATGACTGCGGCCGGCGGAATTTTCTTCATCTTCGCGCCCCAGATCGTGGGGTTGTTTTCCAGTGAGCCGGAAATCCTGCGTTATGGAACCCACTGCCTGAGAATCCTGGGGCTGGGATATCCGTTGTATGCGGTTGGAATGATTATTACCCAGGCGCTCAACGGTGCGGGTGACACAAAGACCCCATCCATCCTGAACCTGATTGCATTCTGGATGACGCAAATTCCCCTGGCCTACTGGCTGGCTACATCGGTTGACCTGGGGCCAAACGGCGTTTTCTGGGCGATCGTTGTCTCGGAGACACTGTTGACCATCATGAGTGTGTGGGTATTCAGAAAAGGAAAATGGAAAACCCAGGAGATCTGATCTTTGTATGACTGGCGGGGTGCCATGACAGCACCCCGCGCGTTTTCAATGAAGACCGGTTCGTCAGCACACATTTATCGTGGCCGGCCCGGGAATCACGGTCAGCCTCTTATCAGGCCAGCTCGTTCTCGTATAATGCCAGCATGCGCGACCATGCACGATCCGCCTGGACCTGGTTATAGGCGCCACCGTCCGGGGGGCACCAGCCATGAAGCGTGCCTTCGTATACTTCGATTTCTGCAAACAGGTCGGTCTGATCGAAAGCTTCGCGCAGAAGGACCTTGTCCTCAGGGTCTTTTTCGTCATCATTCTCGGCAATAGCAATCAGGAAACCCGCGTCCATTTGTGGAACCAGCAGATGAGGGCTGTCGGGCTTGTCCGTTGCAAGGCCGCCACCGTGGAATGAAGCCCCGGCCCCGATGCGCTCCGGATAGGCCGCTGCCAGTCGCATGGTGTAGGAGCCTGTCATGCAATAGCCCGCTGACCCAATCTGGCGACTGGAATCCACCGATTCATGTGCATCCAGGTATTCGATGTAGGCACCGCCATCAATGACACAGGTTTCGGGCGAGAGCGAGCGGGCATGGGGCATCAGTCTCTCACGTACGGCCGGATCACCAAAACTTTCACCTTCCGTAATGACTTCGCCTTCAACGGTTCGGTAGTAGGGATTCACAACCAATACCGAGTAGCCTGATTTAGCCAGGCGTTCACCCATCATTCGAAAGGCGGGTCGAATGCCCTTGATATCAGGCCACATGATGACGGCTGCATGGCTGCCTTCCACGGGGTGGGCCAGGAAGCAATCAGCCTCGCCATCGGGCGTTGGAACCATGACATCGGATGTAGCAATTTCGTTTGCATTTGCAACAGCAGGTAACAGGGTGGCCAGGGCCGCTGCGGAAAGTGCCACGTTGAAATCACGGCGAGTCATGCCAGTGTTTTCAAGATGATTTTGAATGTCTTTTTCGGTGCGTTCGTTACACATTAGTCAGATTCCTCGATTCGGGTTGTGAACTGCCAGGCTGAATTCGCATGTCTGCAATTGCTAAAAAATTACTCCGTGCAGGGTGGCTCGATGAAAGTGGCCAGCCTCTGAAGATTGAGTGTCACTTCGGAGAAGCGACTGTTTCCGCCACTGTATTCCGATGAAGACGGGCCATCGCATCGAAGCTGAATGACCGCGGTGCCATTGTTGGTGGCAATCACATTATCCGGATCGAAACCCACGCCGAAATTGCCACCTTCTGTCAATTGCATGGTGATGGCTGCGCCGTCCTGCAGGGACTCACCATTGATTGTCCCAATCATCCATGCCGGATCGCCATCCTTGTCATAAGTGAACCAGTAAATAACGATTTGCCCGCCTGGCAGGACTTCAACCACGTAGCCCTCACCATCATGTGTGAGGTCGTACCAAAGCCCGTTGCGCCAGTCGTCACCCGATGCTTCCGGTTCGTCGCTGCTGAACGGAACGGAAAGGCGGGACAGCTCCTGGTAACCGGAATGTCCGTTAAGAAGATAATCAGCCTTTGCTCTTACACCATCGTAGAAATTGATCACCAGCGAGCCCACTTCGGTTGTTTCGACTTCTGTCGGGTCAAAACCCGGGCCGAATCGGCCACCACGGGTTTCCAGCAGTGTATCGACAATCATCCGGTGGCCTTCCAGTTGCGCGATCCCGAAATACCATTTCTGGTTGCCCTGGCGGTCATAGGTAAACCAGTAAATGACTGCGGTATTGGGGTTGATGACAGAGATTGCGAAACCCTCGCCGTCGTGAGTTACATCGAACCAGGAACCGTTGTATCGGGCTCCGGCATCTTCCGGCTGGTCTCGCAAAACGATTGGAAAAAGATCATGTGTGGGCCAGTTGAAAATCTGATCCAGTGCAACCCCAAGGGCAGCGTCAATTTCGCTGTACCAGTTTCCCTGGCCGGTTTCGTTTCGTTTGTTAAATGACAGCATATAGCTTACGCCGGTCCAGAGCCTGACGGCCCACGTCATGGTTCCGGGCAGACTGCCGGTGTGGTAGGTGTTTTTCGCGTTATATCCGTATTCGCGGACACTCCAGCCGGATGCGTAGTACTCATCTCCCAGGTTGTAAGGTGGTACATGATTCTCCGGAAGATCCCACATTTCATCCCTGGAGGACGGATTTAGTATCGAGCCCGGGGCCAGCGGGTTGTCCAGATTCGAAAGCCAGCGAACGATTTCGGGCGCTGAAATCGTCCAGCCTCCATAAGAACCATTGTTTTCGGAATTCAGGCCGCCGTATTGAAGCGCCACGATCTCGCCACTGTTGTCCAGTACAGTGCTTTTTACGCCACTTGAGTAGTAACGGGCTTCTTCCGGATAAAGGCGATGTTCCTGCGAGCGGGATTGCCGGGCATCATAGATTCCGATTTCGTTCAGAATCTCATCTGCATAGGCGCCGTAGGGCAGGCCGGTGACCGACTCGATCACCATACCGGCCAGCATGAATCCGTAATTCGAATAGGCAAAGGTGGTGCCAGGCTCATGGATCAGAGACCGGCCATTCATGTATTTCTGAATGTCAGTCTTTAATACCGGTAATCCCTCTTCAGTGGCGAAGGCGATGGCAGCATCATGAGCACCAGGATCAAACCCATATTCGCCGGGACTACCAAACCCACCCAGATGCTGAAGCAGCTGGCGAACCGTAACGCTGGCCAGGCGCGGATCTGCAGTCTGGCCGGGCAGGGTGGTCAGGTCGAGATGCTTGCTGATCTTGTCATCAAGAGAAAGCAGGCCGTCCTGCTGGGCGCGATGCAACAGTGTCGAGGTCAGTGGCTTGCTGACGCTGGCAATTCGATACTGGCTGTGAATGCTGGTCGGTTTGCCGGAGTTGTGTGTGTAGGACCTTGCGAAAACCAGCTTACCCTGCCTGGTGATCGCCAGCTGTCCATCCGGGATGTCATGAGCCTCCATGAAATTCGTCATGACATCGTCAAAAATTTCGAGCTCGGGAACATCGACCCCATCAGCCACCTGTGCGCCATGCGCAGTGAATGACAACAGCAAAAGCAAACAGGGGGCCAGGGCAAATCTCATCAGTGTTTACACAGATTTCAACTATCAGCGTGAATACTACCAAACCAGGCATTCTGGCGAACGCAAAAAATGCATATTTGATTGCGGGTCCGAATGGGTTATCGTGGCCAGATGTTGTTACTTCCCAGATTTGTTTCACCATGGCTGACAGTAGCGCTTTTCGTAATATTTAACAGTTATCCGGGCGCCATTCAGGCACAGATGAAAGTTCGTGTCGAGGCTGTGGTCAGCGCACCTATTCTGGCTAAACTGCCAGTATCCGGTTCAATCGTGTCACCTCGAACCAGTGACCTGGCGGTGCAGCAAAGCGGGTTGGTTGAAGCTGTCTACTTTGAAGCTGGTGACCGGGTTGATGAGGGTGAGCTCCTGCTTGAGCTGGACTCGGAGATGGCTGCGCTTGAATTGCAACGCTTTGAAGCCATGCATGAAGAATCGCGCCTGCTGTTCAACGAAGCAGAAAGACTGGCCGATGAGGCTCGCAGCCTGATTGATGCGAAAAACATTTCGCAGAGTGAGTACAGCGCAAGGCTTGCAAATGAGGCTGCAGCCCAATCTCGTGTGCAGCAGCTCGAACTGCAGATTAAAGCGCAGGAACTGAGAATTGATCGTCACAAATTGCGCGCCCCTTTTGCCGGCGTGATCAGCGAAAGGCATGCAGAAGAAGGTGAATGGCTGGATGCAAACAGCGCTGCATTTCAGTTACTTCAGGCTGACCCTTTACGTGTGATTGCAAGAGTCTCGGAGCGTTACTATTCAGAAGTCAAAGCCGGAACCCCGGCAACCATTACTGTCGATGCTCGTCCAGGACAGGTGCTTGAGGCCAGGGTTGATGCGGTGGTTGCTGCTGCCGAGGGAAGCAGCCGAAGTTTCAGGGTTCGGATTGAAGTGCCGAACCCGGATATGGGCCTGGCTCCCGGGATGTCGGCGCACCTGGTGCTGTCACTGGATCAAAATAATCAAAATTCTGTCCTGCAGGTCGTTTCAGATGCAATTGTGCGCCTGCCGGATGGTAGTGCAGTTGTCTGGGTTGTGGATGAAGGTGTCGCTGAGCCGGTTACCATCGCACTCGGCAGACGGAATGGGTCCAGTGTGGAAGTGATTTCTGACAGGCTGCAGGAAGGCGACCAGGTGGTAACCCTGGGCAATGAGGCACTGCGACCCGGGCAGGCTGTAACAGCCGAGATGCCTGTCACCGGGAGTCAGTGACGACATGATCCGTTTTGCGCTGGAAAAGCCGGTTATCGTGACCGTTGGCATCATCATTGTTTGCCTGTTTGGTATCTCCGCCCTCTTCAGGGTGCCATTACAGTTGATACCTGACCTCGATCCGCGCGTCATCAGCGTAGACACCCGCTGGCCGGGTGCCAGCCCGCAGGATATTGAGAAGGAAATCCTGGTTGAACAGGAAGAGTTTCTTCGAAATGTCACAGGACTGGAACGCATCGATTCGACTGCCAGCTTTGGACGGGGGACCATTGAACTTGAATTTCCGTTCGGGACCGATATCAGCGATGCACTGATTCGTACCTCCAACGCTTTGTCCCAGGTACCGAATTATCCCGAAAATGTTGACGAGCCCAGGATCACAGCCGATTCATTTTCCGAGAATTCGTTCGCTTTTTATTCAATTACTACCCTGCCTGGCAACCCCATGGGGCGTAACATCCTGGAGGAGACGGACTGGATCGAAGACAACATCAAGACCCGCATTGAGCGGGTGCCGGGTTTGTCTTCTGCTGATGTCTCAGGGGGAGTGCGCAGGCAGCTCAATATTTACCTTGATCCTGCCAAACTGGCATTGCACCAGTTGAATGTTCTTGATGTGCGAAATGCTGTTCGAACCCGAAATCGTGATGTTTCCGGCGGTGATCTTGATTTCGGCAAAAGGCGCTTCCTGGTTCGAACCCTGGGTCGTTTTCAAAGCATCGATGAGGTTAACAACCTGATCATTGCCGAGCGAGATGGGGGTTTCATCCGTTTATCGGACGTCGGCCATGCAGAGTTGGGACTTTCTGAAGTTCGCGGTGCCCGCTTCGATGCAGGTGAGGCGCAGGCGTTCATGTCGATCAAGAAAACACCGGGCTCCAACATTGTCGAGGTTTTTGAAGGCGCCAATGCAGCCATTGAAGAACTTAACAATGGCCTGGTCAGGGAATACGGCCTGGTGATCGAGCCACGCATGGACGATGTGATGTACATCAAGTCGTCCGTAAAGACAGTTCTCAAAAACCTCCTGATCGGTGCAGTTCTGGCCGTCCTTGTTTTGAGGCTGTTTTTGCGGTCCTGGTCGGCAACCCTGATTGGATCGATCGGAATTCCGATTTGTGTCCTGGCCGCATTCCTTGGTTTGTTACTGACGGGCAGGACCATCAACGTGATTTCCATGGCGGGCGTGGCTTTCGCCATTGGCATGACCATGGACAATTCCATCGTCGTTCTCGAGAACATCACACGCCTTGTCAGCCGTGGCATGAGCCGGTCCCAGGCTGCCCTGGAAGGCGTTGAGGAAGTATGGCCCGCGGTGCTGGCTTCGACGCTCACCACCGTGATGGTCTTCCTGCCAGTGGTTTTCCTGAAGCTCGAGGCAGGCCAGTTGTACTCTGATATTGCGATTGGTATTTCAGCAATGATCCTGATGTCAATGATCGTCGCCATCACCATGATTCCGGCTGCGGCATCAAGATTCCTGACTCATCGGGAGGTGCCTGCCGGTCACGCAAAAGGAATCGGTGGGTTTTTCGTCAGGGCAGGATTGTCCTTCGGCGCCAGTCTGACAGGCTTTATGGATTGGTTGCTGGACACCCGTGGAAGGCGCATTGGCGCATTGGTGGGGACTGCAGCCGTTGCCGTTTTTATCATGATTGTAATGACGCCAAAGGCCGAGTATTTGCCTGAAGGGGAGGAAGCGAAAGTTTTTGCGCGAATGTTTGCGCCACCGGGCTACAACCTGCAGACCATGCTTGATATTCACCAGCAGGTCGATCCGTTTGCAACCAGCCAGATTGGTGCGGATGGTAGCGATTATGCCGCGGGGCTGACGGATATTCCGCCGATTTACAGACACATATCCTTTCTTTCGCCAGGTTTCATGATGTTTGTGACCGTTCCCCGGGACCGCGATGACACACAGGCATTGATCGATGGCCTGACGGGTCACTTCCAGGATGTTCCAGGGATGTTCAGTTTTGCTTCGCGGGGTTCAATATTCAGTGACAATCGTGGCGGCAGTCGCAGCATCAACGTGGAATTGCAGGGACGAAATCTTGAGGAGTTGTACAGCACTGCCCTGCGTGTATATCAGTCAGCGGAGGCGCTCTTTGATGGTGGACAGGTGAACAGTTCTCCATCGCCCACAACGCTGGCCATGTCGCAGCCAATCGCAAAGATTATGCCGGACTGGGAGCGGGCGGCCGAGCTGGGCCTTGATCAGTCGCAACTTGGTTACATGATGTGGGCATATTCAGATGGGGCCTTCGTTGATGAATTTTTTCTCGATGATGACAAGATAGATATGTATCTGTATTCATCTTCGGGTGTGATTAACCAGCCACAGGACCTTGAGAACGTGATGATTCACACCCCGAATGGCACCATTCAGTTGTCAGCACTCGCGAAAGTGGAAGAGGTTGTCGGGACATCCAGCGTGCAAAGGGTTAATGGCTTGCGAACAGTCACCATCAATATCATTCCACCCCGCGATATTGCGCTTGAATCGGGCGTTGAAATTGTTCAGCGCGACCTGGTGAAGGGCCTGCGAGAGTCCGGTGCAATTCCGATGAGTATTACCGCCGGTATATCCGGGGCCAGCACCAAGCTTGAGGATACCCGGGCTGAAATGGGCGCCAATTTTATTCTTGCAGTGTTCATTGCCTATCTCCTGATGGTCGCGGTATTTTCGCACTGGGGATTCCCGCTGATCATCATGACCACTGTGCCGATCGGAATTTCAGGTGGTCTTGTTGGCCTGTGGCTGGTGAATGCGATTGGTGGAAACCTGGACCTCATTGGCCTGACGCCCGTACTTCAGCCTTTTGATGTCATCACCATGCTGGGCTTTTTGGTTTTGATCGGAACGGTTGTGAACAACCCGATTCTTATCGTTGAACGCGCAGTGCGGAATGTTGAACAAAAGGGTATGGAGATCGTCGAGGCCGTGCGTGAGGCGGCCCATGTGCGACTGCGACCGGTCATGATGTCCACTGTGACAACCGTATGTGGTCTTTCGCCCCTGGTTTTTCTTCCCGGCGAAGGCGCAGAGCTTTACCGTGGGCTTGGCGCCATTGTGCTCTTTGGCCTGTTGTTCTCAAGCTTTATTACGCTCACCATTTTGCCGGTTTTTGTGGCGATGGTTCTAGAAGTCGCTCGCAGGTTCAAGGGTTCCCGCGGGCAGCCGGCTCAAAAACTGACCTAACGTCTGAAAATGTGTCCGATTTCAAGGCTTAGTATCCCATCTGGAGGGTGTGTCGGGTTGGACCCGGTCAGGCTGATCCTCCGCCAGCCACTGTGATGACAGAGTCCTGCGAGCGGCCGGAACAGACCAATAAAAGTTATCCTGTTATTACACTCCTTTGGCTGTGAATGTTATCTTAGGCGCCTGAAATCAGTTGCCACTGTCTTGTCGAAGGGATTCAACACCATGTCTGCCAGTCGTTTTAAATCTCGGATTACCTGCTTCTTGCTCAGCATTGTGCTTGGCTCAGGCGTCGCCCATGCCTGTCTTCTCGCGGACAGGTTACGCGTAGTAGCGCCGCACCTGAGTGAAGAAGAAGTGCAGGCTTATGCGCACGGATCGATGGAAATGACCATCATTCCCTATGCGTTCCCGGGTCCAAGCAGCTGTATCGACGGAATGGCGGACATTTTCCCGTGTGACAGCGTTGACCTGGTCGGCTTTCTGACCCTGGAGGAAATTGGCGGCGGCAATGGTAATGACGTCTGGGGCTGGACGGATCCTGTTACCGGGCACGAATTTGCCCTGGTGGGGCGTTCCAACGGGATTGCATTCGTGGATATTTCAACGCCAACCGTTCCGGTATATGTGGGGAACCTGCCCAGTCATACCGGTAACAGCAGTACCTGGCGTGACGTGAAAGTCTATGACAATCACGCTTTTGTTGTTTCAGACAACAATTCGGGCCATGGCATGCAGGTGTTTGACCTCAACCAGCTGCGTGATGTGGCTGCGCCACCGGTGACGTTTTCAAACACGGCTCATTATTCCGATTTCAGCACCGCCCATAACATTGTGATCAATGAGGACACCGGATTTGCCTATGCCGTGGGTTCCAACACCTGCTCCGGTGGTCTTCACATGATCGATATCAGCACGCCAGCAAGCCCGGTCGGCGTTGGTTGTTTCTCAGGCGATGGGTATACCCATGATGCACAATGCGTCATCTATAACGGGCCGGACACTGAGCACAAGGGCAGCGAAATCTGCTTTAACTCGAATGAAGACACGGTGACCGTGGTTGATGTCACTGATAAATCTGCCCCCGTCCAGCTCTCGCGAACACCTTATACACGCAGTGGCTATACTCACCAGGGCTGGCTGACTGATGATCAAAGCTACTTCGTGCATGACGATGAGCTGGACGAGCTCGATTTCGGGCATAACACCCGAACCTATACCTGGAATGTTTCAGACCTGGATGCACCCGTGCTGGCCGGCCACTGGGATGCAGATGGGCGGTCCATTGATCACAACCAGTACATCAAGGGTGACTTCACCTACCAGGCCAATTACAGGCGTGGCCTTCGAATTCTTGAAATCACAGACCCGGAAAATGGCGAATTGGCTGAATACAGTTTTTTCGATACCTATCCGACAAGCGACGGTAACGGATTTTCCGGTGCATGGAGTGTCTATCCGTATTTTGAAAGCGGACTGGTGATTGTCAGCGATATTTCACGCGGATTGTTCATCCTCAGACCACAGATGCCGGGAATGATATTTGAAAGTGATTTTGAGGCCGCATTCAACTCACGTCTGTTTCACTACTGAGATTGTTGCTTTTAAGGCAAAACTTCCCCGCGGGTACCCGCATGTTTAACCCAGGCGAATAGATAAACCATGAGTCAGCCAAGTATTTCAATGCGATTCCTGGCCGCTGTTGAGCGGGTGGGAAATAAATTGCCGGATCCGGCGGTGTTATTCATAGCGCTGCTGATTATCACCTGGATTTTGTCCTGGCTTTTGTCTTTTATCCAGTTCGATGTTGTTGATCCGCGAACGGGCAGTGCCCTGGTGGTCAATAACCTTCTGTCTGGTGCCGCCCTGACGCAATTTACATCGGACATGGTGACCAACTTTTCGCATTTTCACCCTGTGGGCGTTGTGCTGGTTGCGATGTTGGGTATCGGAGTGGCCGAACATACCGGCTTTATAAATTCTGCCATCCGTTCGCTCCTGAATGTTACACCGCAGGCCCTGTTGACACCCATGGTGATCCTGGTTGGTATCGTCAGTCACTCCGCAGTTGACGCGGGATACGTGCTGGTCATCCCCCTTGGTGGCGTTATTTTCTATGCAGCCGGGAGACATCCGCTTGCCGGTATTGCTGCCGCCTTTGCCGGTGTATCCGGTGGGTTTTCAGCGAACTTTGTTCCTTCATCCCTGGACCCGTTGCTGCAGGGGCTGAGCCAGGAAGGCGCAAGACTGCTCGATCCTGCCATCGTGCTTAACCCGCTCAATAACTACTATTTCACAACCATTTCTTCGGTGCTGATTATCGGCCTTGGCTGGTGGCTGACTGACAAGGTGGTTGAGCCTCGATTGAAGGAAACACAAGTTGACGGCGATGAAGAAGATTTGCCGGAAATGAAGGAATTGACAGATCGTGAGCGCAAGGGTCTGCGTTGGTCAATCGCGGCTCTTGTGATTGGCCTGGTACTGCTTGCGGTGACCGTCTGGCCGGCTGATTCACCATGGAGAAACGAAGCAGGGGCGATGACACAGAGTGACGCGCCTTTAATGGCCTCGATCGTGTCGCTGATATTTTTCCTGTTCCTGGTTCCAGGTGTGGTTTATGGAATGGTTGCGGGTACAGTCAAAAGCTCGAAGGACATCATCAATGGGATGACTCGCGCGATGAACAGCATGGCTTATTACCTGGTCATCATGTTTTTTATCGCGCAGTTTGTTTACGCCTTCGGTCAGTCAAATCTCGGGGTGCTTCTTGCGCTTGAAGGAGCAGGTGTTCTGCAAGCCATGGGCATGCCGGCTGCCGGCACCATCGTGGGCATCGTGATGCTAACGGCAGTGGTCAATGTCTTCATTGGATCGGCAAGCGGCAAGTGGGGTTTGCTGGCGCCGATTTTTGTACCGATGTTGATGCAGCTTGGCATTTCTCCGGACCTGACCCAGGCCGCTTATCGTGTGGGCGATTCCAGCACCAATATCATCACCCCATTGATGCCTTACTTCCCCCTGGTGGTGGTTTATTGTCAGCGATACGTGAAGAGCACAGGAATTGGTACGCTCACGGCAATGATGTTGCCGTTTTCAATGTGGTTCCTGGTGACCTGGACAATCTTCCTGTTGGCTTACTTCACACTTGGCCTTCCGCTGGGCATTGATGCGCATTACGAATATCCGGCGCCCTAGCAATCACTCATGGCTCGCCCTAGATTCTGCTCGCGAGATGAATGGCACCTGAAAGGGCGGGCAAGAACAGTGCGACCAGTCCGGCTGATTTAAGCAGGGCCATCGACCATGTTTGCTGAAAAGAAACCTTAAGCGCAGTGATAAGGTACCAGACCATATAGCCAAATACTGACACCTGGGCTGCAACCCACCAGTATGACTGATCAGCCAGGTTCTCCATCGACAGCATCACTGCAAAAACAATAAACATTGCTGAGAACAGATGCATGGAAAACACCAGGTGCTGCATGTAGAAGTCCCTTTTGTGAAACAGTTTCACCAGTAACGCAAAGACAGGCAGAAGCAAAAACATCATCTTTGAATAGTTTTCTGCTGTTTGGTCCGATGGTGCCACTGTGTTCTCCGCCTGGGACAACGGAATGATGACCGGAAACACGAAAAAGAAAAGCACGCTGACCGCCAGGTAAACTCGAAGCGGTGGTGTAAACCGCACCCGGTGACCCAGGGTATATTCTCGTGTCAGGCGTCCAGGACTGCACATCATGTGCCTGAGGGTAGTCAGCAGTCGACCATCCCAGTCAAAGGCCTCACCAAACAGCTGTTTAAGTACTGGAACAACAGGTTGTCTTATGTCCAGGGTGGATTGTCCGCATTCCGGGCAAAAGCGCCCGTCTTCCGGAATGGGACGATTACAATTCTGGCAGCTTTTCTGGTCTTCAGACATTGATGGCATTGTGGGTGGCAACAGGATGTACCGCAAGCAAAGCCCCCGGATTATTACTTCAGCGAACGCCAGACTCCTCCGAGACATTCGTCTTCTGTGCTGATCGAAAATCGGCTCGCAGGGACTTCAGCGCTCGGCCCCGCAAGAGCTTCGGTTTTCAGGCCGGACATGATGCTGTGAGCCACCGGGCTTCTGATTGGTTGAAAGGGTGGGTTCGACCCAGGCTCAATTGAACCGATCTGATACAGGTAAGAATTGAAAGGCCCCGAATCACCGGCATCTTCAGCAGAAACTCCCCAAAGCTGATTGTTCCCATCCAGGTACATGGCCGAAATATCCCGATGAGTCAGCGCTGAATCCATGATGCCCGGGGGATCGACCGGGACGCCTCGTTCGCCATCACTGGTCCAGGTGATGGTCTGGTTCGCCGTATTCACATTAAACCACCTGACCAATCCGGCAGGATAGGCTGGTGAGCCGCCACGCTCAGCCAGGAAAACAAGCAACTGGTTCTCCCCATCCATGACACACTCCATTCCCTCGAATTCGTCACCGAATGGATCATCAGGGCCCTTGGCATCAAACTCAGGCAGGTCGTAGGCCTTGATGATTGAGGCAGAGTAAGGCGGGGCCAGGCCTTCAAGCCTGATGTGAAACAGGCGTCCAAACTTCCCGTCCCAGTGTCCTGATTCGGCGGCAAGGAATTCATTGTTTTTACCGGGAATCCTGCAAATCGACTCGAGATCACTTGCTCTGCCGTCGGCATGTTTCCAGTCACTCACGGTAACCGGAAATATTTCGAGGTTCGCCTCGCTGGTTGTTTCAATGACAGAGAGGCGGTGACCATTCCGGTGGGCTTTGATGTCATGGACCACAATGTAGTTGGTATCGTTGATTTTGGCCATGCCGCTGTATCCATTTGGGCACGCATCGTGGCTGATTTGAGTTGCGCTGCAGCCAGCTAAAATATTGGCGAACAGTCCAAAAATTACGGCAGATTTTATACTTTGAATCATTGCGCAATAAGATACTCGCAAGGATGCACCAATTGGAAGCCTATGATGCGAATGCTGAATTTTCACTCATCGTTTCAGATGTATTTGATGGTACAAATAAACTCGCAGTGGTTGTCAGGTTCAGTGCCAGGACTGATTCATTGTGGCGTAATGGAGTGTCATCTATTATGATAAAAAGTAGGGGATTCGATATGTTTCGCGATAGGGGCTGTAAGTAACTGATATTTCTGATATCATCTAGGCGGTTCTTGGAGAACCAGTACAAAACTTGTGAATGGATTCACACTACGAAGGGGAAAAGGGATGAACCTGTGTACATCTACCGCACGGACCGGACAGTTTGTCGGCGCCGTTTTTTACGTTTGTCTCACTGCATTTTCCACTCCAGTATTTGCTTCTGAACATGGTTGTTCCGGCCAGGCCGAAATCGGCCGTGGTGCCACATCAGGTGATGTTTCGACCCGGTCGAGCCAGGTGGTATCTGTAGATCCTGACTCTGGCGAACTGGTTCGCAGCCAAATGCCTCAGAATGCCCCTCCAATCCAGCAGCGCGATACCGGTCCGGTCAAAATTGAAGAGTTACCTGACGGGACGGTGACCGCTGATGTTGGAGATCGATTTCGAGCCCATCTGGTTGCAGAAATGGTCGACGGAAAGCTCGTCACGTGTCACAGGGATCCGGCACACAATCACATAACCACAGACAACAGTGAGTAGCCGGACGACTAGTTCAGCATAATAAAATGAAAATTCAGATACAGCGGAAAGGACTCCCTGCATCAGACATAGCGAAAGCATGCCTGCGGTCGGTGTTTGTGGTCAGCCTCATGGTTGCGAGTTTTTCTTCACACGCGGCCACCATCGTTCTTCACAACCTGGATGCCGGTTCTGGCACCGGTTTTGATGACCCGACCCCTGTTTCCCCGGTACCGGGTAACCCGGCTAATACCCTGGGTGGACAGCGGCTTGCAGCATTCCAGGCGGCAGCGGATGAGTGGGCACAAACCATTGGCAGCCCGGTTCCGATCGAAGTCGATATCGAGATGAGCTCGCTGTACTGCACTCCGACATACGCTGTATTGGGCTCTGCCGGACCCAACGGAATCATCTTTCGTGATTTTCCCAATGCCCCTGCACCGGGGACCTGGTACGGCCAGGCGCTTGCCAATTCAATCCGCCTTTTTGATGGCAACCCCGGTACTTCCGATATTGTTGCTGAATTCAACCAGAGCATTGGCACGCCAGGCTGCCTTGACGGTGCCGGCTGGTCTTATGTGATCGATGCGCCACCGCCTCCTGGCACGCTTGCTTTCACCGAAACCGTATACCATGAGATCGCGCATGGCCTGGGTTTCATGACTTACACGAACCTGGGAACAGGCTCGCAATATCAAGGCTATCCGGACGGCTATTCACGGTTTCTCTACGACGAAACCGCAGGCGCGCGCTGGCCATTGCTCTCCAATTCACAACGAGTGGCATCTGCCAGGAGTGGCGGGCAACTGACGTGGGATGGGCCTGCAGTCGATAGTGCCGCCGGGATGCTCACGCAGGGGCGTCACCCCAGTAGTGGCCGGGTTCGTATGTATGCGCCTAATCCTTTTGAATCCGGATCTTCTGTCACTCACTTTTCTGACACGCTTAATCCGGCAGATATTATGACCCCGGATATGCAGCCTGGTGCAATGCGAGCCCTGACCGTAAATCTTATGCAGGACATAGGTTGGAGCGTGACACCTCCGCCTCCGCAAGGAATATCAGTTTCATTGATTTCGGGCGATACCACGGAAGCAGGTGGCTCAGCAACGTTCTCCATGGTGCTTTTGTCACCGCCTGCAAGCAGTGTTTCGGTTGCTGTTTCCAGTAACGACCTGAGCGAGGGCACGGTGTCGCCCTCCAGCGTTACATTCACGACCGGTAACTGGAATACACCCAGGTTCGTAACCGTAACCGGTGTAGATGACGCGCTCATCGACGGCGACATCACTTACTATGTTACGACGCATCCTGCCTCGAGCAGTGATTCGAATTACAACGGCCTCAACCCGGCTGATGTCAGTGTCACCAACCTTGATGATGATGAAGCTGGTGGCATCAACGTGTCTGGCATATCTGGTGACACAACTGAATCCGGCGCTTCAGCGACATTCTCGATCGTTCTGGATTCACAGCCCACGAGCAGCGTTTCCATTGGCGTTAACAGCGGTGACCTGTCGGAAGGTACAGTGTCACCCTCAAGCGTGACATTCACGACCGGCAACTGGGCTACACCAAAATTCGTAACGGTAACCGGTGTGGATGACGCAATTGTCGACGGTGACATCACTTTCAGCGTGATCACCAATCCCGCATCCAGCAGTGATCCTGGTTACAACGGTGTCAACCCAGACAACGTCAGCGTCACCAACCTGGACAACGACAACACGGGTATCAGTGTGTCGGCCATATCAGGCGACACCACTGAAGCGGGTGGTTCAGCTTCATTCTCGGTTGTTCTGAATTCACAACCGACCAGCGGTGTTTCATTTGGCGTTTCCAGCAATGACCTGACCGAGGGCACCGTATCGCCATCCAGCGTGAATTTTTCGACCGGAAACTGGAACACACCCCAATTTGTAACAGTGACCGGCGTGGATGATGCAATCGTCGACGGAAATATCACCTTCAGCATCATCACGAATCCGGTATCCAGCGGTGATCCCAATTACAACGGCATGAATCCGAATGATGTCAGTGTCACCAACCTGGATGATGACGGTACCGGAATATCTGTCTCAGGTATTTCGGGCAACACCACTGAAGCGGGTGGCACGGCGACTTTCAGTTTTGTCCTGGAATCGCAGCCTTCAAGCAGTGTATCCATCGATGTTTCCAGTAATGACCTGTCAGAAGGCACTGTTTCGCCTTCGAGTGTGAATTTCTCAACCAGTAACTGGGCCACGCCCAGATTTGTAACTGTGACTGGTGTCGATGACGCGCTTGCGGATGGCGATATCACTTACAACATCACCACTTATCCTGCGTCCAGTGGCGACCCGAACTACAACGGCTTCAATCCCGGCGATGTCACGGTGACCAACCTGGACGATGAAAGCATGGGCATCAGCGTGTCGGCCATCTCAGGTGACACCACTGAAGCGGGCGGAACGGCGACTTTCAGCATTGTGCTGAATTCGCAGCCAACCAACAGTGTGGCCATTGGTGTGTCCAGTAACGACCTGTCAGAGGGCACCGTATCGCCCTCTACCGTGATTTTCTCGACCGGCAACTGGGCGACTCCAAAAATCGTGACAGTCACTGGCGTGGATGACGCTGTTGTTGACGGTGATATCACCTTCAGCATCACCACAAATCCTGCTATCAGCGGTGATCCGAATTACAACGGCATCAATCCGAATGATGTCAGTGTGACCAATCTCGATGATGATGAGAGTGGTGGCATCAGCGTGTCCGGCATTTCAGGTGACACCACCGAATCTGGCGGCTCTGCTACATTCTCCATCGTTCTGGACTCACAGCCCGCAAGCAGTGTTTCCATCAATGTTTCGAGTAATGATCTGTCAGAGGGGACGATTTCGCCCTCTAATGTCAGTTTCTCAACCGGTAACTGGGGCACGCCTCAATTCGTGACTGTGACCGGTGTGGATGATGCGATTGTCGATGGTGACATTACGTTCAATATCACAACCCATCCTGCTTCAAGCAGCGATCCCAACTACAACGGAATCAATCCGGACAATGTCAGTGTGACCAACCTGGATGACGACAACTCTGGAATCACTGTGTCTGCCATATCGGGCGATACCAGTGAGGCAGGCGGCACAGCAACTTTCTCTATCGTTCTGGATTCTCAACCAACCAATGGTGTTTCCATTGGAGTTTCAAGCACTGACCTGTCAGAAGGCACCGTATCGCCGTCGAATGTCGTTTTTGCCACCACCAGCTGGGATACGCCGAAATTCGTGACAGTAACGGGCGTGGATGACGATATGGCTGATGGCGACATCACATTCGACATCACCACGAACCCTGCATCCAGCGGTGATGCCAATTACAACGGCATCAATCCGAGCGATGTCAGTGTGACCAACCTGGATGATGAGAGCACCGGAATCACCGTCTCTGCCATCTCTGGCGACACCACGGAAGCAGGCAATTCCGCCACGTTCTCTATCGTTTTGGAATCTCGCCCCAACAACAGTGTTTCCATTGGAATATCAAGTGATGACCTGTCGGAAGGCACCGTGTCGCAATCGAGTGTTTCGTTCTCTCCCGGAAACTGGTCGACACCTAAAATCGTGACTGTGACTGGCGTGGATGACGACATCGCGGATGGCGATATTATCTACAACATCACAACGAATCCGGCTTCGAGCGGCGATCCTGATTACAACGGCGTTAATCCGAGCGATGTTAGTGTGACCAACATTGATGATGAGAGCTCAGGAATCACCGTTTCGGCCATTTCGGGTGATATCACTGAAGCCGGAGGCACGGCCACATTCAGCATCGTACTGGATTCCCAGCCTACAAACGGAGTTGCCATTGGTGTTTCAAGTAGCGACCTGAGCGAGGGCACCGTATCGCCTTCAACCGTGGTCTTTGCAGGCAGCAACTGGGATACGCCGAAATTCGTCACCGTGACCGGCGTGGATGATGATATTGCTGATGGCGACATCACCTTTAGTATCACCACGAACCCTGCATCCAGTGGTGACCCCAATTACAACGGTGTCAATCCTAACGATGTCAGTGTCACCAACCTGGATGATGAAAGTGCGGACATTATCGTCTCACTGATATCCGGCGATACAAGTGAATCGGGCGGAGATGCCACGTTCACCATCCAGCTGGTAAGCGAGCCGACTGACAGCGTCACCATTGATTTATTCAGTGATGACCCGGGCGAAGGAACGGTGTTTCCTGAAAGTGTCACCATTGTTCCTGGTGAGTGGGATATTCCACAGCTGGTCACCGTGACAGGGGTTGACGACGTTATTGCTGACGGTGATGTCAGTTACAGCATTGTGACGCTATCCGCCATGAGTGGTGATGGTAATTACGACGGTCTTGATCCGGATGATGTTGAAGTCACAAACGTCGACAATGACTTCGCTGGTATCACAGTGTCTCCCATTTCCGGGGACACCTCCGAAAGTGGTGATGAGGCTGTGTTCACCATTGTCCTCGAAAGTCAGCCCCAGAGCAGTGTCACCATTGAATTGTGGAGCGATGATGTCAGCGAAGGGATAGTTTTCCCCAACAGCGTGACATTTACGCCCAGCCAGTGGGATCTGCCCAGAACCATCACGGTTACGGGTGTTGACGATTTCGAAATGGACGGTGATATTACCTATTTCATTGTAACCAACCCGGCATCTGAGGCTGACGGGCTGTATGACAGCATCGACCCGCCAGATGTCAGTCTTAGGAACCTGGACAACGAAGCGCCTGACATCATGTTCAAGACCAGTTTCGAGTGAGTAAGTCGATATTCAGGTAAATTGGTCAGCGAAATTCCGGTTTGCATGCGTTAGCATTTTGCATTCGAGACAAACCGGATAATGTTGATGACCAGTGATTCTCCTTCGCCAGGTTCCTTTCGTGATGAAACCGACATTCTCATTGCGAAATTCCAGGATGCACTGACCGAAGCCCTTCACACCGCTGATGAACGCATCGCATTGCCACCTCGAGCGGATGAAATTCTGGCTGGACTGAAAGAGCCACTTCCGGAAGATGGCTGTGGAATCGCAGATACCCTAGATCAATTGCTGGAGCTCAATCGTAAAGCGGGTGCCAATACCGGCGGCCCCCGTTGTTTTCATTTTGTGATTGGCGGCAGTACGCCAGCGGCGCACGCTGCGGACCTGATGGCGACTGCGTTCGAGTCATTGGCCTATACCTGGATTACATCACCGGTTGGTGTGGAACTGGAACTCCAGGGCCTGCAATGGCTCCGCGAGCTGATCGGCTTGCCTTCGAACTGGCCTGGAATCATGGTGACCGGCGGGACCATGGCAAACCTTGTTTGCCTTGCCACCGCCCGACAGTGGTGGGCCGAAGAACTCGGTGTCGATGTCTACAAGACGGGGATGAGCAATCTTCCGCCCATGCCTGTTCTGACCTCGGGGTATGTGCATGCCAGTGCCCGCAAGGTTTTCGGTCTGCTGGGGGTGGGCACCGACCAGATCCAGGTTCATTCAAAGGATGATGTGGGTCGACTGGATCCTGAATCGTTCAGCAACGCTCTTGAAGTACTTGATGGTCAGCCGGCCATTGTTGTGGTCAATGCCGGAGAGGTCAATGCCGGGGATTTCGATCCGGTAGAGGAAATGATTGACCTGGCACATCAGCACAACACATGGATTCATGTCGACGGGGCATTCGGTTTGTTTGCCAGGGTATCGCCCAGAACAGAGCACCTGGTTCGTGGTGTTGAAAGGGCGGATTCAGCAGCCGTTGACGGACACAAGTGGCTGAACGTTCCTTACGACTCGGGTTTTGCGTTCGTCCGCGACCGTGACCTGTTGGCTAAATCGTTTCGCTATTCTGCTGACTATCTTCCTGCCAGCGATGATCCAAAACCGACCCTGGGTGCAATCGGACCGGAAAGCTCCAGGCGAGCGCGTGGATTCGCCGTATGGGCAACACTCAAGGCCTACGGCCGCCATGGTCACCAAAGAATCGTCGAGCATTGCCTGGATCTCGCCCAGCATCTTGCCAGGCGGGTGGAGCAGGTTGATGACCTTGAGTTGATGGCGGAAGTGCCGCTGAATATTGTCGCGTTCAGGTACAACCCGGGTGGTCGTTCAGAGTCAGAACTTGATCAGATCAATCAGAAGCTTGGCGCCGCGGTGCTGACGGACGGGCGTTTTCTGGTTGGAACTTCAAAGATTGGTCGTCGCACGGTATTCCGTCCGGCGTTCTCCAACTGGCGTACCAGGGCAAAAGATGTGGATGAATTTATTAATGTAATCCTAAATCTAGGTTATAGAATTTAAGCTTTTGATAAATAAGTGAATATAAGTGCGTAAATGTGTTGGATCAGCGTCTCTTTTTGCAAAAACCTCCAAAATAGTGTAAGATAGTTGATCTTAACGCGAATTTCTTGTTAAGAATCAATAAGTTCCTGCATTTACCTACCTAAGGAGAGCTGCCATTACAGTTTCTAAAGGAGATGTAATCCACCACCACCAGCACGGTATCGGTACCGTGCAGTCCATCCGGAAAAGAAGTTTCTCCGGACCCGACGGAAGTAGATTTGCAAAGTTGTTCTTTCCGCGAAACGAAATGACCATGATGGTTCGTGAAGACGACCTCGGTGACAGCGTACGCAAACCCATCGCGAAGAACACAGCAAACAAAGTGCTGGCGCACATTGATGGCTGGGAAGAAACAGTCAGCGATCAATGGAAGACCAGGGCCAACGCATTACAGGTCAAACTGGATGACGGCGGTCCATTTGCACTTGCTGAAGTCTATAAAACACTGCGCGTAAGGCAGGCAGAGGATAACCTCAGCGCTGCCGATCGGCGCCAGCTGAGTCAGGCTGAAGCAAGATTGTCTGAAGAGCTTTCCATGGCACTGGGCACTCCCCCTGCCAAAGTGCTGAAAAGCCTCGAGGCATCTGCGCTGAACTGATCCAGCAATGTAACACTCAGCCCGTACTTGAGGGTTGGTTTAAAACTCCCGACAGCGAATGTGGTGCCGGGAGTTTTTTTTACCTCGCTCAATCGATGTTGCATGCGCCTGCCGAGAGGCAATCGGGTGAATTGTTGGTATTTCATGTAACGTTCCGTTTGCCACGCAGTCGTTACTTGTGATGACGATGAAAACGACAAAGCAAGCGGTATCGGACGAGCAGCTGATCCAATGGGTCGCGGACGGCGACTCCTCGTGTCTGGGAACCCTTTTTGAACGACACCATCGCGGTGTTTACCAGTTCTGTCTGCAACTGACTCGTAATCCGGGGCATGCAGAAGACATTGTTCAGAATGTCTTCATCAAGATTCTCAACGCCGCAAAGAAATTCCGCAATGAAGGGACGTTCAAAGGCTGGATGTACAACATTGCCCGCAACGCCACCTATGACTATATGCGCCAGAACAAGCGCCATGGCGACCCAACTGAGCCAACCGAATACACCGACTCCCTGCATGTTGATGATTTATCCGCAGAGCAATCTGCTGCCGGGCAGGAACGTCTTGGAATCCTGAAAGAGGCGCTGGCAACCCTGCCGGCTCATTTTCAGGAGATCATCTGGTTGGGACGTTTTCAGTTTGATTCCTTCCGGGATCTGAGCCAGGCGCTTGATTGCAAAGAAGGAACAGCGCGAGTGCGGATGCACCGTGCCATGCAACAACTCAATCTCGTATTCGCCGAAATCAATGGAGCACCGTTCAGTGAATAGAAAAGAACCGACATCTCTCCCATTTGAGAGCAGTGACCCGGACGAGCAGAAACTCTGGTCAGCGCTCTCTGACCTGCCACTTGAAGAACCTTCCAGCCAGCTTCGTCGAAGGTTTTACAACAACCTTCATGAAGCGGGTTCGCAAAGCTGGATTGAAAGTCTTGCCCGGTGGCTAGGAATGCGATCAAACGGAGGATGGGCTACCGTTGCCGCCTGCCTGGTGATCGGGTTTGGTGTTGCTCAACTGACAGACACACCGGTGACCGATTCGGGCAGGCTGGTTGCGCTGGAAGAAAACCTGGCGGTATTACAACGGGAACTGATACTTGACCGCTTACAGGATGCCTCGGCTTCCACGCGGCTGCGTGGCGTTGTCGATGCCAGCCAGGTCGTTGCCAGCGATCAGCAGGTTGCAAGAGCGCTGCTCGACAGGGCGACCCAGGACCGTTCGGTCTCGGTCCGCTCTGCCGCAATCGATGCTCTGGGCTCACAACTGGGAACCGGTGATATTGGTTCTCAAGTGATGCTGCTGCTGGAGGGTGCCGAGTCACCCATCGTACAGCTGGCATTGGTGGATCTCGTGTTGCGTCACGGCAGTACTTCCCAGATTGGTCAGCTCCAGGAACTGGCAGAAAATGATCAGCTGCATCCGGATCTTGTTCAACACGTCAACAATGCACTTCGGGGACAATCAATATGAATACATCCAGCACCAGGAAACTCATGATTGCGTTAGTCTGCCTGGCTGCTCTGCAGCTCAATACAGCGTTTGCTGAGCGTGTAGAGGAGAAAGCGGACTGGACCGAGCGTTTTGAAATCAGCACGGATGAGCCAGTCCTGGAGATCTGGAACATCTGGGGCAATGTCACGGTTCTGCCCGGGCCGGATGGCGAGATATCACTCACCATCCATGAAAATCGTTCTGCACCCAGTGTTGGACTGTTTGACCGCTCGCTCGATGTTTACGGACTGGCAATCATGGCGGATGAAGACAGCGTGGTCGTGCGTGTTGGTCAGCGCGGCCAGAGTTGGCATGGCAGTGATCCCTGCCGACGGTGTCGCGCGGAATACCAGTTTGTAGCAAGGGTGCCGAGCAATACCCGGGTCTATGCGAGCACCGTCAACGATGGCTTTGTCGAAATTTCAGACATTGACGGCCTTGTCAGCGCCGACAACGTCAATGGGCCGGTTGAAATCAACAACCTGTCGGCATGTGAATCGGTGGAAAGTGTTAACGGGCGAGTGACACTGACTTTCGCGTCAGCTCCGGACAGTGACTGTTATATCGAAACCATTAACGGTGATATCAGTATCGAAGTGCCTGACGGCGCTGGTATGGATGTTGCCGCAGACCTCTACAACGGCCGGATGGTTTCCGAAATACCGGTTGATCCCGTGGCAATGCCTGCTCGCGTCAAACATCGTGAGTCTGGTGAAAGCCACCGGTACACCATTGAACAATCCGCCGGCGTACGCCTGGCGGGCGGTGGTCCCATTTTCAACGTTTCTTCCATAAATGGCGACCTTCGTATCCAGAAATCAAAGTAAAGGAGATTAACATGATGACCCAATGGAAAAACACAGCACTGATAATCCTGCTGTCGGCGCTTACCACCTCGGTTTATGCCCAGGTCGAACCGCAGGTAATCAATGTGCCACTATCCCGGCCCGGTGAGCCTGTTACAGTGAATATCGAAATTCTCAGCGCCCACATCGAGGTGATCGGAGAGGCCCGGGACGATGCCCAGTTTGAAGTTTCGGTGATTGAAGGCACTCGCAAGATCATCACGCCTTCAGGCACCAAGAACCTCAATGTCGGGGCTTACAGCGTCGAGATCGAGGAACGTGACAATCGGATTTCCCTGGACACAGACTGGCGTGCAAACTCGGTCAGGGTAATTGCCCGTGTGCCACAGCGCGCAGATCTGGAGCTTGAAACCGTCAACAACGGCACGATTCGGGTTGAAAATATCACAGGAAATCTGAGCCTCAGTAATGTCAACGGGCCAATCACGGCAATCGGGATTTCCGGGTCAGTAATGGCGGAGTCGGTAAATGACGACATCGAAGTGATCTTCAACCGCGTTGAAGGGGAAGGCGTGATGTCTTTCTTCTCTGTCAATGGCGATATCACCCTCGGTTTGCCGGATGGCACCGGAGCCGAGTTGCATATCGACAATGCTGAAGGCGAAATCACTTCGGACTTTGAAGTGGATGTGGTGCCATCGCAGCCGGTGGTGACCCGGGAAGACAATCGAGGCGGGGTTGAAGTCAAAGTTGAAAGCGTGATCATCGCCAAGGTGGCAGGCGGGGGTACAGTCTTCAAGCTCAAGACTCTCAACGGAGACATCAGAATCAGAAAATCAAACTAGCCAGTTAACCCGAAAAAAAGCCCGGATGCTCAGGCGTCCGGGCTTTATTGTGATCAGTAAGATCCGAAATTAGCTGACAAAGGCCCTCTCAAATACATAGTCTCCTGGCACGCCCTGTTGCGGTGATGCCTGGAATCCCCGTTGATCTAGAATTGAACGCATGTCAGACAGCATTTCGGGGCTGCCACAGATCATTGCCTTGTCGGTCACCGGGTCCAGGGGCGCCAGGTCATAAGCGTTGGCAAGTTCTCCATTCTCGATCAGGTCGGTAATCCGGCCACGCGGTCGGAAAGACTCACGACTGACACATGGAAGGTAATGAAGTTGCCTGCTGATCATGTCTCCAAGGTAAGGGTGTCGCGGCAGCTCCACCTGGAGGTGCTCACGGTAAGCAAGGTCGGATATGTTTCTGACACCATGAACAACATGAACTGATTCGAAACGTTCATAAGTCTCAGGATCCTTGACGATGCTCAGGAAAGGGGCAAGCCCTGTTCCGGTGGCAAAAAGGAAAAGCCGTTCCCCGCAACGAAGATCATCAAGCACCAGCGTGCCGACCGGTTTACGGCTCAGGAAAACCCGGTCGCCCACATTGAGATTCTTGAGACGACCCGTCAGTGCGCCTTTTGGAACCTTGATACTAAAAAATTCGAGGTGCTCCTCGTGATTGGCACTGACAATGCTGTATGCCCGCATCAGCGGTTTGCCTTCAATTTCCATGCCGACCATCACGAAATGGCCGTTTCTGAATCTAAAGCCGGGGTCCCGGCTGGTTCTGAAGCTGAACAGACGGTCATTCCAGTGGTGAATCCACTCAACCTGCTCACTGATGAAAGCCTTGCTCAAGCCACACCCCGATAGCGCCCATCAATATCGAGCAGAATTTCCCGCACCCTGGGCCATTCGAGTTTAAACCAGGGTGTAAAACGATCAGGATGCGCTTCCAGTTCCTCATCCAGCTCTTCTGCTGTCACCCAGCGCCAGTCATTAAGCTCTTCATTGTTGGCCTTAACCGGTTCATCGCTCTGGCCGGCAAACACCCAGCACAGTTCATGCTCTGAGCCTTCGGTGCCAAACGATGCGTGATACTCGAATTTGTACAGGTAGCTGCTGCTGCAGCCCATTCCGAGTTCTTCCTGAACCCTGCGGCCTATGGCCTGGGTCATGGTTTCTCCGCGACGGGGGTGGGAACAACAACTGTTTGACCAGTAAAGTGGCCACAACCGCTTTTGTGCAGAACGCTGCTGCAGAAGCAACTGGTTATTGGAATTGAAAACAAAAAGTGAAAACGCGCGATGCAGGATCCCGCTACTGTCGTGGCAGTTTTTCTTTGAATCGAAGCCAATCTCCCGGTCTTTACCATCAACCAGTATCAATTGTTCCTTTTCACCATATTCTGCACGATTGACAGGATCGCCGGCGACTGCCCGCAAACCCTTCAACGGTTTCAACCCGGATTGCATCTTAGTATCAGCCTAACGTGGCTTCAAACCGGGATAGGCTTCTGCCATCGCCGCACCATTGAGTGGCTTGGCGAGACCGCCGTGACAGGTTGCACAGGACGCTTTTGGTGCGTCTCCCGCGGGTCCGAGTCGATTTTCAGGATATTCCGGACCCAGGGGAATCAGGTAACTTTCATTCAAATCACGAACCATGTTCAGGCCATGCCAGGCCGTGACCCTTTGTGGCGTACTTCCGGTCCAGGTACCGAATGAACGGGAGTTATGGCAATACGTGCAATTTACGCCCAGTGCGCCGGACATGTGCAACATCAGACCATAGACCGCCTCGGTGTCCTGGATGGTTGCGCCGTCATCCGGTGAAGGTCCGTAATTCGTTCCCAGTACCCGAACGTTTGAAACATCCGTGGATGCAATGGTGTTCGATAGCGGATCGCCGACCATAGACGTATAGCCGACGCTTTCGGCCGCAATGTTCTGTCCATTTCGATTGCCAGCAAAGCGACTTGCCCCGGCTTCACTGTGGTCTTTAAACCAGATGTTTTCCGGAACGGGTTGGCCACCATGACAGGTGTAACAGGTAACCCCGGTCTGGGCAACGTGATCCGTCCAGTTGCTGTTGATGTCCCGGGTCATCTGGAACATGCGCCTGGACACCACCTTGGTATAAATGTCGTCGCTGGCAAGATTAGCTGGATTGTGACAGTAGTTGCAGCCTTCATCGGGTGAAACCCATTCGGTCACAGCTGCCATGGTCCTTGTGAACTCGGCGACAGACAAATCGCCCAATACCTGCACATTCTGGTAGATCTCTCCAGCAGTGGGTCCGACTGCAGGTACAGGTGGTTGTGCGTCAGGAACTTCAACTGTTTTGGCCAGCCGTGGATTCTGAACGTCCACCATGCCAGTGCCACGATAACCGCCCTGGGTGGTTTCAACCGGTGGCCGCTCACACGAGGCAAGCACAGTCACGCTGGCCAGCAGCAGGAAGAATGGTTTATTCAGGCGCTTCAAATACATCATCCACCTCCGCCGCTGGCTGGGTCAGGCACCGAATTGGCATCAGGGTAGGGTGGTACAAGCCCGTGATCGAGCCCCCACGCATACCAGTTGTCAACCACCGTGCCGGTAATCAGTATTCCGATTCCGCCGGTGAGTGGACACAAAACAGCGAACCACCATCCCCAGCGATGAATCGATTCCATTGTTGCGTTGAAACCCATTGTCCAACGCCAGAACAGCATGCTGCGTTCAGATGCCGTTCCCCGATCCGTGATCTGCTCAACTTCCCGATGCGAACCGTAGGCGTCGGAGGCCAGGATGGTTGCGCCATGCATGGCAAACAAAACCGCTGAACCATAAAGAAATGCAATCGACAGCATGTGAAATGGGTTATAGAACAGGTTTCCGTAGCGGATAGAAAACGCCGCGGTCCAGTCCAGGTGAGGAAAGATTCCGAACGGAACTGCCTCTCCCCAACTGCCCATGAGAATTGGCCTGATAAAGCCAAGAACCAGGTACAACCAGATTGCTGCTGCGAAAGCCCACGCAACATGGGTTCCCATGCCAAGCGCCCGGGCCCGGCGATACATTCGTAACCACCACAAAAGGATGGACGAGGTCAAAAAGAATCCGGCCATCAGCCACCAACCGCCCTCGTTCAACGGAGGAATTGACAGTCCGTATTCAGGCGATGGAGGTTCAAGTGCCAGCCATGGAAGCTGTCTGACAAACTCAACAGGATCCCAGCCCACTGACGCCCACATGTTGAGCCCAATGATTTCGATGGCAATAAAACCGCAGATAAGCGAAGCAACACCCAGGGTACCGAGATAAATCGGTCCAATCTGTGCATCACCGATAAGGCCCATCCAGTATGACAAGAAGGGTTTGCCACTGCGTGAGCCCCATATGCCTTTAACAGGGACGCCTTTTTGCAGTTCCCCGTCTACCTGGATTTGGGTAAATAGATTTTGGTAAGTAGCCATTATTTTCGCCTTAATCCCAGATCGGTAGTTTGAGCCACCAGTTCCACCATTCAGGCCAGCCCCGCGTCCAGAAGGGGCCGCTGATGATGATGCAAACGGCACTCCAGAAAGCAGAGCTCAGCGCAAGGAACAGTCCTACACGATGAATTCCAAGGGAACCAACGGAATAACCTATGGTGTCCCTGAAGAATGAGTTTTCATGCTCCACGCCACGAACCCGCTTTCCCTTCTGAGGGTTGGCAGCCGAAACAATGGCGGATCCATGAAGTGAGAGCGCCAATGCAGTGGTAAAAAAGAAACTCACGGCAATCATGTGTGCCGGGTTGTAATGGAAGTGGAGGTACTGATAACCGGTATTGGATACCCAGTCGAGGTGGCTCATGATGCCATATGGAAATCCATGGCCCCACGCGCCAAGCAACATCGGCCTTATCACCACGAGAGAAACGTATGCAAAAATTGCGACGCTGAATGCAATGGGTATGTGATAGCCCATTCCAAGTTTGCGGGCAATTTCAGCCTGCCTGAGCGCCCAGGAGCAAAATGCGCCAACGGCACAAACCGTGATCCATTGCCACAGGCCGCCTTCTGCAAGTGGTGCAAGGGCCAGGCCATAGCTAAGGTCAGGCGGTGCAATGTTGATGCGCCACACGTTCCATGTGGGACCCATCGCTGCGCCCCACAAAATTAAACCTACGCCAAAAAGCGTAAAAAATAATGTGCTGACACCGAAAAATCCGACGTAAAAGGGGCCAACCCAGAAGTCGAATAAATCTCCACCAACCAGAGTTCTTCCGCGAACCCGGTATCTTTTTTCAAAGCTCAGCATGGACATAACATATGCCCTCCCAATTCGGGATCTGACCAGTCTATGGACGGTTGTGCACGACCAGCTTCTACTCGCACGCTAGGACACTATTACAGTGCCGCAACAGGCCAACAGAGTTGGCATGCACAACCGCCTTAGATTCTTCAGAACAACCCTAGGTTTTTCAAAAACAAAAAATACTGTTACTAACTGAGGTTGTCGGCCTGAATTACCGTCTCGACAGTCGATGCTTGTGGACCTTCGATCCAGTTGAAACGATCTGTGCTCAACAGGACGAAGTGAATCACCAAAGCAAGTACAAACAGGAAAATAAACAAAGCGACCAGCGCCCTGCGCGGATCGAAGATTTGCCAAACTCTCCACATAATCTTTCTCCTTTAGCTCAGCAGGGACAGAATGCTGTCCTTGGTCATGTGAATACCATCCATCACTGCTGCATATCCTTCAGGTCCTGGCAACCAGGGCCGCCAGCTCCATACCAGAAAATGCGCAACGATTGCGATGATGGTGAAAATTATGAAACTCGCCATAAACAGCCGGTGAAATTCTTTGGCTTCCTGTTCGGAGAGTCCGGATAAAGATCCATCAGACATAGCTCTTTTTCCTTTATTAGGGCATTAAGCCCGGGTTCCGTGCGCACCCAGCACGTTAGGGTGTCAGTTCCTTAACTGAGAACCGACAAAATCAATTCAGGCTGACGGCGACATCCCGGCAATGGTTTGTGCCATTGACTTGGCCTCGTCCAGCACAGGACCATATCCATCCGGTCCCGGCTTCCATGGTTGCCAGCGCCAGCCCACCAACCGCGCAATTGTCGCGATTGGCAGAAGCAAAGCGAAACAGAGGATCTCGATAATTCGAAAATCAAGGTTGTTGCGATCAGCTGTTCGTTTCATTTTTCTTGCCTCACTACCGGCATTCTTGCCGGTTTCAATCTTCATGCCGCCATTTGCGGCCAGGGTCTTTCAAATTCGGCCTTCAGGCCGCTTCTTTCCGGTAGCCCAGGTTTCTTCCGACCTGGTCTACTAATTCAACACTGACACGCTCTGAATCCTGTTGGCGTGCTGTTTTTTCAATTTCGTCACGCAGGGTTTTGGCAGCAGAAATCCTGACAAGAGGTGGTCTGCTGGCCACCAGGCGATCATATGAATCACGTGCTTCCTCGTCCCAGACGAGTTCGGGAAGCAACTTGCTGGGTGTGCTTTCAACTTCATCAAGTGCAGCGCCCAGCGGGAGAATGTTAAACAGCGCGTCAAACAGGCTGTTACATATTTCCTGTACCAGGTATGTCGCGCCGCTGTAGCCCATAAATGGCGTGCCGGTATGGCGTCGGATGGCAGCACCCGGGAATGACGCCGGAACGTAAATCGAGCTGCCTTTGGTTTCGGCGATGTACATACGTTCGTTGTAACTGCCAAACATGATCAATGGCGGGTTTTCCTGAATCTGGCGCCTGACTTCTGCGTTGTCGGGTTTGACGCCAGCCGATCTCGAGAACGAGAAAGAGCAGGGCATGCCCATGTCATTTTCGAGGAAATTCCGCATGCCGCGCGCATAGGTTTCGCCGGCAACGATGGCGAAACTTGATGTCGCGAAGAAATCCTGTGTAACAGAGCGCCAGAGGTCCCAGAGCGGTTTGATGGTTGTATGTTTTTCGCGCTCAATAAAGGGTTCGGGGTCAATTTCAAGTAGTGTTCCGAGTTCTCTGAGGAAGCTGGTCGTGCTTTCAAGTCCGATCGGGGCTTGCAGGTAAGGGCGATCCAGGTTTTCGCACAGCATGCGGCCGAATTCCCTGTACATGCAGACGTTTACATCAGCGTTGACCAGGTTCTTGATTTCTTTCAGGTTGGCGCCCAATGGGAATACCATGTTGATTTCAGCGCCAATCCCTTCAACCAGGCGTGTAATTTCTGCCAGGTCTGAAGCCATGTTGAACATGCCATAACTTGGACCGATGATATTGACGCGGGGCTTCTCTCCCTCTTTGCGTGGCCTGCGTGGTTTTACCTTTCCCTTGCGAGGTCCGAATTCCGTCCACAGCCAGTAAAGTGACCGGTTGGCACATTCCCACTGGTCCTCGTCAATGGTTCTGGGCAGGAAACGCTTGATTTTCGTTCCCTCGGGCGTCACGCCACCACCAATCATCTCCGCTATGGAGCCAGTGACCACAACGCTGGGTAGTTCAGGGTCCAGCGCTTCATTGGCACGCTTCATGGCTTGCTCTGTTCCGAGCTTGCCGAGTTCCTCTTCACCCAGTCCGGTGACCACAATTGGAAGTTCATGAGGCGGTAAACCGTCGGTGTAATGCAGAACCGATGTGACTGGAAGGTTTTCACAGCCAACCGGGCCATCGATGATGACCTGGAGGCCTTTGATCGAAGTGAACACGTAAACTGCGCCCCAGTATCCGCCAGCACGATCATGGTCGAGTACCAGCATCAGCTTGCCACTCCGGTCACAGGGCTCTTCTGCCAGACTCCGGCAGTTGAGTGTGTTCCAACGCCCTCAAAAAAGTCACGCATCCGGTCAAAACGTTCCTGTTGCCCGAGTGCACCGTTGATAATCTGTGCCAGGGCGCCTGGACCGGCCGGACCCATCAGGGGTCGGGCAGAAATAAGGTTTGTGAAGTAAAGGGCAGGGATGGCTGCTTCTTTTGCTGCCTGCACGACAGGTGTTGTTCCTATCACCAGGTCAGGTTCAAAAGCTTCCATTGCAGCCAGGTCAGATTCCAGTGAAGCGCGATAGCGAACTTCAGCACCATGGGCTTCAAGCCATTCGCGATCATCTTTTGACCATTCAGTCTTCGGGCATGCTGTTCCGACATAGCGGACATCGGCGCCACACTCGATCAGTAACCGTGCCACCAGGAGTTCAGATCCCTCGTAGCCGGACATGGTGATGCGTCCCTTGATTGGCGAAGCGGCAATCGCTCCGGCAATGGCTGGAAGGAACCGGTTCTTGGTCGCGCTGACTTTTGAATCGGGTAAATTCAGGGCATCGGCCAGTGAATCGATCCACGCTGCGGTGCCGTCACGTCCAACCGGAGCAGAGCCGATCACCGGACGCCCGGCAGTCTTAAACTCGCGTATGGACGAAGTGTAAAACGGGTGGATGGCTGCCACCACGGCGCCGTCCAGGGCGGTATAGAGCTCGCGCCATTCGCGCGTGGGTACCACCGGCCCAGGTGCCAGGCCAAGCGGTTCAAGAATCTGGCTGATGCTGACGGGATCTGCCGGAAATATTTCGCCAAGCAACGTCACCGTCGGGCGATCTTTCAATCCATCCCGGGGTGCCTGGACAGGACCACTTTCGGCTTCTTCCCTTGCATACTTCAACATTGCTCCAGCCAGGACATCCTTGGCTTCTGCATGAGTCGGTATACCGAATCCGGGTACATCGATTCCGATAATGCGCACACCGTCAATGTTTTTTGGCAGCATCTGAAGTGGAACGCCGGACGCTGTGGGCACACACAGGTTGGTCACCACGATGGCGTCATGTTCTTCAGGATTTGCCAGCGACTGAACAGCGTCGCGAATGTCTTCATAGAGCTTGCCGGTCACGAGTGTTTCAGAATTGAACGGTACGTAACCGACGGTGCGCCTTGCACCATAAAAGTGTGAAGTGAAGGTCAGGCCGTAAACACAACATGCCGAACCGGACAATATCGTGGCAGTGCGCCTCATCCTCAGCCCGACGCGTAATGAGCCGAATGCGGGGCACATGCTTTGTGGTTGGTCGTGGGGTCCCCTGGGGTAGTCCTTTTCGTATTGTTCCAGGATTCCGGCTTTGCCAGCTTCTATCGCAGCCTTGCGCAGTTCACCGCCGGCGTGGCATCCCGATCCTTGTTCAGCGGGCTCTTCTGACTGAGGCATGGCTGGCATGCCTTTACCTGTCATTTCGACATCGCCAGCCCGGTCATATTTGACCTCCTGGCTGTCGTCAACAATATTGATCGGTAATTTTGTTTTATTTGTCACTGTTTCTGGCTGGTGTTTTTGCTTGTCTTATCAGGCGTTGTCGTAAACGACTTCCAGGGAAATTTTTTCCTGGATATTGACTCCGCGCATATCGGCCGGGGTCGCCGGCTCAAGAGTTACATTTCTGCCTACTGCGTCACCGTCGAACAAATTAAGCAGCCCGTCATGTTCAAGCGGGTTTGGATGTTGGGGTGGTGCCTCTGCAACATTCGCGGCAAGCTCTTCAAACAGTGAAGACCATTCGCCGCCAGGTTTGCCAACGATTTCGTAGTTGGCGCTCTTGCGCCGGATATCGTCATCTGCCGGAATAGCTGAAAGCACCGGGATGCCCACTTCTTTTGCAAAGGCGTGAGCCTCTCCGGTTCCGTCATCTTTATTGATGACCATGCCGGCCACACCCACATTCCCGCCCAGCTTGCGGAAGTACTCAACCGCCGAGCAGACATTGTTGGCAACATAAAGCGACTGAAGGTCATTTGAGGCAACAACGATCACTTTCTGGCACATGTCCCGGGCAATGGGCAAACCAAAGCCTCCGCAAACCACGTCACCCAGGAAGTCGAGCAGGACATAGTCAAAATCCCACTCGTGAAAACCTAGTTTCTCCATCAGCTCAAAGCCATGGATGATTCCGCGACCACCACAGCCACGGCCAACTTCCGGCCCGCCCAGTTCCATGGCGTAGACGCCGTCTCTTTTGAAACAGACATCTCCAATGGCTACTTCTTCGCCCGCTGCTTTCTTGCGCGAGGAGGTTTCGATGATGGTCGGGCAGCTGCGGCCTCCGAACAGGAGTGAAGTTGTATCGCTCTTGGGGTCGCAACCGATCAGGAGAACTTTTTTACCTTGTTGGGCCATCATGTAAGAGAGGTTGGAAAGCGTGAAGCTCTTGCCAATACCACCCTTGCCATAAATTGCAATGATTTGCGTCTCACGGGTGACATCACCGGTGTGAACACTTTCAGGCTCGGAGTTTGCTTCCTCCCGCAGATTCTTGTGCAGAGCGGCCTGGGCATCGTTGTTCGAATCTGCCTTGACTGTTTCGGGGTTCAGCATGAACTCATTCCTTTCCAATTCAGGATCATTTTCAGGCAGTCCGAGTCCTCGAACGCCTGCTGGTAAGCATTGGCAGCCTGGTCGGCCGGCAATTCATGTGTAATCAGTCCATCCAGTGACAGGGCACCTGACTCGCAAAGTGAACGAACAGCTTCAAAATCACCCGGTTGCCACTCAGCAGCCACCCGCATGCGTGCTTCGCGCATGAACGCTGGCGGAAAAGCAAACTGCAGTGGTTGTGAATAGAATCCGGCAAGAATAATTTCGCCGCCTTTTGCGAGCCTGGAAATCAGGGTGTCGAGAAGGCTGGAGTCGCCGCTTGCGTCAAGGATGGTTTGATATGCGTTTTGATTGTCTTGCTGCGGATCAACCAGGGTGTAGCCTGTCGCTCCGGTTCGGCGGCGCTCTTGTGTTTCCCAGACCACCGGCGGCTTGCCTTCCAGTGCGATGACCAGCCTTGCAAGCAGTCGTCCGAGAACCCCATGACCAACGATCAGTTCCGGCAGAGCAGCTTCCGGGGTGGGTTTCAATGCATGGTAAGCGGTGGCCGCCAGCGCCAGCAGAGTGCCTTTCTCGGCCAGTTGGGGTTGAATTTTCATCGCCCGGCTTTCCGGGACGATCAGTCGAGATGCGGTGCCGCCAAACAGACCGCGAATTTCGCCATAGCAGCTGGCACCAGGTACAAATACCATGTCGCCTTCGCGCAGGGAGCCGGAATCACAACCCATTGCAACCCGCCCCACCGATTCGTATCCCGGAACCAACGGGTATCCCATGCCCGGAAACATTGGCATTTTTCCTGTCCATAACAGGCGCTCTGTGCCGGTGCTTATGCCGCTCCAGTCGATATCGACCACAACCTCATCCGAGGCAGGTTCAGGAAGAGACAGACGGCTGACTTCCAGCTGTTTGGGCTGTTGAAATACGACGGCAAAAGTGGACCTTCCACCGGGTGTGTGAGGAGACTTGCCTGAGATGTGGGATTGAGTATTCATCTCTATGCTGTAAGTTAAACTTGACTATAGAAGTTGTCAAGTTTAATTGACGCTTTTTTAAAGGTGTCATTCAGCGGTAATGACACTGCAAACCAGTGGTAGATCTGTTTTGTGATTCCTGATGGATGAAAATCCGGCGGATTTGATCAGTTTCGTCAGTTCCGCCAGGCTCCTGGGACGGCCACTGCCCATGGCAAGCAGATAGAGTCCAAAATAGGCTCCTCCCATTTGCTCTGCACCGCGGGTTTCTTTCAAAGGTTCTGCAACCAGTAACTCACCGCCGGGTCTGATTGACTGGCGGATATTCTTCAGCAGCGCCAACGCCTGATCGTCATCGTGATCATGAAGAATTCTTACCAGTGAAACGGTCGAGTAGTCCCGGGGCATGGGGTCGCGGTGAAAATCTCCAGGGTAGAGGGCAACTCTTTGGTCGAGTCCCTCTTTGCCAAGCCTTTCTGATGCAATATCAACAACCGCCGGCAGGTCGAAAAGTCCGAGTCGCAATGATTTATGGCGAGTGGCTACTGCCTGGAGAAAGTGCCCGTCGCCACCACCTACATCGAGCAATGATTGCGATTGTGATCGCTTTGGCGACCAGGAGCCCAGGATCTGCTCACTGACCATTGCTTGTGATGCACCCATCAGCCCCGTGTAGTCTGAAACTTCCAGGAGGCCTGCCCTTGAAGCATCCGCTTCGCTGGCATAGGCCCAGAATCGTGACAGCTTTGTCTTCGTTTCAGGATTTCGAAGCAGGGTGACCGGCTCCGTCAGGTCGCGATAAAGCGCCTGGTGATGCCGGATCATAGCCTGGATTCCAGGGTCAGAGGCCAGTACAGCACCCAGTGGGCCGGGTAAGTAATGCCCGGATCGACTCTCCTGTACCAGCTTGAGTGATTTGGCTGCTTCGAGCAAAACCCGCATGCGATCATGCGGCACCTGGTTGAGTTCAGCCAGGTCTGCACTTGTCAGGTCTGCTGTTTCCAGTTGATCCAGGATTTCCAATTCAACCAGGGCCAGCAGAACCTGGCTGTGCACGAAGCCCGAAACCATCCCGAACAACTGGTTTGCATTGTTTCTTGCGACTCGACGCAAGAGAGGCGTCTTTTGGACAAGCGAGCGAAAGCGATGACTGGCAAGAAGACGATTGCGCCAGCGAATCAGGCGACTGCCTTCGACGCGGACCGGGGATTTTCCAGTTGGGTTTGAGCTCACAACCAGGATGCCTGGGTTAAGCCTGAGGGATCAGTAACCCTCATCGTTCAGTGGTCAGGATCAGGCGGCAGCCCGACAATTCAGTGCCTGGCGTACAAACTGCTCTGATTCCTGAGCAATCAGTTGCCGCAGTTCTTTTTCACCAGGGCATGAGGGAATCGAGTTCACTGCTTGTGAGACCAGGTTGCGTAACGCATCCACTGAATGTTCCTGGCCGTTTTCCAGTACTGCACTGGGCCGGTTCAGTTCCTGGTCTTTTCCGGCTGGCTTGCCCATGATCGCCGGATCCCCATTGGCATCAAGGAGGTCATCGGCAACCTGGTAAGCATGACCAATTGATTCGCCCAGGATTCTCCATGGCTCGGGGTCTGCGCCTGAGGCAACTGCACCACCCATGGTGCAGGCCGCGAACAAGGCTCCCGTTTTTGCCTGCTGATATTTGTCCAGAGGAATATTGCTTTCACATTCCCAGGCCTGTCCGGCAACAATGCCCGTTGGAGCGCCAACCCCATTGGCTATTGTGGTCATTGCCATTCCCAGCCGGGACGGAATATTTTGTGCGCCTTTGGCGAGTACCTGAAAAGCCATGACAATCAGCGCGTCACCTGTTAACAATGCCAATGGTTCGCCAAACTGCATGTGGACCGATGGTTTTCCACGTCGCATGGCGGAACCGTCAAAAGCGGGCATGTCATCGTGAACCAATGATGCGCAATGCAGGAGTTCAATTGCTGCAGCGATGGAATTTGTGAATTCCGGATAATCATCGCCGCAGGCGAGGGCGACTGACAGACAGAGACGCGGTCGAACGCGCGCGCCGCCGGGAAACACAGCATAACGAAGTGCCTTTCTGAGCCCGTCGGGCGAATCTGCCAGCGCATTGTCCGAAAGAGCATCATCCAGGGTGGAATTAATTCGCTGATTCAGCTCCATGGTTTACTCCAGGATACGACGTCAAGAAACGTTTTCACATTATAGTGTCATGTAGAATAGACACTCTCTTAAAGCGCGTCAAATAATGAATAATCCAGTACGCCCTTCGGGGTCAAAGGACAAAGTTGCGGTGATTGGTGCTGGTATCAGCGGGCTTGCTGCTGCTGTGAGCCTTGCGGCAAAAGGTGTCGAAGTTGTCGTGCTGGAGAGTGATGAATCACCTGGCGGCAAGGTCCGTCAGTCTGTCACGGCCTGCGGTCCCGTGGACAAGGGGCCAACCGTGCTGACCCTTCCCTGGGTTTTTGATGAACTGCTCGCACAGGCCAACACTTCCCTTGAGCAGAATCTGGATATCCAAAAGCTGGAAGTGCTGGCGCATCATCGCTGGTCTGACGGTTCAACGCTAAATCTGTATGACGACCGCGAGGCGAGTGCTTCCTCGATTGAGAATTTCGCTGGTGCAACAGCAGCCAGGGAATTTGAGAAGTTTCTCGAGCTGACATCTGACTTGTACGAAGTGCTGCTTCCGTCTTTCATGCAATCTGCCAGGCCCGGTATGCGGGCAACCTTCAGCAGCGCAGGACTGATGGGTATGTTAACCATGGCTCGGGCGAGACCTTTCAGTAGCCTGTGGGACCGACTTGGCAGCCTGTTCAGCGATTTGCGCCTGCGGCAGCTTTATTCGCGGTATGCCACTTATTGCGGTTCTTCCCCGTTCCTGGCGCCGGCCACACTCATGCTAATTGCTCACGTCGAGCAACTGGGTGTCTGGAGCGTCAGGGGTGGCATGGTTGAGCTGGCCAGGGCACTGGAACAGGCTGCACGCTCCTGCGGTGCGGAATTTCGATACGGCTCGAAAATGACAGACCTGAAATTAACCAATGGCAACGTCACTGGTGTGTTGCTTGAAAATGGCGAATTGCTGAACGCGGACCAGGTGATTGTCACTGCTGATCTAAACGCAGTTTCTGGCGGATTGATGGGGCGGGACCTTGCGTCGCTGATTTCGAAGCCTTCAAAAACGGAACCGTCCTTGTCCGCTGTCACATGGTCGGGGTCTGCAAAAATCCGTGGCCAGGGGCTCGACTATCACAATGTGATTTTTTCAGATGATTATCCTGCTGAGTTTCGTGCATTGACTGAAAAAAACGAAGTTCCATCCCAGCCAACGGTCTACCTGTGCGCACCTGACCGTGGTGGTGTCGCAGAACCCAGGGGAGATGATCAGGATGAACGCGTCTTCATTTTGATCAACGCTCCGCCAGCGTCTGATAATTCTGATCAGAACGTTATAAACATTGAAAGCAACCATGCTGCTGCAGTTCAGGATCGCCTGGAAGCGTGCGGGATCAGTCTGGACTGGGGGTCGGCAGAGTTCGAGTACACCACGCCGGGCGATTTTGGTGCCCGTTTTCCGGGTAGCAGAGGTTCTCTTTATGGCAGTGCAACACATGGCTGGAAGAGCGCATTCACACGCCAGGGCGTGGTGTGCGATATTCCCGGTGTGTATTTTGCCGGGGGTGGTGTACATCCCGGTCCGGGTGTACCCATGGTCGCACTTTCCGGTCGTGCCGCAGCAGGGCAGGCCTGGGAGTTCATCGAAAACCGCGCTCGTCAGAAAAGCAGGTAGATGCCAGTGTCTGATACGCGTCCTCCCCCATTCGATTCGATGGTTCCCAACAATGGGTATCACTGGTGGTACATCGATGCGCTGGACGAATCCGGACAGAATGGACTGGTCATCATTGCCTTTGTGGGCAGTGTCTTTTCACCTTACTACTATGGAAAACGACAACGCGGTGATGCGAACCCCGAGGAGTTTTGCGCAGTTAATGTGGGCATTTACAGTGGCGGCCGCAAGCAGTGGAGCATGACCGAAAGAAAGGCGTCTGCATTGCAAAGCAGTAGAGACCAACTGGCCATTGGGCCAAGCAGCCTTACCTGGCGTGATGGCGAGCTCGAGATCATGCTTCGCGAGAGAAGTGCGCCGCTGGGGCGAAAGGTAAAAGGAAGGGTGCTGCTTAAACCGGAAATTCGTTCCGACCTTGTATTCAATCTTGATGGCAGGGGCAGGCACCATTGGCATCCATGGTGTGCGCAGGCGGCGGTGGAAGTTGACCTGGTGAAACCGAACAGATCATGGAACGGCAAAGCCTATATGGACAGCAATTGGGGCAGCGAGCCGCTTGAAGACGGTTTTTCGAGCTGGGAGTGGAGCCGAAGTCACCATGGTGCAGAAGTGCTGGTTGACTACAACAGCAACCGGATTGATGGAAGCAAACACTCATTGAGTCTTGCTTTTTCAGCCGAAAAAGGGTGCCGTGAAAGAAGCCAGGTCAATGCCCACCCAATCAGGAAAACGGGCTGGGGAATCAGTCGATCTCCATGCTCCGAACAGTCATTGTCACTGGTTCGCACGCTGGAAGATACACCATTTTACGCACGTTCATTGTTTCAGACTGCAGGAAGTGGCAACAGCAACTGGCTTGTGCATGAATCACTTTCACTGGATCGATTTCGAAGTCCCTGGGTGCGACTGATGCTGCCATTTCGCATGCCCAGGAAATTCAACTGACGCTAAAATTCCGGTTCGTCCCGATGTTTGTCAGGTGATTCCACTATTCGCTCTTCAGGTTGACTGTCATTGCCTGTATCTGATTCTTTCCTGCCTGCATCCCGGACGGTCCAAAACTGCCAGATTGCCAGTGCCAGAACGACACCAAAGGAAAAAACCATCTCAACCAGGCTGGCATCCATCGCAAATGCCTGATCAGGCTTTGACTGATTCGACCAGGAAACGTGTCTCATCAAGCGGAGGATCAAATGCACTGTCAAAGTCGGGTCCGGAACGGCGAGCTGCGGCCATCAGCAGCTGAACCTTTCTTCGGGTCCCAATAATCGACCTCTTTTGAACAGGGTCAATACTGTTGTGGGTGATGTTGCGACCTATTTCCCGGTATATCGATCTCGCCGCGAAAATACATGGACGACATCGACCAGGCAGTTGGGCAATGCCGGCTACAGAGCGGTCATACATGTCTTCTGCGGAACTCAGTAATCTGGCGATTGCTTCACTGATTACAGGGTGCGTTTTCGGTTCGCGTAGCCACTCATCAGGATTCAGGCCGCCGGCTTCCAACCATTGTGTTGGAAGATAAATCCTGCCTTCCCGGGCATCTTCGCCGACATCTCGCGCAATGTTGGTCAATTGCATGGCAACACCCAGGTCACAGGCCCTGGCCAGGGCAGTGGAGTCACGAACGCCCATCAGCACAGACATCATGACCCCGACGGTTCCGGCCACTCGTGCAGCATATCCGTACAGATCCGAAAGTGTCTGGTAACGTCGCCCATGAGCGTCCCACTCAAACCCTTCAATCAGGGCTTTGGGAAGGGCGGAGGGAATGTTGAATCGGTCAACCACGTCGGTAAAAGCCCGGTCGACAGAATGGCCGGCTGGTTTGCGATCGTATATAAGTTGCAAGCGTTCACGCAGTTCAAGCAGAGCCCGGTCACGTGCTGCGCCCTGGTTGCCATCGATCATGTCGTCAGCAACCCGGCAAAAGGCGTAGAGCGCTGTTGCCGGTGCCCGGTAGTAGCCCGGAAGCAGCATTGAAGATGTGTAGAACGATCTCGATCCGGTCTTGAGCAGTTGCCGACAATGGCGCATGTCGGCACGATATCGCATCAGGTAGTTAAGCGTGTAATCAGGCATCTGTGACCACCGTATCGAGTACTCGCGCTGAAGACAATACCCCGGGAACACCTGCCCCCGGGTGCGTGCCGGCACCAACCAGGAACAGATTCTCCACGTCTTCACTGCGATTGTGGGGTCTGAACCATGCACTTTGCGTCATGATCGGCTGTGGTCCGAAAGCTGAGCCATCAACTGCCAGCAATTCATCCTGGAAATTCTGGGGTGTAAGCATTCGTGAAGTCATAATCTGGTCTCTTAATCCGGGTAGCATGGTGGATTCCAGGAAACGTTCAATTTTTTGGCGATATTGCTCTGCCTCGTCACCCCACTGGGTGCCGTTGCTCAGGTTTGGCACCGGTGCCAGCACATAAAACGCGTCGCATCCCGAAGGCGCCATGCTTGAATCGGTGGCCGTCGGGCGATGCAGATAGAGGCTGAAATCGTCAGCCAGTTGGCCATTTTTGAAAATATCATCGATCAGTCCACGGTACCTGGCGCTGAGCAGTATCGTATGATGCGGCACATCCGGATACTGTTGCCTGGTTCCGAAATACCAGACAAAAAGGCTCATCGAAGGCTTGAGCCTGGCGAGGCGTTTTTCATCCCAGCGCTGGTGTCGTTCGGGTTGCACCAGGTTTCCGTAGGTCCATGGAACATCCGCGTTTGAAATCACGATGTCTGATTCCAATGTTTCGCCCGATTCAAGCCTTATTCCGCGTGCCTGACCCTTGTCTATGATGATCGATTCGACCTGGCTGTTCAGTCGCACTTCTCCGCCAAGTTTCTCAATCAATCTCACCAGGCCGGTGACCAGTTGGCCAGTCCCGCCGCGAACATAGTGGACGCCCCAGCGGCGCTCGAGTCCGTTGATTAGTGCATAAATGGCAGTGGTCGTGAACGGATTGCCGCCCACCAGGAGGGGGTGAAAACTGAATACCTGCCTCAGACGTTCGTCACTGAAGTAACGGCAAGCCAGGCCATAAACACTCCTCCAGGCCTGCAGCCTGGCCAGGTCAGGAACCACCCGAAGCATGTCCTTCCATGAACCGAATGGCACATGGCCCAGTTTTTCAAATCCCGTGGTGCACAGCTCGTCAGTCAGCTTTACGAATCGATCAAATCCATCCAGGTCACCAGGGTTAAACCGCGAAATTTCTTCGCGCATACGGTCCCGGTCACCTGAATAATCGAAGTGCTCTCCATCGTGAAAGCGAATTCGATAGAATGGATCAAGTGATACCAGCTCGATGTCATCGGACAATCGCTCACCCGCCAACGCCCAGAGCTCTTCAAAAAGGAATGGTGCAGTGATGATGGTGGGGCCTGCATCAAAACGGAAGCCGTCCTGCTCGAAAACCCGCGCTCGCCCGCCCGGTTGATCCAGTCTTTCTGCGACGGTGACCTTGTAGCCTCGCGCCAAAAGCCTGACGGCAGCAGATAAACCACCGAAACCGCTGCCAATGACGACTGCCTTTTTACTCATCGACGTCGTCCCCGGAGACTTTTTGTCGTACTTTGCGTACCGCAATAAAAATCGCCACTGCAACGAACGGCACACTGATGGCAGTGGCCAGTTTAGGGTTGATCGCGACGCCCAGATCCTTCAGGCCGCTGGCGATATAAGACATCAGGCCAACGACATAGTAAGTAATGGCCGCAACCGACAATCCTTCAACAGTGGCCTGGAGACGAAGCTGGGTCTTTGCCCGATTGTTCATGGACGCCAGCAACTCCTGCTGGTTTTTTTGTCGCTCAACATCTACCCGGGTGGAGAGTAATTGGGTCGCCCTTGCCATGCGCTCGGATAGCGTGCTTTGACGAGCAGCCGTGGAGCGGCAGGTCTTGACCGCTGGTGACAGGCGCCGGGTTGTAAATTCGTCAAAATTTTGCACACCGTTGATTCTGATTTCCCTCAATTCCTCGATTCGATTTACCACGAGCTCGTAATAAGCATCAGCGGCGCTGAAGCGGTATTGGCTGTTCAGTCGTTTCGATTCACTTTCTGCGTCGAGCAGGATAATTCTGTCCAGAAGGCCCTGGTCTGACTCCTGGTCACCCTGTGCAAGCAGGTTGCTGATTGAAGCGATTTCAGACTCCATTTCCCTCAATTGTGGCTGCAGTCCCTGTGCAACGGGAAGCGCCAGTAATGTCAGGACCCGGTAAGTATCGATTTCAAGCAGTCGCTGAACCATGCGGCCGGTCTGCATTTCATTCATGGCGTGGTTGAGCACCAGGAGCCGGTTGAACCCATCTTCGCGAATCCGAAAATCGGTCACCGCGATGGCACTTCCCGAGCCAATTTGAGAACCGACCAGGATGTTGCCGTCGAACCAGGCTTTTGAGATGGCGCTGAGGCTGGTGTCCGGTTCTTCCAGTGGCTCAATCCGTGTGTTGATCGCGACCATCACTTGTCCTCGCAGGGTCGCAATCCACTGCTCCGGGGCTTTTTCTATGGGCGGAGATTCAAACGGTTCGTTCGTCGGGTTTTCGATCTTGAAACTGTAACGGGAAAATTCCGTGTGAAGCTCCCATCTCAGCTGAAAATCCCCCGCACTGGCAGCGTAAAACTTCTGGTCGTTCTGAGCCGATGGTAAATCCAGAAGTTCAAGCAGTGCGGACAGTTGTTCGTGCGGGTCAGGTGTATCAGGCCCATGTACCAGCACCACGTACGAAATGGCACATGAATTACCAAGCGGTTCGGAAGGGCGGGCGTGAACCTCGTTGTTGACTGTTTCACGAAGTGGATGATCAAGCTCGGCCAGACAAATGGTCATCCCTTGCTGACCTCTGTCCAGGCATCAAGCAGGGTGGTTGCCACTGTTTTCGGATCTTCCTCATGTGCCAGGTGGCCCAGGCCGGAAAGATGAATCAGTCTGGTTTGCGTTGCTATTTCGCAAGCGTTTTCTGCCTGCCACGGTTCGACCATCCTGTCCTGTTCAGCAACCAGAAGAGTGAGAGGAATACCGGTGCGCTGAAAGTCATGAAGCAGTCCCTCGAGCCGCCAGTTGGCCATCATGGTCAAAGTGCTGGTCACGTGACGTTGTGAGCTCAACAGATGACGATAGTGACCGACTTCCTCTTCACCGAGTTTTGAGCCTGTGCCGGAAATCAGGCGTTCCACTGCGCCGGGTTTTCTTGCCCTTGAAGCCACCAGGCCTGGCAAGCCAGGCATGCTTGCAAATGCTTTTGCGATAGGCCTGAATACGGGCGCAAATCGCCCTCCGTAAGGCAGTAAGGCTGCATTGATTCCCACGATCAGGCGTGGATTAACTGTTCCTTCACAACCCATTTTCAGGGCGATGGCCGCGCCGGCAGAGTGGCCGATCAATAGCTCAGGTTTGAATTCCATTTTGGAAAGCAATGCAGCCAACGAAGAGGCCATACCACTCAGTGTGAGTTCGGAGTCACCTGCGCCCAGGGTGTCGCCATGTCCCGGAAGATCGGGGGCAAGTACATCGAAGTTGTCTGGCAGTTGAGGGAAAAGCCCGTTCCAGGAGTGAATGGAAGAACCCGTACCATGCAGGAGCAGTACGCTTGTTGCTTCATCTTGCGCGGTTGCGCCCTTGCGCTTGATGTGCCATTGCAGGCCGCCCGAAAATACAGAATAACGCCTGATGCCTGCTACGGAAGCGGTTGAATTTCCTTCCCGTGATGAAGCCGCGGTTTCCCGGTCGTCAACATTTGGTTTTGCCTGGATCCCGGCGTTAGATGCCGTTGTCATCCCGGAAGTCATGACAGAACGGTGCCCCGGATGGCATCGTTCAGAGTATGAGCGCTGGCATGAGGCATCGGAAGATAATGTGCGCCCAGGGCGTCAGCAATTTCACGTGCTTTACGCCGCGGCCGCCTTGAAGTGTCTATGAAAAGCGTTTCCCATCGCCTGGCCTGCATGAATTTCGCAGTGTTCTCGGCATCCTCGGTCGCCTGGGCATGACCCGGAGTTCCGTCAGATGCAATGTTGGCCCGACCATCAGTCATCACAACAATGACCGGCCGTCTGCCTCTTCTTTCCACGTCCTCGGCCAGCCTGGCTGTTGCCTGGAAACCAGCCGCCATCGGGGTGCCACCGCCACCGGGAAGTGCCGCAAGTTCCCTGCGCGCTCTTGCCATCGCCCTTGTTGGTGGCAGCAGGACCTCGGCATCCTTGCCCCTGAAAGCAAGCAAAGCAACCTGATCGCGTCGCACATAGCATTGTGACAACAACAGTTCCACTGCACCTTTAGATTCAGCCAGTCGTTGCGCCGCCGCAGATCCCGATGCATCCACCAGGAAAATGACGGTGGATTCGTGCTTGATCTTGTAGCGTGTCAGGTGGAGGTCATCAGGGTAAACGCGCAGGCGTGGCGTGGGCAGGGTGAAATCCTGGTGGTGATGTTCGGGTGCTTTCTTTCGAATACCCTGCCACGGTACAGCTGCTTTCAGAGTAGCCAGGATATTCAGTCGGGCGCCGCCTCCAGGCTTGCCTCGTCTTACTCCAATTGGCCTTCCGCGTTTGTTTCCGGCACCGCCACCGCCAAAGCGTCCGCCGCCGCGCGCCTTGCGCCTGCTCAGGCTGCTTGTGTAAAGGCGATTCAACAGGTCAGGTGGCAAGCTGGCTGCGGCCGCCTGTAAAAGAACCTCTTCAGGAATTGCCTCGCGATCAGGGGATGGCTGCTGGTCGTCTTGAGGCTCGGGAGGTGGTTGTTCTTCCATTGATTCCTGCGGTTGTTCCTCCTGTTCATCAGCGTTAATTGGCCATTGTCGTGCTCGGGGCAGAAGAACCAGGCGAGCAGCGGTTTCCAGGTCTGATTGATTAACCGAATCCCGGCCTTCAAGTGCCGCAGAGGCACAGGCTGCGCGCAACGCAAGCAAGGGGCTTCGCATTGAATCAATTCCCAGTGCCAGGCAGCCGTTCACCAGGTGTTCGATATCAGTATTTTGTGTATCAATGTTTTTCAGTCTGACCCTGGCGCGGCCGACGTCATTTTCGGACCAGGGCAGCTTATTCAATGCTGCACATTCCGGATCATCCGTGAAAATCGAGAAAGCAAGGCGGTCTTCCAGGTCAGGACTGATTCCTTCCTCATCCTCGACGTGTTCATCGAGAGCAATCACGCAAATTTCTGCTGGCCACTGTCGTGTAATCCCTTCTCTTTCACAGGTCACTGACTTGCTGTCCATCACGGCACAAATTCGGGCAGCAGTGCCTGGCAGCAGTCGTTCAGCCATGGGCAATATGGCAACACCCTGGTGACATTCAGCCAGCACACCACGGGCGACAACAGGTTTCATGCTTGTCAGGGTGGCAACGATGTCGAGCCCGCCGATCAGGCGATCATCGTCGATATTGACAGGAAGTCGCCTGAAAGGCGTCTCCTCGGCAAGGTGGTCCTGGAATACACTGAGCCAGCGGTCCCGAAGATAACCAGGTCGTCCAACCAGAACCGCTCCGCCCAGTCCGACCGGGTCAGTCAGCAGCATGCCCAGCACCAGCGTGGCATCTGTGACCGGTTGTTCGTCGCTCATTCAAATATCTCCGAAAGGGTTCGTTCAACGCGTACCCCCGCGTCTGACTCATCCAGAGGGTCACGACGCAGCCGATGACGAAGCACCATGGAAGCCACATGTCGCAGATGTGTTTTGCTGACAGCGGATTTTCCCTCGAGTGATGCCATGGCTCGTGATGCCCTGACCAGGGTCAGTTCTCCGCGCAAACCATCTGTGCCCAGGGCAATGCAGATTTGGGCGGCTGTTTCGACAATGGGTTCAGAAACCTTAACTTTGCCAATCGCATTGCGGGCCCGCAGAATCTGGTTGCGAATCCGTCCATCCTGGCCGGCCCATCGTCTTATATATGCCCTGGGGTCGCGTTCGAATTCATCTCGTCTTCGAATCACCTTGATTCGTTCGCTGATTTCAGTGGGCGTTCTTACATCCACGCAAATTCCAAACCGGTCAAGTAGCTGGGGGCGTAATTCGCCTTCTTCAGGGTTTCCGCTGCCCACCAGTACAAATCTTGCCGGATGACGAACGCTCAGGCCTTCACGCTCCACCACGTTTTCACCCGAAGCGGCGACATCAAGAAGGAGATCGACGATGTGATCCTCCAGCAGGTTGACTTCGTCGATATACAAAAATCCGCGGTTGGCCCTTGCCAGCAGACCTGGTTCGAAGGCTTTTTCGCCATGAACCAGGGCGCGTTCAATATCCAGCGCACCCACCACTCTGTCTTCTGTGACGCCCAGTGGCAGATCAACGACCGGTACGGTCTGCATTCCTGTCTTGCGCACTGCGCCGTCATCGGTGGGCTGGCATGCGCTGCATTCACAGGATAAATTGTCGGGCTCGCGGTTGTAGGGGCAGCCAGTCACCATGTCGACTTTTGGCAACAGGCCTGCAAGACCACGAACTGCAGTAGATTTACCGGTGCCTCGATCGCCGAATACCAGTACTCCGCCAATGGTGGGGTCAACTGCAGCGATCAGCAGCGCCATTTTCATTTCGTCCTGTCCGACAATGGCGCTGAAAGGAAAAGCTGGGTTCATCAGGGCCCCTGGCTGGGTCGCAAACGGGAATCGTCAGTTGGAAGGTTGCCACTCTTGCCGCCATCAACGGCCCAGCGCCACAATCGACCGTCCGGCACGCGATACATTAAAAATGCATGTTCAAGCAGGGCGAGGAACAGCAGAACGGCGATCAGGACAAATGCCGTGAGTTCATAGGCGCTGGTTGATGCGGCAGCCTTGGCAATCAGCCATCCAAATGCCAACAAGGATAAACCTGCAGTAACCGGGTAGAGCGGATTCATGGTTGCGCTCTTGGCATAGCTGGCCAGGTACTGAAGGTGAACAGGCCAGTATTCCTGGTGAAGGTTTCGAACGCCGAGGAAAATGTTCAACTTGGCTGACCAGCGCATCAGCCAAAGCAGGACAAAGACCCACATGGCCGTCTGGTTTGATGAACCAATGGTGACCCAGGCAACTGCAATTGCGGTCAGGACAATCGCCAATTCGTGGTAAAGACTTACACGTACACCGAATAAAAACCGCTGACCGGCGCTGACACCCGGTGGGCAGGCCTCGGGCCTGGGGCCGGTAACGAATCCCAGGAAGTACGTTGCTTCATGCCAGGCCCACAAGCCCAGCGCGCTAAGGAAAGCAAGATAAACACCCAGAGGTGTTGTCCAGTCCCGCGAGACGAACACCGCCACGAAGCTGAGCAACGCGATGACTGTCATAACCACGAGCACCAGCTTGCTGCGCTGGCGCGCTCGCAGGATGCAACGCATCAGGAGCAGGGTCGAAACCCACCAGGTCAGGATCGCAAATGTTACTGGAACCAGGTATTCCATCAATGAATTACCAGGAAGGCGCCTTGAGAACTTTCCCGGGCAGCTCATGCTTTTTGGTTTTGATCGTATAAAGCCGCAGGAAGACAGCTGCTCCGGCGATGCTGCAGCCGATACGCTTGATACCGCCAATCAATCCGCCCCTGGCCTTTGCCGCATCGGCAGACGCACTGATTTTCACCAGGCGATCCAGGCCACGTCGGAAAGCCGGGTTATGTGTATCAAGACTGAGCGGGAAAATCTGTTTCGAGATCTCGGTGGTGATGTCGAACACCTGGTGATCATAGTCTGTGGCTTCAAAACCCATGGCTTCATGCATGTAGGGCCGGCTGTGATCGCGAACATACATCGTGGCATAAACCGCAACAAGGAAGAACCGAATCCAGAGCTTGTTGTAACCACGTTGAAGCTTCGGATCGGCTTTCATGATCAGGGCAAGAACCTCACCATGGCGATATTCATCGTTGCACCAGTCTTCGAACCACTTGAAGAGCGGGTGAAAGCGCCGTTCAGGATTTGCCTCCAGCTGACGGTAAATCGTGATGTACCTCGCGTACCCGATTTTCTCCGAAAGGTAAGTCGCATAATAAATGTACTTTGGTTTGAAGAATTTGTATTTCTTGGCTTTCTGCAAGAACATCAGGTTCACAGGATGGCCAAAATCCCTGAGTGCGTAATTGATAAAACCGGCGTGACGAGACTCATCGCGGGCCATGTAATTCATCACCTGCTTGACGTCCGGATTTTCGACCTTACGAGCAATATCACGATAAAGGACATGACCTGAATACTCAGAGGTCACCGAGGAGATCATGAACCCGAGAAATTCTTTCTCGAGCTCTTTCGACATCGGCTTGATTTCAGACTGGAATGACTCGTCACGTTCGAAATGATTGCTGTTGGCGTCGTTTTCAAACTCCTGCATCAGGGCGTCCCACTCTTCACGGACAGGCTCGAGATCAAGTTTGTCAAAGGCATCAAAATCGGTGGTATAGAAACGAGGTGTCAGCAGGGTTTCGGTATTTGCTTTTTGCGTCGCCTGGTTGACTTTTGCGCTTTTGACTTTGTCAGCGGTAATGGCGTGGTTCATATTTGGCTCCCGTATTTTCCGGTGAGTTATTAATTTGATATTTCAGAATCAGAACTGTCACCACCGGGCACTGCCACTGCGGTGATGTCTCTGGATTGTCTCGTTGCGGATTCCTGATCATTCAGAAATCCTACAAACTGTCGTGCATTGCTCTCGCCGAATGCCCACAGGTCTACTTCCTGGCTGGTGAGTGGGTCGATCAGCATCAATCGTCCTGATTCCCTGAGTTCGATCAGGAAGGGCAGGGTCTTGTCATTTTTGCCAAGCGCTTTCCTGGTGCGGACCAGGCCACGAAGCGTCGCTCTGACAAATCCATATTCGCCAACCGGCAGGGTTTGTACAAGCGCCCCGTTGTTGCTGTCGCGAACGATGACGCTGCCGTCGGCTGCATCATCGAATCTGAGTTGACGGCTTGCTATTACCCGGGCGCTCGAATCCATGCCGGTTTCCGGGTCGCTGAAATAGCGGTAGGCGGCAACCGATGCGATGCTTACGAAAATCAGTAACGCAGCCCCGATCAGGGGTGGCAGAGGAAACGGCCGTTGCCCAGGTGCAAGCTTTTGGTGATGGTCTGTCATGACTCTCAGGCAACTCCCGAACCGGAGATTGCTGAAAACTCGTGGGCAGAAGGTTTCTTCGAATCAGAGACTGGCCTGATCCTGGGTGTCATGTCTTCCTCGGTCCCGGTTTTGCTGAAATCAACCAGGGCATCACGAATAATTTCCGCAACCCTGGCCGACTCGGGAAGAGCGCGCAACATGGGGCGGACTTTTGCCACGCTCCATGGACGCACAAACGGCCACAGGATCATCCAGGAGGGGCGTTCGGAATCATTCATGGTCAGGACGATGTCACCACAGCCATCGCGCCTCTCCCGGTAGTCTGCAGATACAATGCGGCTGAAAGGCAGGTTAACCGTAACGGGAAGGGCGACGCCGCTGCGAATCACCACTCGACGATTGGTGATTGTGTAGCGACAGGCCCGGGCCGTCAGCCAACCCAGCAGGCAAAGCACGCCCAGTGCCACGATGGCGAGTACCACAAAGCTCAAGGTGGAACTTGCAATTTCACCTGCTGGCAATCCTTCTCCCAGGAGGATGAAGGCTCTGAGCAACAACAAGGCTGAAAAATAAATCGCAATCTTGCGAACGTGAAATACCGTGGTGGCCAGATCCAACCAGACAGGCTTTCCCTGCCAGCGAAGGAATTCACCTTCAGGCAGACCCTCGGGCAGCCCGACCGCCGGATCAAGTTCGTGTTCGGTGAAACTGCTCAAACCAATGGCTCCTGGCGTTTTTCATCGGCATACATGGTTCCGCCACCGAAGTAGGCGCAGACCTTGTCTTCTTCCAGGCAGGTAATCTGCTGGTCAGATGCCAATGCCGGAACATCAGCGAACTGATGCGAGTAGATTGCATTGACCTCGATAATCCGCTGACGCCTGTGCACCTTGGCGAACCTGAGAGGCACCATCACGTTTCGGCCACCGTGTTCATCGGCAAGGGCAACTTCGAAGTACTCGATCATGGGTTCGCCGAGGTCGACCCAGACATCTTTCACAGTTCCGGCAATCTCCTTGTCGGCGCCAACCACGGGCATGCCAATGGGGTTGGGGTCTCGTTTGTCGACATGGAATCCTTCGGCGCTTCTCATTGGAATGATCCGTGGTTTTCCATCCATCGTCAGGTCTGGCGCGTCCCGGCGCATCGACCAGGTGCCGGGACCAATCCTGTCGTGCATCGGATTGCCAGTTGGCACCAGTGGCGCGCCAGGCTGGGCTGATGCCGGTTCACCTGCAATGTGGTTGTCATTTGAGTCATCACGCGGCACGGTCACGGTGCCAACATTCGGAACATCGTATGTCTTGGCTGGTGGCATTGCAGGAAAGCCCTGAACCGTGATGTTGCCGGAACGATCAGACTCCAGGGGGTATCCCTCCCGCTTGTCCTCACGTCTGAGATAAAAAATCAGCCCGATAAAGAACAGCCAGAAAAGGGTGAACAGGATCTCTGCGAGATCAATTGAACTTGATAAACCCATAATGTCGCACCTCCTTCGATGCCAGGTTTTACCCCGGATGTTCGGCCAGGCCGAATTTTTCCAGGGACTTGTCTTCACTCCGCACCTGGTGTCGAGCCAGGGGTCCAATGACGATCAGCGTCGCGAACATGAGGAAGACTTCAATTTGATAAACGAAAGCGTAGCCGGCTGCAGGGCTGGAAAACCCTGGCCACAGGTATCCGGCAGTCATCAGGCTGGTAAACCCGTCACGCAGGGCGCCACCAGCGAAAATACCGATGCCCGTTGCAGTTGCATTAACCGCGCCCCAGGCACCCAGTGCCAGACCACTGCCGGCAGATGTCGCCAGGTTCATTGCAGCTGACAATGTGCCGACAGCAAAAAGCCCGCTGCCTAAACCAATCAATACAACACCGACCCTGAATGCCCATACGGACTGCAAAACGCTGATCAGGGCAACGATTGCAAATGCAAAAACACCGATCAGTGCCCCGTATCCTGCGAGTCGGTGAGGGTCGGTATCACGACTCAGACAGCGTGCTGCGATCGCAAAAGCGATCAAAGCCCCGCCAGTAAACAGTGCGGTCAGGACGGTGGTGGAGGCCACGGATAAACCCAGGATCTGTCCGCCAAATGGCTCCAGTAAAACATCCTGCATGGCAAATCCAATGGTGCCCAACGCAACAGCAACCAGTAATCGAATCGAACCGTTGTTCTTTGTCAGAAGTTGCCATGCTTCTTTGAAGGTGGGGTCAGATTCTTTCCTGGTCGTGCGCCTGGGATCGCGACTTTCCTGTTTCCACAGGGCAATGATGTTCAGCACCATCGTGACGGCGGCGGCACCCTGAACCACCTTGATCAGGCGCAACTGGCTGAAATCTGTTAGTAGCAGGCCGAAAACCAGCGCGCTGATGAACATTCCCAGCAACAAAGAGACAAATAACAGGGCGACAACCCTTGGCCTGGTTTCGGCAGGCGCCAGGTCAGTGGCCAGTGCCAACCCGGCAGTCTGGGTTGTGTGCATTCCGGCACCAACCAGCAGGAAGGCCAGCGCAGCGCCAGCCTGGCCATATATTGGCGGTCCGTTTGAGTCGCCCGAGAGTAAGATCAGGGCGAAAGGCATGATCGCGAAACCGCCAAACTGCAACAGCGTGCCCATCCAGATGAACGGTACCCGTCGCCATCCCAGCTTTGATTCATAAACATCAGAGCGGAACCCGATCAGTGCCCTGAATGGTGCGAACACCAGTGGCAGGGCAACCATGGTGGCCACCAGCCAGACTGGTAAGCCAAGCTCAACGATCATGACCCGGTTGAGCGTGCCCGTCAGGAGCACCGCCGCCATACCAACCGAGACCTGGAACAACGACAGGCGCAGAAGGCGACCCAGTGGAAGGTCCTTGCTGGCCGCATCTGCAAACGGTAGCAATTCCGGCCCGATACGGGTCCAGGTGCTGGCCAGTTTGTTATTCAGTGATTTCACGTTGTTATGCCTGGGTCTTCTCCGGATGCGAGTCCGTTCTAACCAGTTCTAAAGCCTGGGATATGTAAAAACCACCGGAAACCCGCTCACTGCGACCGAGCCTCCAGTGCTGTGAGGCCATTGCCTCTGTTAACCCTTCGCGCAACGCTGACTCCGAAACCGGTTCAATCGCTGGCGCACGGTGAGATCGGTTTGGAATCAGTCGGCCCACGGCATGCATGATTGCAAGCGGGACCGTTCGAGGCGCGAAGGTCACCAGCAGGCCGCTGCGGCACATTTCAGACAATGTCTGAATTGCAGCCACCATGTCCGGTCTGCGATAGTGAATCAGCGAGTCCATCGATACGATGTAGTCGAATTTGCCGTCCCGGTTATTGATTTCGGGCTTGAGCATATCTCCGACCTGGTAGTCGATGAGCTCGATTATTTCTTCAGGTGTTCGTTGCCGGGCCAGGTCAACCAGCGTCGGCGAGATGTCTATTGCCGTGACATGTGCACCGCGTTGGGCGGCTTCCATAGCCAAAGCACCGGTGCCACAGCCTGCGTCCAGCAGATGAAGCCCCCTCATGTCCCGGGGCAGCCAGCTCAGCAGGTTATTGCGCATACGGTCACGACCTTCACGGACAGTCGCCCTCACGCGCCCAACCGGCGCGTCGGAAGTCAGTCTTTCCCACGTTTTTGCCGCGGTCCGGTCAAAATACTCGGACAGTTCCTGGCGGCGTTCAATGTAAGTCGTGCTGTTCATTCGGTCCTTGCTCAATCGAAGCCCAGGAAGTCAAAGATTTCGCGGTCTTTCATCGGGGTTGCGACCAGCGGGTCGACACCATCCAAAAGAGACTGGGCGAGCCGCATGTACTCCTGCTGAACTGCTTCCAGTTCCGGTGTTGTCTCCATCTCGAACAGTGTTGATTTCTTGAGTCGGCTGCGGCGGATGACGTCCAGGTCCGGGAAATGAGCGACGCGTTGCAGCCCAACCCGTTCGTTGAATCCATCAATCTGGTCAGTGCCAGCGCTGCGGTTTGCAATGACGCCTCCCACCTGCACCTTGTAATTCTTGGATTTGGCATTGATGGCCGTCACGATCCGATTCATGGCAAATATGGAATCGAAATCATTGGCAGTGACGATCAGGGCGCGGTCCGCATGCTGCAGGGGCGCTGCAAAACCGCCGCAAACCACGTCACCAAGAACATCGAATATCACCACATCTGTGTCTTCCAGCAGGTGGTGCTGTTTCAGGAGTTTGACGGTCTGGCCAACCACGTAGCCACCGCAACCTGTACCGGCTGGTGGGCCACCTGCTTCAACGCACATGACCCCGTTGTAGCCTTCGTAGACGAAATCATCGGTTCGCAGTTCCTCGGAATGAAATTCCACTTCCTCGAGAACATCGATGACTGTTGGAACAAGAGACTTGGTCAGCGTGAACGTTGAGTCATGCTTGGGATCACAGCCGATCTGCAAAACACGTTTCCCGAGTTTGGAAAATGCTACAGACAGGTTGGATGAAGTGGTTGATTTGCCAATGCCGCCTTTGCCGTAAACGGCGAAAACCTTGGCGCCACTGATTTTGTCTTCAGGGTCAAGTTGTACCTGAACGCTGCCAGCTCCGTCGGCAGGAGGCTTGACCATCCTGAGTGGAATTGAAGCGGATTGTGCTGCTTGAGTGCTCATGCTGCGGCGACCTCCGAGACGCCTTCAAGATGGTCTTCCAGTTCTTCGCCGGCCTGTTCCAGCTTGGCCAGTGTTTCTTCATCGGGCTGCCAGTAGTTGCGCTCGTGTGCTTCAAGCAAACGATTTGCAACGCGGGCTGATGCCACCGGGTTGAGTCTTGCCAGGCGACGACGCATATCATCGTCGAGTACGAATGTCTTGGTCAGTTGCTGATATACCCATGGAGCAACCTTGTGCGTGGTTGCAGACCAACCCATGGTGTTTGAAACGTGGCTTTCGATTTGCCTGACGCCTTCATAGCCGTGTTCAAGCAGGCCTTCATACCAGGTCGGGTTGAGAAGCCGTGTGCGGGTTTCCAGTTCAACCTGGTCGGCGAGCGTCCTGACAACGTTTTTGCCACGGGTCTGGTCGCCGATGTAGATTTCCACATCTTTTCCGCCCTTGGCTCTCTTGGCTGCGCGGCTGATGCCGCCGAGCGTGTCGAAATAGTGATCGATGGTTGTCACGCCCAGTTCTGCTGACTCCAGGTTCTGGAAGGTCAGGTCAACGTGAGCCAGTGCATGGTTGAGGAGTTCCGCATTGCGGTTTGGACCTCCTTCGCGACCATAGGCAAAACACTTGCGGCGACTGAACTGCTCTGCGAGTTCATCTTCGTCAGTCCATGAACCATCCTCGACCAGGTGATTGACATTGGAGCCATAAGCGCCAGCGGCATTACTGAACACTCGCAAACACGCGGATTCAATGTCGCAGTCGGTTTCTTCCTGGTAAGCCAGCACGTGGGCCCGGACGAAATTCTGATCGAGCGGCTCATCGGCGCTGGCTGCAAGGTAGGCGGCTTCTGCCAGTAACTTGGTTTGCGCAGGAAGCAGATCCCGGAAAATACCGCTCAGGGTCATCACCACGTCGATGCGTGGTCGACCAAGTTCTTCCAGTGGAATCAGTTCTGCACCACACAGGCGGCCATAGCCGTCGTTTCGTGGTTTCGCGCCCATCAACCAGAGTGCCTGGGCAATAGGACCGCCTTCACTTTTAAGGTTATCGGAACCCCAAAGCACCATGGCAACGGCCTTGGGGAAATCGCCGCTGTCCATCACGTAGCGTTGCAGTACCTGGTCGGCCTGGCGTGCCCCGGATCTGAGCGCATAGCTGCTCGGCAATTTCGAAGGGTCAAAGCCATGCATGTTGCGGCCGGTCGGCAGTATGTCCGGGTTGTTCAGAAGATCGCCGCCGGGGGCTGGTTTCACAAATCCACCTTCCAGAGCATGCATCAGAGAAGCCAGTTCCTGGTTGTGCTGCAGATGGGTTTCCACTTTTTCGAAACGAGACATAGCAGCCGCCCGTTCTTCATCTTCCCCGTCGGCATGTTCGTTGACCAGGGTGGTGAGCCACTGTTTGCGCTGTTCTTCATCTGGGGTTTCACCCAGCACATGCATTCCGACAGGAATCAGCGCGTCCCTGAATTCACGCAGTTTTTCAATCAGGTTTGCAACTTGTTCATCGACCGATTCCACCCACATCGGCTCCGCTTCAACAAGTTCCAGGCCCGCGGCCTGTTCCTGGATCAGCCGGGCCAGGTCTGCGTATTCAGTCTCCGCATCCGGATCCAGTCCACGCCAACGATCAATCGATGACTGCAGGTCATGCAGTTCGCTGTATAGGCCTGCCTGGGCGAGTGGCGGTGTGAGGTAGGTCACCAGCGTGGCCCCAGACCTTCTCTTGGCAATGGTGCCTTCGGATGGATTGTTGGCTGCATAGAGATAGAAATTTGGCATTTCGCCGACCAGACGATCAGGCCAGCAGGCTTCGCTCATTCCGGATTGCTTGCCGGGCATGAATTCCAGTCCGCCATGGGTGCCGAAATGTAACAGGGCATCGGCACCGTATTCGTTCGAAAGGTATTGGTAAAAAGCTGTGAAGGCATGCGTCGGTGCCATGTTGCGATCAAACAGCAGGCGCATCGGATCACCTTCATATCCAAATGACGGCTGGATGCCGACCAGGATATTGCCAAACTGTCTCCCCAGAACATGGATGGAACGACCGTCGGTCTGGTGCTTGCCAGGCGCCGGGCCCCAGGCTTTTTCAATCTCGGGAAGCCAGGGCAGTGTGCGCACGTGTGAATTCACATCGATGCGGGCGCAGACATTGGCATCGCTACCATACTGATCTGAATTCCCATGCAGGATGCTGTCGCGTAAGGCATCAACACTTTCCGGAACATCAACCGAATAACCTTGTTGAGATAATTCTTTTAAAGTATTGAAAAGTGAACTAAAAACATCAAGGTGTGCAGCGGTTCCTACGGCTCCGGCGTTGGGAGGGAAATTGAACAGAATGATCGCCAGTTTGCGTTGGCTGGCTGGTTTGCTGCGTAGTTTCACCATCTTTGCAATTCGGGCTGCCAGCCTGGATGTTCTCTCGGGCTGGGGCCGAAGATCACGTTTTCGTGACCCGACCGCTTCCTGGGAACGTCCGCCGAACAGAATGGGTCCGGCAGCGCCGTCCAGTTCTGGGATGGCGATCATCATGGTGGTTTCAACAGGAAGAAGGCCGCTTTCAGATGCTGACCACGCCTCCAGCGACTGAAATTCAGTGGCATGGGCTGCCATGTAAGGGACATCCAGATCGCTCAGGACATCAACCGCAGCTTGCGAATCGTTATAAGCCGGTCCGCCGACCAGTGAAAAGCCGGTCAGTGAGACCAGCGCATCAATGGTCGCACCATCTTTGTTCTGGAAAAAACTGGAAACAGCATTGCGACTGTCCAGGCCGCCGGCGAAAGCCGGAACAACCCGAAGGCCATGGTCTTCAAGTGCCTGGATGACAGAATCGTAATGCCTGACGTTGCCGGACAGTACGTAAGACCGCATCAAAAGTAATCCAACTGTACCGATGCAATCTTTCGGCGCTGGTGGCAGTTCTTCGATGTCGGTAAACAGGGTGTTGGCTGCACGCGGATGGTAGAGGCCGGTTTCAGGATACTCGGCAGGTGCTTCAACTGAAATCCGGTCACGCAGATACTGCCGTGGACCGTTCGCAAAATGAACAATCGACATCGCAATCAGGTTGCGAATATTGTCTTCAGACCCGGCCAGCCAATACTGCATGGCCAGGAAGTAAATCCTGATGTCCTGGGCGGTTCCCGGAATAAATTTCAGAATTCTGGGCAAACGGCGAAGCATCTTTAACTGACGTGCTCCGTCACTACCTGTCTTGCGGCCTTTGCTGCCTCGCAGTTTGCTGAGCAGGCGCAATGGTCCTGTTCGTGGTGCAGACATGTCAAAGTTGCCGATCCGCGTCAGGCGCATGATTTCGCCGGAAGACACGAAGCAAAGCATGGCATCACATTCGGGACGCCTGGCTTCCAGTGATGGCAGGATGGCCTTGATGTGTTCGTCGACAAACAGCATGCAGGCAATCACAATGTTGGCCTCGGCAACTTCTTCCTTGCAGCGCTCCAGAAGGCTCGGATCGCCTCCCCATTCGCCGGCGCAGTGAATGCTGCAGCTGACTTCCGGGGCGACCCGACCGAGCCTTTCAAAAGCGCGCATTGCGGCATCGGCGAGGTGACCGTCCAGCGTGACTATCACTACCCGCATCGGGGCTTCTTTAGCGTGAGAAGTGCGCTTTGGCATCGTAAAGGGTTTCCAGTGTGATTGAATCAAGGCCTTTTTCTGCGGCATAAGCCTCTGTGTTCTTGCGTGCTTTACCGCGTACAAAAAATGGGATCTTGTTGAGTGTCTCCTGCGCTTCCGATGTCCAGCTGGGCTGGTCAACGGAAGGTTTTGCGTTGGATTCTGTGGTGGTGTTCTGTGGCTGGGGCTTGCTGCCTGAGTGACCGGCGCCGAGGTGCGATGGCGCCGCATCATTAGCAAATTCGAAGTCCTCGCGGAACATACCCAGCAAATGTTCTTCCAGCCCCATCATCAATGGATGCACCCATGTGTCAAAAAGCACATTAGCGCCTTCGAAACCCATTTGCGGAGAGTGTGCAGCGGGAAAGTCCTGGACATGAACGGGTGAAGAGATGACTGCACAGGCAATGCCAAGCCGCTTGGCTATATGGCGCTCCATTTGCGTGCCGAGGATGATTTCTGGCCCGAGTTCCTGGACCTTTGCCTCAACCTCGAGATAGTCGTCAGTGATGAGTGGGTCAACACCGTAATGTTTCGCTGCCTTGCGGATGTCGCGGGCAAATTCCCGGCTGTAGGTTCCCAACCCGACCACTTCAAAGCCCAGCTCTTCCGAGGCCACGCGGGCTGCTGCCATTGCATGGGTTGCGTCTGCGAAAATAAAAACCCGTTTGCCGGTCAGGTATGTTGAATCAATTGAACGAGACCACCAGGGCATGCGGGATTCGCCGTCGGCGAGAGCTTCTTCAGAATCAACGCCAGCCAGTTCAGCGACTTCCTGAATAAATTCACGAGTGGCTGCAACCCCGATGGGAATCACGGTGGTCATCGGCTGGCCAAACTGGCGCTTGAGCCAGGTGGCTGCGGTTTCTGCGATTTCCGGGTAGAGGACCACGTTGAAGTCTGCATGGCCAATCCTGGTCAGATCAGCCGGAGTTGCACCCATCGGCGCGACAAGATTAATCTCAATGCCCATCGACTCAATGATCCGGGTGATTTCACGGACGTCGTCCCGATGCCTGAAGCCCAGGGCCGTGGGGCCGAGGATGTTGCAGCTGGGGCGGCTTGATTTTTCTGCCGACTCAGCATCTTTTTCGACAGGTTGTGCCAGTGCTCGAACCAGGTGATAAAGGGTTTCAGACGCTCCCCAGTTTTCCTTGCGTTGGTAGGCCGGCAGTTCCAGTGGAATGACCGGGCAGGGCAGGTTTATCGCTTCGGCCAGGCCGCCTGGATCATCCTGAATCAATTCAGCAGTGCAGGACGCGCCCACGATCATTGCCTGCGGCTGAAATCTCTCCCATGCATCACGAACCGAATTCTGGAACAGGGTGGCGGTGTCGGCGCCCAGGTCTCGTGCCTGGAACGTGGTATAGGTTACCGGCGGGCGTTTATCCAGCCGCTGGATCATGGTGAACAGCAGGTCAGCATAAGTATCTCCCTGCGGGGCGTGTAGTACATAATGAAGACCCTCCATCGCAGTAGCGACGCGCATGGCGCCGATATGCGGTGGTCCTTCATATGTCCACAGTGTTAGTTTCATTCAGACCTTCAGTCGCTCTCTTCGATTGAGTGGGCGGGCAAACAGCTCGGCGCAATCGCCGGCCTGCTCGTATCCCTGGATGGGTGTAAACAGCAATTCAATTGACCACTTTGTGGTCAGTCCCTGTGCTTCGAGAGGGTTGGCCAGGCCAAGCCCGCAAACAACGATGTCTGGTTCAGACTCAAGGCAGCGGTCAATCTGTTTTTCGACATCCTGTCCCTCGCTCAGAGTGGGGCCTGAAGGAAGCATCTCGAGCTCCTGTTCCAGGTGTTCACGATGCAGGTATGGCGTGCCGACCTCAATGAGCTTCATGCCGCACTCGCGCGACAACATCCTGGCCAGGGGGATTTCGAGCTGCGAATCGGGGAAAAAGAAAATTCGTTTGCCCTGCAGTTTTTCGCGATAGTGCGCGATGGATTTTCTGGCTCTTTGAATTGGCGCTTCAGTCACTGCTTCAAACCGGTCTGCCGGGACATTCCAGAGGTTTGCAATAGCCTGCAGCCAACGGGTGGTTCCTTCTTCGCCCAGGGGCATTGGCGCGGAAATTCTTTGGGCGCCGCGGTTTTCAAGTGCGCGGGCCGTATCACCAAGGAAGGGTTGAACCAGCGCGTATCGGGTATTGGGTCCCAGTGCGGGCAGCTCTGTTGATTTCCTGGGCGGTAAAAATTCGACCGGCCCGATTCCCAGCTTTTCAAAAAGTTGCCGAAACTGGTCTTCAACCACGTCAGCCAGTGCCCCCACAACCAGCAATGTATCCTGCTCGCTTTCCGATACCGGCATTTCAGGTACCAGTGCTGCGAGGCAGGCGTCTTCGCCCTGGGTAAACGTGGTTTCAATACCGCTGCCTGAGTAGTTCAGTACCCTTACATCGGGCATGAACTGTTCGGTGAGCCTTTCTGCAGCTCTTTGCAGGTCCAGCTTGATGACTTCTGAGGGGCAGGACCCGACCAGGAACAAAAGTTTGATGTCCGGTCTGCGTTCAAGAAGACGTGCGACTTCACGATCCAATTCCTCGTTGGCGTCTGCCAGGCCTGCCAGGTCACGTTCGTCAATAATGGCTGTTGCAAATCTCGGTTCCGCAAATATCATGACTCCGGCAGCTGACTGGATCAGGTGGGCACAGGTCCTGGAACCAACCACCAGGAAAAATGCATCCTGGATCTTGCGGTGCATCCATACGATTCCGGTGAGGCCGCAGAACACTTCACGCTGGCCGCGCTGACGGAGGATTTCCGGAGTCTGGACCTTCAGGGTGTCAGTAATTACCGCGCTCATGGGGTTGCCCCCAGCGAATTATCCGGAGTCATTGAAGGGGAGGGTTGCAATCGAGCCCTGCGAAATTTGATCAGGTATTGGGCTGCATTGATGACATAGGCAGTGTAGGCAACCAGGGCCAAAACCATTTGTTCAGTGGCGTTGAGCCATCCAAATACCACCACCAGGACATAAGCTGTGTGAAGAACCATCACCAGCGAACTTACTATGTCTTCCCAGTAAAAGGGGCCGGCAAAAAGGTATTTTCCGAAAACATCTTTTTCCCAGAGTGACCCGGTAATCATGATGGTGTAGAGCACCAGGGTTTTGATGACGATTGAACTGGTGGCAGCCAGGTAGCCATCGCCGGTAGCAAGAAAACGCCATACAAGCGCAAGACTGACCAGGAAAACAAGGAATTGGACTGGTGCAAGAATTCCCTGAACCAGTGTCCAGATGGAATCGTCGCGCCTTTTCCGTTGTTCTTCGGTATATAACGGAGTTTGCGATTGATCGTTGGTACGATCCGATGGGATCGTCCTGGTGGATTCGAAACGAGTGTGTTTCACCTTTGACTTATTTCTGCCAGCGCCAGCTTCAGAAACCTGAATCTATCGTCAAGAAAGCAAAGTGTCAACTAAAATTGTCGTAAATTTAACTTGACAGGTTGATATTTACAACGCTATTAATAAGTGGGCTTCTCTGTTTGACCTGGTGAGAGGCCATGGCCTTGATGTGGATCGAGGTCGATACGTGACAATTGAAATTCGATGTGTATAGTTGTAAGTCCACACCCACAGGTACGAGTAATGGCCCATACACAAGATGGCGACATTCCTCAGGAAAGCGCGAGGGATTGGGTCGGACAAAATGCAGCGGTCGAATGCCCTGATGTTCCGCTCGATGAAGGTTGTGCAGAAGACCTGAATCGAACCATAGAGAGCGAGATTATTCCACGTCTCATGATGTTGTTTGATCAGGAAACGGGAGGAGGCTACGGTGAATCATCTGCCGGTGCTCCTAAAGGCATGGTTGAGCGAGTTGACGAATTCGTTGACCTCGTTCTTCGCCATGATGCGAAGGTTGCCTCAGAATTTATTTCCAGGCTTCGTTCTGCAGGTGTTTCCCTTCAAACCATCTATCTGGACTTATTGGCACCATCGGCCCGCCGGCTTGGCAGTCTATGGGAATCCGATGAGGTTTCGTTCACGATGGTTACCATTGCGGTTGCCCGGATGCATCAGGTGCTGTTGCAATTCAGTCCCTGTTTTTGTGCCGCAGCAGGTGAAGATGTCGACAGTCATCACAGTGCATTGATTGTTCCTGTTCCAGGTGAGCAACATACTTTCGGCCTGTTCATGACTGTTGAGTTCTTCCGCAGGGGTGGATGGAACGTCTGGAGTGGCACGCCCGACGGAGCATCAGAACTTATGGAACTGGTGCGCAACAATCACTTTGACATCATCGGATTTTCTGTCAGCTCTGACCGTCATCTTGAGGAACTTTCCAACCAGATTAGGGAAGTTCGGATTCAGTCCTGTAACAAGGACATCAAGGTAATGGTCGGCGGGCGAATGTTTGCCGAACAGGATCAGTTGCACAAAGAAATCGGTGCGGATGCTTCTGCCGCAGCAGGCGACGAAGGAGTTCGTCTTGCGGAATCTTTAGTCAGTAACGCTGACTAAAGATACTCAGAAGTCGCAGGAAGCACTGATATGAATAAATTCCAGGTCGTTGACGGTTGGATGAAAACTGAAGATGACCCCATTTCGGGAACCGGAAGCCTACATGCGTGGATTTGATGCCAGGCAAATAGGCCATATCGTCACATCGACAAACGATATCAGTCTCGTCATTGATGACGAGGGTGTGGTTCTGGACGTGGGTTTTGGTGCCAGGGACAGTTCAGTTGCCTCTGCTATCGAATGGGTCGGAAAGCCATGGGTGGAAACGGTTACAAGCGAATGCAGGAATAAGATTTCTGATCTGCTTTCGATCAGTTCAGAGGATGTACCGTCACCATGGCGCCAGGTCAATCACCCCACTGAGTCTGGTGTGGACATACCCATCATGTATCGGGCCGTGTCGCGGGACGACGATGGTCACCTGATCGTTGTTGGTCGGGATCTGCGCCAGATTTCAGATCTGCAACAACAACTGCTCGATGTTCAGCACTCCATGGAACGGGACTACGCACGCCTGCACCAGGCTGAAACCCGTTACCGAATGCTTTTCACGCTGGCATCAGAAGGCATTCTGATTATTGACTCCGACAACCTGAGAATTGTTGAAGCCAACCCAGCAGCAAGCGAGGTGCTGGAACTTCCAATTGATAAATTGGTGGGTCGAAGGTTCCCAAGAGGAATGACGCCCGAGAGCGAAGACGAGGTTGAGGCCTTACTCACCCAGGTTCGTGCAGCTGGCCATGCTGAAGACATCAATGTTCGTCTTGCGAAAGGTGCCAGCCTGCTGGTTGGTGCCAGTCTCCTGCGGCGCGAAGATGGAATGTATTTTCTCATTCGCATCAGTTCTGATTCCCAGCCTGAATCCACGCCAGTGAGCCGTTCTGTACTCGATGTGATACAACGATCCCCAGAGGCTTTTGTTGTCACTGATCCAAATGGTGTCATCCTCTCAGCCAATGACGCATTCGTTGAATTATGCGGTTTGGGTTCGGAGCAACAGGTATTGGGGCAGCCCCTGGATAGCTGGGTAGGGCGTTCGGGTGTGGACATTGAAGTGCTTCGCAAAAATCTCAAACAAAGAACACAGGTTCGGCACTCGGCAAGTATGGTAAGACCTCAGTTCGGCGAGCCAATAGATGTCGATATTTCTGCAGTCTCTGCCCTGGAGGCTGATGTTCCCTGCCTTGGCTTTACCCTGCGTCATAACATTCGCAGCAAGCCGGTCACGACACCAGCAAAAGATCGACCTCTGGCACAGTCCCTGCAGGACATGACCAAGTTAATCGGACGGGTTCCATTGCAGGAGCTTGTTCGCGAAACATCTGACATTATCGAGCGTTTGTGTATCGAGGCTGCCCTCACTTCCACAGACAACAATCGGGCATCTGCTGCTGAACTCCTGGGGCTCAGCCGACAGAGTCTTTACGTCAAACTCAGACGCTATGGATTTGCAACCAACAAGCCAAAAAATGGCAACAAGAACGGAAGCAAGAACGGTAAGTCCAACTAAAGTATTTGCGCGCCTGCGTAAACCTGCCCTGACATTGTAATTAATAGTTGACACTTTTAGATGCCAGGTATACGTTTCCCTGTATGGAGCGCGTTACAACCAGCGCAATCGAACCGGTACGTCAGCGCTGGACCGATTACCTCGAATTACTCAAACCAATCACCTGGTTTCCACCCATGTGGGCTTTTGGTTGTGGCCTGGTCGCATCGGGCCAGCCGCTGGATGAACGCTGGCCACTCATCCTGGCTGGAATTGCCCTCGCTGGGCCGTTAATTTGCGGTACAAGCCAGGTTGTTAATGACTGGTTTGACCGTCACGTTGACGCACTCAATGAACCGGGTCGGCCGATTCCATCGGGCAGGGTGCCGGGACGACGCGGGCTCTATTTCGCGATTATCTGGACTTCAGTGTCGGTGGCTGTTGCCATTATGTTAGGCCCGGTTGTGGCCGTTGCCGGAATTCTGGGTCTGATCTTTGCCTGGGCATACAGTGCACCGCCTTTTCGACTCAAGCAAAATGGCTGGTGGGGCAATGCTGCGGTTGGCGTCTGTTATGAAGGATTGCCCTGGTTTACCGCTGCTGCAGTCGCTGCAAACGCATTACCCAGCTATTACACCATCTGGTTGGCGGTTTTATACAGCATTGGCGCACACGGAATCATGACGCTCAACGACTTTAAGGCGATCAAAGGCGATACCGAAATGGGTGTGCTTTCCCTGCCAGTACAACTCGGCGCGAAACGCGCGGCTGTGCTCGCCTGTTGGGTCATGGCCATTCCACAGGTGTTGGTGGTCGCGCTTTTGTTCTACTGGGGAGATGTCATTGCAGCCGGGGTGGTTGCACTGATGCTGATTACCCAGGTCGCACTGATGATCAGGTTGCTGAAGGACCCTGAGAAACTGGCCCCCTGGTACAACGCAACCGGCGTGACACTTTACGTTCTGGGAATGCTGGTCAGCGCATTCGCTGTCAGGGGCATTCTTAATCCATGACGATGAACCGGGCAAATTTCGGATGGCTGGATATCATCCGGATCGGATTTGTGCAGACTGCCATTGGCGCAGTGGTTGTGTTGACAACATCCACACTCAATCGCGTGATGGTTGTCGAGCTGGCATTACCGGCGGCATTACCAGGGCTGCTGGTGGCTATTCACTATTTCGTCCAGTTCACGCGACCCCGATTTGGTTATGGATCGGATATTGGCGGCAAACGAACGCCATGGATTATCGGTGGTATGGCAGTGCTGGCAGCCGGAGGGGTGCTTGCTGCGGCCGGCGTTGCATTCATGGCAACGAGCCAGTTGGCGGGCATAGCGCTGGCTTTTGTCGCGTTCCTGCTGATCGGGGCAGGGGTTGGAGCGTGTGGCACGTCCCTGCTGGTCTTGTTGGCGGCAGGCGTTGCCGACAATCAGCGGGCTGCTGCTGCGACCCTGACATGGACCATGATGATTACCGGATTTGCATTAACTGCGGGCATTGCGGGAGCTTTCCTCGATCCATTCAGTTTCCCCCGCCTGATTGTGGTCACGGGCATTGTTTCAGCCATAGCGCTTTCGATCACCATTGCGTCAGTCTGGAAGCTGGAGCGTAAAGTCGAAAAACAATCAGAAAATGATGATTCCGGCACTGCCGAAAAAAGGGAAAAGCCTGCTTTTTTACCCGCGCTGAGGCAGGTGATGGGCGAGCCGCATACCCTTCGGTTCGGAATATTCGTATTTATTTCCATGCTCGCCTACAGCGCACAGGATCTGGTTCTGGAGCCATTTGCCGGCCTGGTATTTGGCCTGACTCCCGGAGAATCGACCCAGCTTGGTGGCATTCAATATGGCGGGATTCTCAGCGGCATGTTGTTTGTCGCTCTTGCAGGCTTGAAAGTTCGCAAAAGCGCAGGCGGCCTCAGGGCCTTCATGATTACAGGGTGCCTGTTGTCCGCTGGCATGCTTGCCTGCCTGGCACTATCCGGTTTTCTTGGGCCACCCTGGCCATTGAAGCTCAATGTTTTTGCTTTAGGATTCGCCAATGGTGCGTATGCCGTGGCAGCCATTGGCGCGATGATGTGGCTGGTGTCTGAGGGCGATCCTGCGCGTCGCGGGACACGCATGGGTGTATGGGGTGCAGCTCAGGCGGTCGCCTTTGGTCTTGGTGGTATTTTGGGCACTGCATCCGTGGATATACTCAACTGGATGTTCAATTCTGATTCCTTCGCTTATGCGATGATTTTTGTTGCGCAAAGCTTGCTTTTTCTAACCTCTGCATTCCTTGCCAGGAGCATCGACCCAGGACCGGCATCTGAACAGATTCAGTCGGCTCCCTCAATTACAGCTTCAACGATGGTACGTCTAAATGAAAACTGAACAAGACTTTCGACCCGCACCTCAGGAGCCAGTTTACGATGTTGCCGTTGTGGGTGGAGGCCCGGCCGGGGCAACCGCAGCTCATGACCTGGCTGTTGCCGGATTAAGAGTGTTGCTTCTGGATCGTCCGGGTCGAATCAAGCCGTGCGGGGGCGCTGTGCCGCCCATCCTGTTGCGGGAGTTTGATGTTCCGGAAGAACAACTCGAAGCTCGCGTCACCAGCGCCCGGATGATCGCACCTTCGGGAATGGGCGTTGACATGGAAATAGGCGGTTTTGTTGGCATGGTGGACCGGGCTGATTTTGATCCGTGGCTGCGGGAGCGGGCGGAATCTGCAGGTGCGGATTTGCGCCAGGGCATGTACATGGGGTGCAAGAGGGACAGGGCAGGAACCTTGCACCTGAAATTCCGTCCCCACGAAAAAGGCAGCGATGATCAGCATATTCCGGTCAGGGCACTGATTGGTGCCGATGGCGCAAACTCGAAAGTTGTCCGCGAATTCATGCCCAGGCTGGGCCGGCCCAAGCATGTCTATGCCTATCATGAAATTGTGAAGTCACCCGAGCCGGCGGAAGACGGTTCATTCGATCCGGAACGCTGCGATGTTTATTACCAGGGTGAGATTTCGCCGGACTTCTATGGCTGGGTTTTCCCTCACGGGGAAAAAACCAGTATCGGAACCGGTACCGCGAAAAAAGGGCTCTCGCTCAAACAGGCAACCGGAAAGCTGAGAGACAATGCGGGTTTGAAGGAAAGAGAAACCGTTCGTTGCGAAGGTGCGCCATTGCCACTGAGAACTTTGAAACGCTGGGACAACGGTCGTGATGTGGTGGTTGCAGGCGATGCGGCCGGAGCAGTTGCGCCTTCTTCAGGAGAGGGGATTTATTATGCAATGTACAGCGGCAGGTTGGCAGGAGAAGCAGTACAGGAATACCTGGCGACCGGAAACGCGAAAGCCCTGAAGTCTGCCCGAAAACGGTTTATGAAGGATCATGGCCGGGTATTCATGATCCTGGGAATCATGCAGTATTTTTGGTATTCGAATGATCGTCTGCGAGAGAAGTTCGTTAAAATCTGCAAGGATCCTGATGTGCAAAAGCTGACGTGGGAAGCCTATATGAACAAAAAGCTGGTGAAACGTGATCCCATGGCTCACATCCGTATCTTTTTCAAAGACCTCGCACACCTGGTAGGAATTGCTCCGCGATGAGCTTTAGCAGGGGACGCACGATACTGACAGCGGCCCTGGCAGCTCTCGCCGTTGCTGTTGTCGGGGGACTGATGACTGACCTGGGACCCTGGTACCAGGGTCTCGAAAAACCTTCCTGGCAACCACCAGGAATTTGGTTTGGTCCGGTCTGGACCATGCTCTACGCACTGACTGCAATGGCTGCTGCGCTGGCCTGGTGGAGCAGTGACTCGTATCAATCGCGTATGAACGTGCTGATCTGGTTTCTCTTCAATGCGGTTTTGAATGTCACCTGGAGTCTGCTGTTCTTTCGATTTCAGCGGCCGGACTGGGCGCTTTCGGAATGGTTTCTTTTCTGGTTTTCGATTGTCATAATGATCTGGATTTGCTGGAAACGAAACAGAACCGCAGCTATGCTGCTGATTCCCTACCTGGCCTGGGTCACCTTTGCAGGCATACTCAATGCCGAAATCGTCAAGCTGAACGGCCCTTTCGGATAGTCCAACCGCACCATGTCGTCCTGGGTGACAACTCAAACCCTGATTCTGATTGCGCTGTCCTGGCTTATCCTCGAGGGAATCATCGGATTTCTGCGCTACTGGCGTTCCGATCGCAAAGCATGGGGTTGGTGGGTGCTGGCCAATACGCTTTCTGCTGTTATGCTGCTCTTTGCCGCTCTCGTGCTGATCGTCGACAATGGCAACCTTCTGTTTGCACTTTGCATGGCAGGCGCCTTTTGCGCACACTTGCTGGAATTAAAACTACGTCCCGATAAAACGGAGCAATAGATTGATGGTCTGGGTGGTATTCCTGATTTTGGTATTTCTGGCCGGATCTTCGGGTGCAACGTTTAAACCTGACAGTTGGTACGAGTCGTTGAACAAACCTGCATGGACGCCGCCCGACTGGGTGTTTCCTGTCGTATGGACGGTGCTCTATGTTCTCATCGCGTGGGCAGGGGTCCTGGTTTGGGAAGCGCAGGGCTTTGGCCTGGCACTGGTTGCCTGGGCGGCGCAATGGGTATTTAATGCGGCCTGGTCATGGCTGTTCTTTGGCCGCCGGCGAATGGACCAGGCATTCATCGACGTCAGCCTGCTGTGGTTGTCGGTTGTGGCCTTTATCATTGCTGCCTGGCCAGTCAGCCAGCTTGCAGCCCTGCTGTTTGTGCCCTACTTGGTATGGGTCACGACAGCGGCAGCGTTGAACCGGGCAGTCTGGCGGCTTAATCCGGCTTGACTGAGGCTGTCGGAAAACGTGTTTTACTCGCCGGCGCGACTGGCTATATCGGCCAGCATGTCCTGAAAGATTTACTGCAGCGGGGCTACGAGGTGACCGCAGCAGGACGAAACATCAGCAACCGGGCAGATCTGAAGGTCGTAACTGCCGATCTCACTGACCCGCATGCTCTTGACGGTCTTTTTCCCCCGGGGTCCTTTGATGCAGTTATTTCCTGTATCGCTTCAAGAACCGGGGTTGCCCGGGATGCCTGGGCAGTTGATTACGAGGCCAATCGGAATCTCTTATCTGCTGGAATCAAGGCAGGTGCCACGCACTTTGTGCTTCTTTCTGCCATTTGTGTGCAGCGTCCACGGCTCGCATTTCAGCAGGCCAAGCTGGCATTTGAGGCGCAGCTGGCCAGGTCAGGGATTGATTACAGCATCGTGCGGCCAACCGCTTATTTCAAATCTCTTGCGGGCCAGGTCAAACGAGTCCTTGAAGGTAAACCCTTCTTGCTGTTTGGTGATGGAAGGCTGACAGCCTGCAAGCCGATTTCTGAGCGAGACCTTTCAGAGTTCATCGTCGATTGCCTGGTTGATGATTCGCGACAAAATCAGATACTTCCTATTGGTGGTCCTGGCGAGGCCATTACGCCGCGCAAGCAAGGAGAGTGGTTATTTGAGTTGACCGGTATCACTCCAAAATTCAGAAGTGTTCCGCCCGCGATGCTGAGTGTTGCGGCCGCTCTGACAAAACCGTTGGGTTTGCTGATTCCGGCGATGGCAGAGAAATCAGAACTGGCTCGAATTGGGCACTATTACGCAACGGAATCCATGCTTTGCTGGGACGAGGAAATGGCTCGTTATGACGCCAATGCTACCCCCTCAACGGGTCACGAAACACTCCAACAGTTTTACCAAAGAGTCCTCTCTGAAGGTTTGCAAGGGCAGGAAGCCGGTAAACACAAACTATTCTGATTGCCAATATCTCATTACCAGTAATTAATTACTAGACATCTATTTCTAGTAATTGATAACATACGCGGCAATCAGCAACCGGGTTGGAAAGCATTCAGTGAGCGGGCACGAAAATGACTGGACCTACTTTAGTAACTATGTTCACGTTCTGGTGTGCCTGGCGGACAACCCACGAATGCGACTGGTGGAAGTGGCGCGCCGGGTCGGAGTGACTGAACGAACAGCTTTCCGAATCATCACCAACCTGGAAGAAGCCGGCGTGCTGTCCATCATCAAGGATGGGCGGCGAAACACGTACCTGATTGATTTGAAACGGCACCTGAGACACCCGCTTGAGTCCCATTGCACGGTCGGGCAGCTCTTGCGTGTCATTCTTAGTCCAGCCGCTGTTCGCAAAGTTGAGAAGCAGTTCGAACGCAGTCAGTTGATCAAAAATTAACCGGAGAGTAGTGATGACCAAATTGTCGTTAACAGGTGTCGTCTGGATAGCCGTTCTCATGATGATGCCCATGAGCCTTGAGGCGGTCGAGACACTCAGTACAACCGAGCTGGCCGATCATTGTAGTTATTTTGCCGAAGATCCTGAGAGTAAAGACGGAATCTTTTGCGTTCGGTATATCCAGGGATTTATTGATGGGGCTGTGGCCACCGATGAGCGCGTGACCCAAAATGTCGCTGCCGAAATTGAAGAGCAGGAAACTTTCAGCGAGAGGGCAATCAGAACACGGGTTGGCAGCCGGCTGGAACGCTATGGACCCTCTTACTATGCCGAATTCTGCCTGGGCGCTCCGGTGCCATTGGCGGAGGTCGTGGAAAAAGTCGTTGGCGAGTTGATCGATGATGACCTGGTGGGCGCGCATCCCAGTGCACGAGACCTCGTGTACCATGCTTTGAGAACCGAATATCCCTGCCAGGACGACGATTAAGTGTGAACGGGCCTGATCAAAGCCGGATTTCTGATGCTGAAATGAACAAGCCTGCATTTTTAAGACTGCTTGTGTTCAGCCTCTTACTGCTGGGTGCCTGGATGCTGTGGTCCGGTTTCTTCAAACCGTTGTTGCTGGGTCTTGGCCTGGTCTCAGTGGTATTGACGATCTACCTGGCACATCGAATGCGGTATTTTCAGTCAGACCTTTATGCCATGAAGTTCGGTCTCAGGCTGATTCAATACTGGATTTGGCTGACCCGGGAGATTTTTATCTCCAGTGTGGCGGTGACGCGCGTCGCGCTTGATCCGAAACTGCCTGTCAGTCCAACTGTAGTTGCGGTTGATGCTATTTCCAAAGATGCAGTTGATGTGGTGATCCTGGCCAATTCCATTACCCTGACACCAGGCACCCTGGCGCTCGATGTCTACGAAGGTCGAATACAGGTTCATGCACTGACCAGAGAGGGTGCCGAAGAACTTGCTTCTGGCGAAATGAACAATCGTGTTGCAATGCTGAGGAGGTGAGCGGTATGTATTACGTTGTCACAATTGCGACCCTGCTGACCATGGTCCTTGCCCTGATTCGGGCATTGATGGGCCCCACTGTATATGACCGGGTCCTGGCCGTGAATATGTTTGGCACCAAGACGGTCTTGCTGGTTGCGGTCATCGCCTACCTGTTTGGCCGCCCCGATTTCCTGGATCTTGCCCTGGCATACGCATTGATTAACTTCATTGGCGTATTGGCGGTACTCGAATTCTTTCGTTCCAGGACAAAGTCACCACTCCCTGGTGACGAGGGAAAAGTCTCTGAAGTGAGCGAAGGGTAGGGCGCTGAATGGATCAGATTCTTGACATCCTTAGCTGGATACTCCTGAGCGCGGGTGGGCTTTTCGTGCTGGTGGGCGGCATTGGCGCGATTAGAATGCCGGACCTTTATACCCGCATGCATGTTGCCAGCGTGACCGACAGTGCCGGCGCAATTCTGGTGTTGACAGGAATCATGGTCCAGGCAGGCCTAACACTCGCGACAGTGAAGCTCGCGGCTATTTTGCTTTTCCTGCTTTTTACCGGGCCCACAGCTTCCAATGCCCTGGCCAGCGCCGCTTTGCTGTCAGGCGTTCGCACACAGGACAAGGACCACAAAGCAGAGGAGGATCATTCATCATGATTACTCTTTTTAGCCTTTTTCTGCTGGTATTGCTCGTGATCACTGCGGTTGCGGTTGTGCAGACCAGGAACCTTTTTGCCGCAGTGATGTTGCTGAGTATTTTCAGCCTTTTGCTGGCCGCGAATTTTCTTCTGTTGGATGCGGCAGACGTGGCGCTCACCGAGGCTGCCATTGGCGCAGGAATTTCGACAGTGCTTTTTCTTGGTGCGCTGTCGCTTACAGGTGAGCGGGAAGCTCCACGCAAAGGGCCTCGCCTGTTGTACCTGGTTGCTGTAATTGCAGCCACCGCCGTTGTCATTTACGCAACGTTTGACAAACCGGCATTCGGAGATCCACAGGCCCCGGTTCAGACACATGTTGCACCCTGGTACCTGGAAAAGACCCCGGAGTATATTGATATACCGAATGTGGTCACCGCCATCCTTGGCGCTTATCGTGGATACGACACGCTCGGTGAGGTGTTCGTCGTATTTACCGCTGGAATCGGGGTTCTGTTTCTGCTTGCCTCAGGGCCGGGCAGTGGGTCGAAAAGACGGGGTTCCCGATTGACGGAGGTTGGTCAGGTGACCGGTTTACGGCATTATCTCGTGCCACGCGTGGTGGGGCGATTACTGGTCCCGTTTATCATCCTTTTCGGACTTTATGTGCAATTCCACGGAGAGTACGGACCAGGTGGTGGATTCCAGGCTGGTGCATTTGTAGCCGCAGGAATCGTCCTGTATTCCCTGCTTGAAGGTGAGAAAAAGGCACTCGACATCATTCCCCGAAAAGTACTGATGGGAATGGTTTGCGGCGGCGCACTGCTGTACAGCGCGGTGGGTGTGTTGGGGATGTTAATGGGTGGCAACTTCCTGGATTACTCGGTCCTGCTGGACAATCCGGTCGCTGCGCAGCAAGTCGGAATCATTCTGATTGAACTGGGTGTCGGACTGACCGTTACAGGAGTACTGCTCAGCATCTACCATGCATTTGCAGCACGGGGGAGAGCGTAATGTCCGCGTTACTGGACCTGTTCGCTTACTGGGCTTTCGCCATCCTCCTGATGGTTGGTTTCTATGCAGTAATTGCAAAGAGTAACCTGATCAAGAAGTTGATGGGCTTATCCCTGTTCCAGGCCGCTGTATTTCTTTTGTATATCTCCATGGGAAAAGTGGATGGTGGTACAGCACCGATATTCCAGGCCGGAGTCGACAACGCACTTTTTTCGAACCCCCTCCCACAGGTTCTGATCCTGACTGCAATCGTGGTGGGCATTTCCACTACCGCTTTGGGTCTGGGGATCGTGGTGCGCATTAAGGAAGAATACGGCTCCATCGAAGAAGACGAAATCCAGAAGATCGATCAACGGTGAACGGACTCATACCACATTTGCCGGCACTGCAGGTAATCGTGCCGATGCTCGCTGCGCCCGTGCTCGCTTTGCTGGCGCCGCGTGGTCTGGCATGGGCGGCGGCAACCCTGGTCAGCCTGATGGCTTTTGCAATTGCGGTTCAGCTGACCATCCTGGTGCTGGCGGGGCAGGTGCCGGGGTATTTCATGGGTTCCTGGCCGGCACCGTTCGGAATTGAGCTCAGGATTGATGATTTCAGCGTGTTGATGTTGCTGGTGCTGACCGGTGCTTCTACCGTTTCGCTGATTGGTGGCCGGCAAAGTATCGACCTGGAAATTGAAACGGAACGCCAGCCACTGTTCTATTCAGCGTGGGCCCTGGCACTGGCTGGCCTGGCCGGAATAATTGTTTCCGCCGATGCATTCAATGTTTTCGTATTCATGGAAATTTCCTCGCTGGCAAGCTATGTGTTGATTGCCGGCGGGCCGGACCGTCGCGCATTACCGGCGGTATTCAAGTACCTGATCATGGGAACCATCGGTGCGACTTTCTACCTGATTGGCATCGGACTCATCTACCTGATGACCGGCACTTTGAACCTTGCCGACATGGAATTAAGAATCCATGAAGTCGGTGACCAGCGCCCCATACTCGTGGCAGCCGGGTTCATTACCGTGGGCCTGGCGTTAAAAGCGGCAGTCTTTCCACTTCATGTCTGGTTGCCCAATGCGTATACCTATGCGCCAAACATTGTCAGTGTGTTCATGGCTGCCTGTGCCACCAAGGTCTCGTTGTATGTCCTGTTGCGCTTTGATTTTTTTGTTTTTCAGCAAAACCTGACTCAACACGATATCCAGTTTGCCGCCTTCCTGATGCCGCTGGCAGTGGCAGCGATTGTTGTGGGTTCGGCGGTTGCCGTGTTCGAAAAAAACCTGAAGCGATTGTTGGCCTATTCTTCTGTCGCGCAGGTGGGTTACATCCTGTTGGGCGCCAGCCTGGTGAGCGTAGCAGGATTGACGGCCAGCCTGTTGCACATGTTTAACCATGCGCTGGCGAAGGGCGCCTTGTTCATGGCCGTGGCATGTCTCGCAACCCGACTTGGCGGATTGAGGATTCCTGATCTCAGGGGTGTGGCGCGAACCATGCCATTGACGACTGCAGCCCTGGTCATCGCTGCGCTGAGCCTGATTGGAATCCCCGGCACAGCAGGATTTGTCAGCAAGTGGTACCTGATTTCAGCCCTGCTTGGTATGGGGGGGCTTGGTATCATGCTGATCGCCGTTGTGGTGATTGGCTCGCTATTGGCTGTCGTCTATGTCTGGCGAATCGTGGAGTCGCTGCGCAGCCTTGAAAATGCTGAAAGCAACAAGCCGGGCGAAGCCCCGATGATGCTGTTGCTGACAACGATGGCCGCATCATTGGCCAACCTGTGGTTTGGTCTTTCACCGGCCCTGCCAATTGAGCTGGCTCAGCGCAGCGCAGCTGCCTTGTTGGTTCATCTGCCATGAGCGAGTCACAACTCATGATCATGGCCGTGCTGGTGCCATTGTTCGGGGCGGTGGTGATCGCGATTGCCGGCCGTATCAGCGCCAATGTTCGCGAAGCCTGCACATTGATTACGGCGGGTGCGCTTGCCTGGATCACATGGTCGATTGCGCCTGCTGTCTATCGTGGTGGCCGGCCGGAAATCCTGATTCATGAGGTCATTCCGGGAATCGAGCTTGCTTTCCGTGCCGAACCACTGGGAATCATGTTCGCGCTTCTGGCATCGTCGTTATGGATCGTGAACTCGATCTATTCGATTGGCTACATGCGTGGTAACAATGAGACCAACCAGACCCGGTTTTACGTGTTGTTCGCGGTTTCTCTTGCTGCAACCATGGGCATCGCATTTTCGGCAAACCTGATCACCCTGTTCCTGTTCTATGAAGCCCTGACCCTGGCCACATATCCACTGGTGGCGCATAAGGGCGATCCTGCAACAGTTAAAACAGCGAGAATTTACCTGGGGATACTGCTGACGACGTCGATCGGCCTGTTCCTGCCCGCCATCATCTGGACCTATTCCGCGACCGGGACTGGCGATTTTGTCCAGGGTGGGATTATCGAGGGCAACCTTTCAGGCCCTCTTGTTGGTTTGCTGCTCGGCCTGTTTGTTTTCGGTATCGGTAAAGCTGCAGTCATGCCGGTTCATCGTTGGCTGCCTGCCGCCATGGTCGCGCCCACACCTGTCAGCGCATTGCTTCATGCGGTTGCCGTGGTGAAAGCCGGCGTGTTCACGGTGACAAAGGTCATCGTTTACATCTTCGGTATTGATTTCCTGTTCTCAGAGCCCAGTAGCGGCTGGTTGCTTTACGTGGCGGCGTTCACCATCCTGGCGGCCAGCATCGTTGCCCTGAGGCAACAGAATCTCAAGAAACTGCTGGCTTATTCCACCATTTCACAGCTTTCCTACATCGTGATGGCAGCAGCCATTCTTAAACCACTGGCTGAGGTGGGAGCTGCGATTCACATGCTGGCGCACGCCTTCGGCAAGATCACCCTGTTTTTTGCGGCCGGCGCAATCTACGTGGCGTCGAGTAAAACCGAGCTGTTTCAATTGCGCGGTATTGGCAGGCGAATGCCGTGGACAATGACGGCCTTTACGATTGGCGCGCTAAGCATGATTGGCGTGCCACCCACCGGCGGATTTGTGTCCAAGTGGTACATTCTTGCCGGCGCTTTTGAAGCCGATAACTATGTTGCATTGGGAACCGTGATTCTGAGCACGGCGCTGAACGCTGCTTATTTCCTGCCCATTATCTACATGGCCTGGTTTGAAAAGGAATCAGATGAAAACGTGGTCGAACACGGTGAGGCTCCGCGACCGATGGTGATTGCTCTGGTGATTACAGCGATCCTGACGATCGCATTTTTCCTGTTCAACGGGCCAGCGCTGAATCTTGAGTACCAGGTTGTAAGGGAGGCGTCATGAACCAGAAGTACGACGATCACTGGCTGACACGTCCTGCGACCATCAGGAAGCTGTGGATCGTGTTCGTGGTAATCCTTGCAGCCACCGTGGCAGCCCAGTTGTTCATCAGCGTCAAGGGTTATTTCGGGCCCGACGGGTGGTTTGCTTTCGGAGCCATATACGGATTTGGGTCGTGCCTGGTCATGGTGCTGGTGGCTAAATTGCTTGGTTTTGTTCTCAAGCGCAAAGAGAACTACTACAGCGACCGCCGCCAGGATGGAGGTGAAAAATGAGCTTTGAGCTGTTTTCACCCGGGCTGATCCTGCTGACCGGCGCATTGCTGACTGCCGTTACACATGGCTGGTTACGCAATGTTGTTGTGCTTGGCGTGCCGGTGGTTGCAATGGTGGCAGTCTGGAATATTCCGGATGGAATCGTTGCAACCATTCCGTTCCTCGATTACACGCTGCAGCCAGTCGAGGGCAGCCCGGTGCGCCGTTTATTCGCCACCATATTTGTGCTGATGTCCTTTGTGGGTGGGCTCTTCGCATACCGACAGGCCAGGTGGTATGAGCTTTCGGCTGCATTCGCGTACGCTGCAGGCGCCGTGGGTGTGTGTTTTGCCGGCGACCTGATCAGCCTTTTCCTCTCCTGGGAATTAATGGCGCTTTTTTCGACTGTCATTGTCTGGTGCGGTGGAACGCCTGGCGCACGTGCGGCAGGTATTCGCTACGCCATCCTGCATTTACTGGGTGGCGTGATCCTGAAAGTTGGTATTGAAGGTGTGGTTGTCCACACAGGCTCAATAGAAATTCAACCATTGCTGGCGACCAACTTTGATACATGGATGATCCTGATCGGAATTCTGATTAATGCTGCTGCGCCGCCACTGTCGGCGTGGTTATCCGACGCCTATCCGGAATCCAGCCCGACCGGTTCGGTATTCCTGTCCGCGTTCACGACCAAGACGGCTGTACTGGCGCTGATCCTCCTGTTCCCGGGCGAATCTGTCCTGATTTATGTCGGCCTGTTCATGGTGATGTACGGGATCATCTATGCATTGTTAGAAAACGACATTCGCAGAATCCTGGCTTTTTCGATCGTCAACCAGGTGGGTTTCATGGTGTGCGCTGTCGGGATCGGAACCGAGATGGCGCTCAACGGTGCTGCCGCACATGCATTTGCGCATATCATTTACAAGGCGTTACTGTTCATGAGTGCGGGCGTTGTGATCTATCGCACCGGCATGAACCGTTGCAGTGATGTCGGTGGCCTGTTCCGCACCATGCCACTCACAGCGGCATGTGGAATTATCGGTGCGCTGGCCATTTCCGGTTTCCCTCTGACATCCGGATTTACAACCAAGACAATGATTTCCCAGGCTGCGGTTGGTGAAGGCCTGGTCTGGGTTTACTTCACTCTTGCAGCGGCTTCGGCCGGAGTCTTCCTGCACGCCGGCATCAAGTTTCCATGGTTCGTGTTCTTCCAGCGTGACTCGGGCCTGCGACCCAAGGATGCTCCCTGGAACATGGCAGCCGCGATGGTCATTTTCTCGGTGTTATGTGTGCTGCTTGGCGTGATGCCTGATCTGTTATATCGCTTCCTGCCGTATCCGGTTGATTATGTGCCTTATACAGCCGGCAAGGTGCTCTTCTACCTGCAGCTATTGTTGTTCTCTGGTCTGGCTTTCTTCCTGTTACTGCCATTGATGAAACGTACCTTGACCATTTCCCTGGATGCCGACTGGATCTGGCGGGTGTTGTTGCTGGGTATCGTTGGCCACATCGGGTTGGTCCTGGGTTGGATGATGGACTTGCTGAGAAGCCTTGTCGGAGCAGTTGGGAACTGGTTTGATCGTGTCGGGAAGAACTGGTTTTCAGGTTCTGAAAATTCTGAATCTGCACCGGGCGTTTTTGCGCGCGCCTGGCCGATCGGCACCACGGCGCTTTGGATTGCTGTCCTTCTTATCACCTACGTTCTGCTCTACTTCTTCTGATCGCCCATGGACCCGGTTATTCTCTTTTTCGCTCTTGGACTGGTCGCTGGCCTTGCCCGGTCTGAATTGCGTCTGCCGCCGGCAATTTATGAACTATTAAGTGTGCTGTTGCTTTTAACCATTGGTCTCAAAGGTGGGATAGAGCTCGCGCAACAACCGTTCGGGGGCCTTCTGCCGCAGATTATTGCGGTCATGGCCATGGGAATTGTGATCCCTTTAATGGTTTTTCCGGTCCTGCGGTACGTTGGCCGACTTGACCGCCCCAATGCCGCTTCAATTGCTGCGCATTATGGCTCGGTCAGCGTGGCCACCTACGCGGTCGGGATTGCCTACCTGGCATCCCAGGATATTTTCTACGAACCCAGGCTGGCTCTTTTCCTGGTGCTGCTGGAGATGCCGGCCATCATGGTGGGTATCGTGCTGGCGAGAGGCATTTCGAAGGACACCCGCTGGGGCAAGCTTGCACACGAGACTTTCCTTGGTAAAAGCATTGTGCTTTTGATGGGTGGCCTTATCATTGGATGGATTGCAGGGCCGGTAGGGATGGAGCCGCTTGAGCCGTTTTTCTTTGACCTGTTCAAGGGTGTGCTTGCCCTGTTCCTGCTTGAAATGGGCCTGATTGCAGCAAGCCAGTTCAAGAACCTCAAGGATCATGGCTTCTTCCTGGTGGTTTTCGCGCTATTGGTACCCGTGCCACTGGCAATGATGGGTGCGTTGCTTGGCTGGTGGATGGGCCTGTCGGAAGGTGGCACCATGCTGCTGGCGGTTCTTTCAGGCAGCTGTTCCTATATCGCCGCACCGGCAGCCATGCGAATTGCAGTCCCCGAGGCCAGCCCAACGCTTTCATTGACAGCTTCCCTGGGGGTCACGTTTCCGTTTAATATTTTTGTAGGCATACCGTTGTATCTTGGTATGGCTCAGTATTTACATACTCTCTGATGGTGCGATGGACATAACGGTAAAAAAACTGGTGACGATCATCACCGAGGCGGCACTCGAAGATAATCTGCGTAACGAGCTTCCCGGTCTTGGGGCTACCGGCTATACCATCGTCAATGCTCGTGGCAGGGGCAGCCGTGGTGTCAGGGATGCAGGCTGGAGCACTTCCGGAAACATCAGGGTGGAAGTGGTTTGTGACCCGGAGATTGCGGTCAGAATTGCTGCACACCTGCGAGATCGATACTACGAAAATTTTGCAATGATCACTTATATGTCTGACGTGGAAGTATTACGAGCTGAAAAGTTCTGACCAGTGCTTTAACCGATTGTGTCTTCAAATAATCGCAGCCAGTTCAGACCAAGCAGCTTTTCAAGATTTTCCTGGCTCCAGCCACGACCTTCCAGGATTCTGACCAGGTTGCGGAAACGGTCAGGTGTATCAAGTTCAGGTATCCATGGTGGCCAGCGCACCTCGTAACTGGGTTTAAACCACTCCAGGCGCGGCTCATACCAGTTCTCCCTTGTGGCCCAGGGTGAAATGCCTTGCGGCGGGAAATCAGTTGATAGCGCGACATGGTCGTAGCCAGCCAGGTTAACTGCATATTCAACCTGGTCAGCATAGTCTTCGATGCTGGTCTCACCACCAGGGTCAGGGCCGATGAAATAACCCAGTGCACAAATTCCCGTGACGCCGCCCTTGTCAGCGCAGGATTTGATTGCTTCATCTGATTTGGCGCGTGGGTGCGGTCTGAGTGCAGCACAGAATGTATGAGTCATGGCAATGGGTTTTTTTGAGAATTCGATGCCATCGAGCGTGGTTTGGGGGCCGCTGTGTGAGACGTCTATCATCACGCCTACATCGTTCATGCGCTCGACAACTGAAACACCAAACTCGGACAAGCCAGCGTTGGTTCGTTCCAGGCAACCATCACCCAGCAGATTGCGATAGTTGTAAGTCAGTTGGAAACTGCGCATCCCTAACGCATGCAGGGCATCGACGTTATCGGCATCTCCCTGGAGCATGGTGGCGTCCTGGAAATTCATCATGACCGCAGTACGATTACTGGCCCTGGCTTCCTGGAAATCCGCCGCAGTCAGAGCCATCAGCAATTGCCTTCGATTCTCATCAATTCGGTTGCGCCATTGGACCAGCGCATCGATGGCGGATTGCAGGCTGTCACGCGGCAGGCTTTCGACAATTCCCGAGTAGTTCGCATCTCGCAGCCCTTCAAACGCATCCTGTTCCCACTCCCTGCCAAAACACAAGGCATCGATCACCAGCGCCTGGTCGTAGAAGCCACCCGGCAAATCCGCCCGTACTGCTGGAATGGCCATTGCTGCGGCTGTTCCGGCCAGAATTCCAATCGCTTCTCTCCTGCTTGTCACAAGAACATCTCCGTGATAATCCGTAAAATTAATCCTGGATATATTATTCCATGCCTGGATTACGTAGTATTCATTCCCTTCGCTCAGGAGGACAACATGTTTCTCAGAATTTCTATTTTGCTTGCGCTGGTTTTTATTATTTCATCCTGTGGTGGTGAAAGTGGTGATGGTGCGGAAGCCACAGTTGATGTCGCGGCGCGCACTGATTCGGCTGCAGGATCAACAGAACCAATTGCGCTCACCCGCCAGTCAATTGTCTTGTGTGAGGCCCTCAAAGGGCATCGCCAGGAACTGGCATCAATCGTCGGTTTCCAGGCTGAAATGGACCGTTCGATTGCGGGGGTTGGCAGCGAATGTTTCGTACGGGGTAAAGGTGGTGACTTTATTCGGGTTGCAATTCCTCCGGCCATTGTTCGATCAACAAGCATGTATGCAGAGCACTTTGAAGGTACATCGAATCCGTTACCCGAACTGGGTGAAGAGGCCTATCACCTGGACGATGGTTCGAAACCCCACGTGATCTTCATGATCGGTGAAGTCATCATCGATGTTGAAGTTGACTATATCGAAACACCTGATCAGGATGCCGTGGTCAAGCTCGCGCTTCGTGTTCGTGAGTTACTCCAGGACGCCAATTCATAAGCCGTCACAAACCTATTCAATAAAAGGAAAAAAAATGACCAGCCAGGTCTTAAGCCACATCCCTATACCAGGAAAACTCGCCGGGTTGACGCTCTTGTCGGTGCTGTTTTTAACAACGTCAAGTCTGTTCGCCGCCGAGTATCGTGAATACTCCTGGCTGACCGTGGGCGAGCCTTCGGGATCGCTAACAGTCAATCACAACGATGATGCATCGATCAGTATTGATTTTGAGTTCAATGACCGGGGCAGGGGACCAAATACTTCCACAAAAATCTGGCTGGATCAGCGGGGCTATCCCATTCACCTGCATGTGACAGGCAACAACTATAGTGGTGGTGAAGTTGATGAACGTTTCGAAGTGCTGGATCGCAGCGCGGAATGGTCATCGAATGTCGATTCGGGCAGCGTGCCTGCTTCCGATGCAGGGTTCTATACGGCCCACAATAGCAACTCTGAAACTCTGGCGATGCTTGCTCGTGCGCTACTGGGATCAGACTCCGGAAGTGTTGAGTTGCTGCCCTCGGGAACAGCATCCATTTCAACGGTCACCTCGAAAACAATTAACCAGGACGGTGAGTCTCTGGACATTACCCTGTACGCCATCCAGGGGCTTGGTGCCAGCCCGACCCATGTCTGGCTGGACCAGGACCAGCAATTGTTTGGTGTCGATTACGCATGGTTTGCTATCACCCGGAAGGGCTGGGAGTCACATTTTAGCCTGCTCAAGGCTGAACAGGAAAAAGCCACCCTGGAATTCTTCGAGTCACTTGCACGTGACCTGACCGAAGATTCCGAAGACATGCTGGTGATCGATGGCGCGAGGATTTTTGACAGTGTTGAAGGCGATTTAACCGATCCGGCCACCGTTTTTTCCTGGAAAGGAAAAATTTCTGCCATTTATTTTGAAGAAGTGGAAATCCCCGAACAGGCGACAGTCATTGATGGCAGTGGCCAGGTGTTGATGCCGTCACTCTGGGACATGCATGGGCATGTCGGAATCGAGAGCTTCCTTAATTACACGGCCAGCGGTGTCAGCAATGTTCGTGACATGGCCAATGACCCGGACAACATCAGCCAGCTGCGTGACCAGGTTGGTAAGGGCCTGATCATTGGCCCGGATGTCTATGCCCTTGGTTTTATCGACAAGCGGGGTGAATTCTCTGCACCCACCGGGATGCTTGCTGACAGCATGGAAGAAGCCCGGGAGCTGATCGACTGGTACTCGAGGCGAGGTTTCTTTGGTATCAAGCTTTACAGCTCAATTGAGCCTGAATGGGTTGCACCACTTGCTGCCTATGCACACGAGCGCGATCTGGTTGTTATGGGGCATGTGCCTGCCTATATGAATGCCACCCAGGCAATTGAAGCGGGCTACAACGAGATCACCCATATCAACATGATCATGCTGAACTTCCTGGGCGCTGAAGAGCTTGATACACGCACTCCAACGCGCTTCATAGTGCCGGGGGAGCAGGGCGGTGAACTTGATCTGAATTCACCTCAGGTTCGGGATTTCATAGCCATGATGATTGAACGTGATGTTTCACACGATCCAACCATTTCAATATTCATGGATAGTTTTCTCAATGAGCCAGGAAAGATTTCGTGGACTTTCCGGGAAATCGACGATCATCTTCCGGCAAGTGTGCGCAGGGATGCCATTGCCGGGGTTGGGCGAAATGACGGCAACGAAGGAGCCTGGGCACGTTCCGCTGAGACCATGCTGGAACTGGTCAAATTGCTGCATGACAGCGGAGTGAAGCTGGTTCCGGGTACCGACAACATGTTGCCGGGATTCACGCTGATCCGGGAACTGATGTATTACGCTGAAGCAGGAATCCCGGTGAACGAGGTGTTGCAGTTGGCGACCATCAGGTCAGCGGAGAATGCAGGACAGGAATCTCGCCTGGGATCGATTTCGGTAGGCAAGGAATCACATATGCACCTGGTGAAAGGTAATCCTGTGGACGACCTTTCGAATCTCTATCGTGTCAGCCATGTGATCAAAGGCACAAAAGTCATGAGTGCCGCAGAAATTCTCAGGTCGCAGGGTTTTGTGCCGTTTGATTAAGAGGTTCTACTGATCCAGCGCAATGTAGTAGTCATCTACTTTCTGAGATAATCCGGCCTGGTATTCAAGGTACAAAGCACCCTTTCTCATGCCAGATAGCGGATCAAGTAACGGACTTCGCTCGAACTCACTTCGTGAGTTGCGTCGATTCCTGTTGAAATCCTTTAGCTCGCTGCGCGAAAGTGCAATGGCGCTGCTGCCGATTGTCCTGGTAGTGGCTTTTTTCGAATTGGTGGTGCTCCAACAGTCCATTCCCAACCTGGGTCGAATTCTGGCTGGCGCCCTGATGGTGGTGGTTGGCCTTACTCTTTTTGTTCGCGGACTGCAGATGGCGCTGTTTCCGATTGGTGAGGAAATGGCTTACAACTTTGTTCGCCGGGGCAGCCTCTGGTGGCTCCTGCTGTTTGCCTTTACGCTTGGATTTGGCACAACCGTTGCCGAGCCTGCACTGATTGCAATTTCCGACGAGGCTTCACGTATTGCTGCTGATGGCAAAGTCATCGCCAACACCGATGATGCAAAATCGGGTTATGCACTTGGACTGAGATTGACGGTTGCTGTCTCAGTTGGGTTTGCCCTGTTGGTAGGCGTGTTCCGGATTCTCAAAGGATGGCCCGTTCAGTACCTGATTATTGCCGGCTATTCCGGTGTTGTCATCATGACGTTTTTCGCGCCTCGTGAAATCATTGGGATTGCGTATGACTCCGGAGGTGTCACGACCTCAACCGTTACTGTTCCGCTGGTTGCTGCGCTGGGGATCGGACTGGCAAGCTCGATCAAGGGCCGGGATCCACTCATCGATGGGTTCGGCCTGATCGCTTTTGCATCACTCACTCCCATGATTTTTGTCATGGGCTACGGAATGTTTTTCTGACCCGCCATGATTGATGCCATCACAAGTTTCGGATTCACGGTATTGGCCATGTTGCGGGATGTGCTGCCCATTGCTGTCATCCTGATCGGATTCCAGGTTTTTGTGCTTCGGCGGGCGATTCAGAATCCTGCGCGCGTGGCGGCCGGCCTGATTTTTGTTCTGCTTGGCCTGGCGCTGTTTCTTGAAGGGCTGGAACTGGCGCTGTTCCCGCTTGGGCGGCTGATGGCCGAACAACTGACAGCCTATGGTTTTATTTTTGATGGTGAGGCGATTCCAAAGGGCGCGATTCCATGGCATAAATTCCTGTGGGTCTACGCCTTTGCTGCAGCCATTGGGTTTGCCACAACCGTGGCAGAACCTGCTCTGCTGGCCGTGGCGATCAAAGCCAACCAGGTATCTGCCGGAACCATAACAGTCAACGGATTGCGCGTGGCAGTGGCAATTGGTGTGGCGGTCGGTGTGGCGCTGGGCGCTTTCAGAATTGTGACCGGCACGCCACTACACTGGTACATCATCGCTGGCTATGTCGTGGTCATCATCCAGACGGCCTTCGCGCCAAAACTGATTATTCCGCTCGCCTATGATTCAGGTGGTGTCACCACCTCTACCGTAACGGTGCCATTGGTGGCGGCATTGGGCCTTGGCCTTGCCGAAACCATACCCGGCCGAAGTGCAATTCTTGATGGCTTCGGCCTGATCGCATTTGCCAGCCTGTTCCCGATTATCGCGGTCATGGGGTATGCACAAGTGGGCGAATGGCGCGCCAAACGGGCAAAAATTAATTCATCAACTGAATAGATTGAGGAAAGACTATGCACTTCAAACTGATCGTCGTTATGGTCGAAGACAAGCGAACACCGGCCCTGCTGGATGCTGCAAGGGATGCGGGTGCCACGGGCGCTACCGTCCTGAACCAGGCACGTGGAGAAGGGATCACGCCGTCAAGAACCTTTTTGGGTCTGAGCATGGACAACAGGGTGGATGTCATCATGATGCTCGCCGAGGAACATATGAGCCGCGATATTCTGGAAAAAGTCGCCCAGGCAGGAGAATTCGATAATTCTTCGGGCGCCGGTATCGCTATCCAGATTGATGTGGAGGACGCCATTGGTGTCCGGCACCAGATTGAAGCTCTCACTGAAGCCGTGGAGGAAAGATTATGAGTTACAAAGCCCCCGTCACCCGGGTCCGTGAAGTCATGAAAAAGGAAGTGGATATCCTTGACGGCATGCTGACTGTCGCCGAGGCATTGCGGGTCATGAAAAACCCGGATACCCGCACCCTGATCATTGACAAGCGCCATGATGATGATGAGTACGGTGTTGTGATGTTCAGCGATATAGCCCGAAAAGTACTGGCCCGTGATCGTTCACCAGATCGCATCAATCTCTATGAAATCATGTCCAAACCGATTCTTTTCGTGGACCCGACAATGGACATCCGCTATGCAACCCGCATGATTGCAAGATTTGGCCTTTCGCGCATTCCGGTTGTTGACCATGGAAAAATTGTTGGCCTGATCAGTTACACCGATGTCGTCCTGAAGGGCCTGGTTAATAATCCTTTAGAAACTCAGGATTAGCAGCCATCATTCGAAGCCAGCCTGGCCGATGTCAATTTTCTGAAGCCTCGCCTTTCAGATGACGTAGCTGGCCGTCGAATCGTCCGAGACCGGTGAGCAGGGACTTAAGCGAGTCTCCTAGCTGTATTATTTGACTCTCGCTCATGTGCGCCCTGAAATGATCTGATACAAAGGACTTCAGGATCTGCCTCGATTGTTTTAACGAAGTCCTGCCGGCAGAAGTAAGCCCGATATGGATGACGCGACGATCCTGAGCTGACGGGTTTCGCTCCAGCAGTCCGCCTCGTTCAAGACGATCAACCATCTTTGTGATCCCCGCTTTGCTGTAGTACAGGCGCTGCGCAAGCTGACTCATTGTCAGTTCACCATTGTTTACGGCCACCTGCTTCAATAAATCCTGTTCTGCCAGTCCAAACCCCAGATCCCTTCTTAGTGCGAGGCTGAGTGCATCAGTCAGGTATGTTCCGGCGTGGGCCAGGCTGACCCATGCCATCATCCAGTCCTGCTCTTTTATTGCCATGAATTCATCCGATGAATTGATTGCTTTGTCGCAAGATTAGTTGACGAGTCAACAATAATCCAGTTAACTAGTAAATAGTTTACCAGTTAACTATATATCCGGAGTGATACAAATGAAGCAATTGACACCGCTAAAGGCAGCTGGTCTGCAGCTTGTACCTGGATTAGCGAACCTGGTCGTATTTGTTGGCCTGGCTTATTGGTTTAACACCATGGGCCTTCCGGCGTTCCTCGCGCTTGCGGCAACTATCATGGTTTCTGAAGTTCCAGTGAGCTGGTGGCTTATGAATCGAATCACCAGAAAGGAAACGGGAGGCAAGTTTGATTTCAAAGTGGCATTTCCCTGGAGGGCATCGATTCCCTGGTGGCAATACCTGGTCATCGGTTTGCCGCTGGTGATATTTGGGATGGTGGTGATAGGGGGCATGACACCTGTGATTAGCAGTGGTATCAGAGAAGCATCAGGACTGAATGTTCCGGCATGGTTTCTTCTCGAACCGGATCCGGCTGTTTTCGCCAGCATGAGTCAGTCCATGTTGATGATCATGTGGCTTGCGAGCCTGGTTGTATTTGCGGGGATTGGTGGGTTTACACAGGAACTCTACGCGCGTGGTTTTCTGTTGCCAAGGACGCAGTCCCTTGGAATGTGGGCGCCACTATTTAATGCGGTGATGTTTGCGGTATTTCACCTGAATGCACCCTGGAGCTGGCCCGGGTTCGCTGTTCTCGCGCTCCCCTGGGCATACCTGACATGGTGGAAACGATCCGTCAAATTCGGCCTGGTCGGCCATATTGGAATGTTGCTTATGCAATCATTAATGATGTCTGCAATCGTTTTCGGTCTGGTCCCTGTTGACCGAATGGCAGGCTAATCAGGGTCGCGAATGCCGTGGGTATGGGAGCGATCGGTTTCCTCGTCGAATGCGACACCCAGGAGCAGGCTGGGTCCGGTCAGGTTTGTTGGATCCATGATGGCTTCGATGCGGTCATCATCCAGTAAACCTTCTTCCCGGATGATCTCCACGACACCGCGATCTTCTTTCAGCGCTCTCTCTGCGACCCGAGTGGCATGTTCATAGCCGATATGCGGGCTGAATGCCGTGATAACACCAATGCTTTCATCGACCAGTTTTCTGCAATATTCATGATTGGCCGTGATACCCCGAATGCACCGCTCGGTGAGCATTCCGAGTGCCTTGGTCAACATCCTGACCGAACTCATCAGGTTGTAGACAACCACCGGCTCAAACGCGTTGAGTTGAAGCTGGCCAGCCTCCGAAGCCATGGTGACCACAAGGTCGTTGCCAATCACCTGGAAGGCAGTCTGGTTAACAGCTTCCGGGATCACCGGGTTCACTTTGCCCGGCATGATGGACGAGCCCGGTTGCATGGGTGGCAGATTTATTTCACCCAGGCCGGCACGGGGACCGCTGGAAAGGAGGCGCAGATCATTGCAGATCTTTGATTGTTTGATCGCGACTCGTTTAAGAATGCCCGAGAACATCACGAACGCACCCATATCAGAGGTTGCCTCTATCAGGCTTTGCGCCAGTTTAAATTTTATTCCGGATATATCACTCAGGGCGTCGGTTGCAAGCTGCGCATAATCCGGGTGGGTATTGATGCCGGTGCCAATGGCTGTGCCTCCGAGGTTAATCTCGGTCAGGAAAACGGCTAATTCGTCAATTCGCTTGATGTCTTCACCAACCGTGATGGCCCATGCCTCGAATTCCTGGCCCAGCGTCATTGGAACGGCGTCCTGCAACTGCGTGCGTCCCATTTTGAGTACACCTGAGAATTCGGCAGCCTTGTCCTGAAGCGCTTTCACCAGCTCATTCATTGCCTCAACCAGCGGTTTCTGCGCCAGAATCATGGCCAGGCGAACCGCTGTGGGGTAGACGTCGTTGGTAGATTGCGACATATTGACATCATTGTTTGGATGCAGGTGCCGGTAATCACCGCGCTCAAAACCGAGAATCTCCAGGGCCCGGTTGGCGATCACTTCATTGGCATTCATGTTGGTAGAAGTACCCGCGCCACCCTGGATCAGGTCAACAACGAACTCTTCGTGAAGCCTGCCGCGCTCTATTTCAGCGCATGCTTTTTCAATCGCGTCGGCTTTGTCATTGGTCAGCAGACCAAGTTGATTGTTTGCACTCGCAGAAGCACGCTTGACGATGGCAAGTGCCCTGATCAGTTCCGGAAAATGACCAATGGGCACGCCGGTAATATTGAAATTCCTGAGGGCGCGTTGTGTCTGGATTCCATAGTAGGCGGTGGCAGGAACTTTTTCGTCGCCCAGCAGATCATGCTCAACACGGAAATTCTGGTTGTTGTTCATTTTTTACTTTCCGGTATTTTGTTGTAAGCATTGTAATGTATGGTTCTTTGTGCCGGACCGGTTATTGGGAATCTTCCTGGTGTCGAGGCAGCGATACGAAAACTGATGGATAGAAATTCACAAGATGTTCACCATATTCAGGGTCAAATAAGGTTCAATCCGAATTTCGAGGGGGTTGCTGCGCGGCATTTTAATCATAAACTACCTTTGAAGTAACGCATATGTCATTGATATTATTAGTTGAAGATCATCCAGACCTGGCCGCTATCGTGGGTGATCACCTTGAGGCTGCCGGACACGAAGTAGATTATGCCGCCGATGGCGTGACCGGGCTGCATCTTGCTGTCACCCAGCCGTTTGATGCCATCCTGCTTGATGTGATGCTGCCCGGAATGGATGGATTGGCACTGTGCAGGAAGTTGCGTGAGGATGCCGGAAAAGATACCCCTCTGTTGATGCTCACCGCCAGGGATACCCTCGAAGACAAGGTAGCCGGCCTGGATGCTGGTGCGGATGACTACCTGGTCAAGCCATTCGAACTGGAAGAACTGGACGCGAGGCTGCGTGCGCTACTGCGCCGCGCCCGGGGCGAAATTACCGCCGGCAAGCTTTCACTTGCTGACCTGGTAGTCGATACGGGAACGATGGAAGTGAGCCGGGAAGGAAAACCCGTCAAGTTGTCTCCGATTGGGCTCAAGTTGCTGGTGACACTTCTGAAGGCTTCTCCTCGTGTTGTCAGTCGGCGTGAACTCGAACGAAGCGTCTGGGAAGATATTCCACCGGACAGTGATGCTTTACGCAGCCATCTTTACAACCTGCGAAAATCAATCGACCGGCCATTTGAGACCCAGTTGTTACACAACGTCCCCGGGATGGGATATCGAATGGCGCTTTTGGACGAGTAGTGGCGAACTCCAGGAATCTCACCCATCGATTGGGGCGGGAAATTCTACTCCAGGCTGTCTACATCAGCCTGGCGGTCATTGTCAGCGTCTTCGCTGCATCAAAACTCATCGAAAGTGTGCTGATGAAACAGGCGATCAGCGGTGAGGCTGAATATTACTGGATTCGTGAACACGTCAGCCCAAACGGCCCGCTGCCTGATACACGCAACCTGACAGGCTATCGTGAAAGCTTTGGTGATGGCATACCAGCCGAGCTTGGTGACCTCGAGCTGGGTTTTCACAAGATGGATGAGCCCCGGGAAACCCTTGTTTACGTCAGTGAACAGAATGGTCAGCGTCTCTACCTTGTATTCGAATCAGGAAGAGTTGACAGGTTGATCCTTCTCTTTGGCCTGGTTCCCCTTGTGATTGTTCTGATCGTTATTTATATCTCGCTGTATGCGGCCTGGCGTGTTTCACGAAAGGCGGTTTCACCCATTGTCTCGCTCGCCGAGCAGGTTACAGAGCTGGATCCCGCCCAGCCTGACGCCTCAGTTTTTCGATTGGAAACACCCTCTGAGACCGACGATGAAATCCGGGTGCTTTCCAAAGCGCTTGAAGACCTGGTCGGCCGGGTGACCGACTTTGCTGAACGTGAGCGAGAGTTCACCCGGGATGCAAGTCATGAGCTCAGGACACCTTTGACCGTGATCAAGATGGCAGCAGATCGCCTTCTCAAGAACCCATCACTGGACAAGGAACAGACCGAATACCTGTTGAGGATCAGAAATTCGGTAAAGGATATGCAACGTCTGACAATGGCGTTCCTGATGATGGCTCGCGAGGAAGATTCCGCGCTGCCCACCGAGTGGGTCAATGTCAATGAAATTGCTGCCGCCGAACTGGACCGGTTCGAAATGATGGAGACCAACAGCACCATTGCTACCCATTTGAATTCGGAAGGCAACTTGTTGGTTCGTGCGCCGGAAAAAGTCCTGGAAAGCGTGATTGGAAACCTGATCCGCAATGCCCTGATGTACACCGAAGAGGGTCAGGTGAATGTAGAAATCGATTCTGATTCGATCACCATTGAAGACACAGGCCCTGGAATGACGCCGGAAGAGGTTGAAAAAGTCTTTCAGCCATTCTTTCGCAAGGAGCGAACACGCGGGGGGTTTGGAGTCGGCCTGACCATTGTGAAGCGTCTTACCGAGAGATTTGACTGGCCCATCGAGGTGGACAGTGAAGTAGGGCGGGGTACGAGGGTTAAAGTTGGTTTTTCAGAGGCACAGCTGCAGGATACCTGATTCCTTTCACACGAACTTCACCTGCTGTCCACAATCCATTCACAACACCCCCTTCAAACTGATGTCATCAAACGTGCAATTACGGAGGGAATAGGAATGCATCGCATTGGGAATCATCTGGTACTGTTTAACCTCGGTTGGGTCGCAAGCATCATCTTCATGGCGAAAGGAATGCCTGGAATGGCTCTGGGTTGCATGACGCTGGTACTGGCTTCGCACCTGGCAGTGATTGCTGCGCCCCTGAAAGAAGTTGTTTTCCTGGCGTGCGTCGCTGTTTTTGGAACGGTGATCGCATCAGCAATCTTAGCGTCTGGCCTGGTTGGCTTCACAACCGTATTGGCAGACCCAGGAACGGTGATTACGTGGATGATTGGTTTGTGGATGCTGTTTGCAGCCAACATCAATACGGGCTTAAACCAGATCAAACGCAGCTGGTGGACGGCAGCGATCGGCGGAACCGTCCTGGGTGGGCTTACCT
>DATFLY010000007.1:0-5116 GCA_035267185.1 Lysobacterales bacterium | reverse complement strand
AACACCCTGGCGTGCACCATGCCAATATCAGAAATCAGGGGCGATATTCGCATTTATCCATTGCCGCATTTGCCGGTGGTCAAGGACCTGGTTCCTGATATGACCCACTTCTACGCTCAGTACGCAACCATCAAGCCATGGTTACGCACTCAAAGCGTGCCATCTCCGGATCGGGAGCGCCTGCAGTCTCCGGAGGATCGTGAGAAGTTGGATGGGCTTTATGAGTGCATCCTGTGTGCGTGCTGTTCAACTTCATGTCCGAGTTACTGGTGGAATGGTGATCGCTACCTGGGGCCGGCCACTTTGCTTCAGGCATACCGGTGGCTGGTGGATTCGCGTGATGAAGACACTGGTGAGCGGCTTGATGACCTGGAAGATCCATTCAAGTTGTATCGCTGCCACACCATCATGAACTGCACCAATACCTGTCCCAAGGGCCTCAATCCTGCCAAGGCCATTGCCGAAACCAAGAAAATGTTGCTGGCAAGAGCCGGTGTCTGACAAGCGGTGACCGACTCGCCGCGTATTTCCAGGCTGCGCTGGAAGTGTCGACGTGGCATGAAAGAACTCGACATTTTGCTTGAAACTTTTCTGAAAGCACACCAGAGGGAAATTGGTGAGGGGCGCTGGCCGGAGCTGGAGTCATTTCTGGAGCTTGAAGATGATTTGATGTGGGATTATCTCCGTCAGCCTGAATTGGCAAATTCACCGGAAACTCAGGACCTGGCAAGAATGATTCTTAATTCTCAGGGCAAGCATGCTTGAAGTTCGTACGGGTGAACCCTGGTGGTATCGCTACCTGGTAGTGGCAGCACTACTGCTCCTCATTATTGCCCTTTTAATCGAACCTTTAAAAACCGAATTTGTCTTAATATTGCTGGTTTCAGCCGCGATTGTTTCCTGGCTGGATTTAAGGAAGCGCCACAAAAACAGCCGTTTCACAGCGATTGGCGTTTCAAAAGATTTCTCGATAACACTGATCAATCGCGAAGGGTTGGAAACCCTTGCAGAGGGCCCGTTTCGTTGCTGGATCACAAGGCAACTAATCGTGATAAAAGTGGGAACCGAATCGAATAAAAGCATTCATCTTGCGATTGCGAAGTCCCTAAACCATCCCGAAACTTTTCGACGTTTTTCAGTCATATGCCGGTTTGGATTTGATGTAGAAGATTCAGATAGGCACAATGTGGCACAACTCAACCCTGAGGAAGCATGACGTGAGTAATCCAAAACAGATTCGACGCAGAGATTTTCTTAAATTCGGACTCAAGGCAGGCGGTGGCGCCATTGCCCTGGGCAGCATCCCAATGACCCTGTTGGCAGAAGATAAAGTCACCGAAGATGAACCCCTGGCACAGGCAATGGGCTATGTCGTCGATGCATCGACGACCGACACAACCAAGTTTCCAAAACGGGCAGGCGATGCAGGGGCCACCCAGTTTTGTAATAACTGCGCCCTGTTTGCAGGTGAGGCAGATGCCGATTACGCGCCATGCAGTATTTTCCAGAACCGCCTGGTAGCAGGAGGCGGCTGGTGCAACGCGTGGGTTGCCAAGTCATAACACTTAATAAGATCATCAAGGCCAGCCTGATCTTTTTTGGGCTGGCCTTTTTTGTACACGGTTTATTGCTCGCCCAGGACGAGAATCAGGGTGCCACGGGGGATGCGCTTGACCGGGGGACGCCATACAGTAGTGTTAAAGGCTTACTGCTGGCAACAATACCCTGGTAGCAAAACCGAATGCCAAGATTTCCATATCTGATATCGAAAACTACTCTGCACGAGACAAGTTCTACTACAGCCCGACCCTCAGGCTCAGGTACGATTCTTCAACGAGACAACTACGTGCAATCATTGACGATATCGAGGACATGCTCCGAAACCATGAGAAAGTCCGTGACGACATGCTTCGGGCAAGGTTCAAGGAGTTTGGTGATGACGCGATCCTGGTCAGAATCCAGTGCTATGTCGATTGTGAGAACTTTGGTGAATTTCTTGAAATAGCACAGGAACTTAACTTCCATGTTATGGAAATTGTAGAAGGACAAGGAGCATCATTCGCTTTACCTGGCAGAATGATCTACGGTACGCACGAAATTCAGTCCGGGAAAGACTAGATCCAGTTAATTTTCGAATAGGGCGGATGTCACCCTTTGTATCAATCTACTGATACTGATATGCGTATAATATATATTATGTTAAATAATAGGTTAAAATGAACGCCACAATAGAAAAAACAATACATATCGTCGGTGTCGCTCTCGACCTGGGCGCAAGCCGCCGTGGTACCGACATGGGACCCTCAGCGCTTCGAATTGCCGGTTTGGGTGACTCTCTGCGCGATCTTGGCTACAAGGTAGACCGTGAAACTGATATTGCCACTCCTGCCATTGAAACCAGTTCCCCAAAGGATCGTAAAGCCCGGTACAAGCCTCAGATCCTCCAGGTGTGCACAGAGTTAGCAGACCTGGTTAAGAAACGCCTGGATGCTGGGCAGTTTCCCCTGGTCATCGGTGGTGATCATTCAATTGCCATGGGTACGTTTGCTGGTGTCGCGAGTCACTTTCGTGAGAGAAAGCAGAATGTCGGATTAATCTGGTTTGATGCACACGGTGATATGAACATTCCCGGTGTCTCACCAAGTGGAAATATTCACGGGATGCCGCTTGCGCACCTGCTGGGTAAAGGCGATGAAGATCTTAAGCAAATTCAGGGATTTAGCCCAAAGGTCGACCCCCACAATGTTGCACTGATTGGTGTCCGTGACCTGGACGCAGGCGAACGAAAAATCATCCGGGAATCAGGAATTCATGCTTACTCGATGCGTGAAATTGATGAGCGCGGTATGGCTGAAGTGACCCGAGAAGCCCTGAGATATGTCAACGACGGAACAGTCGGTTTTCACCTGAGTTTTGATGTTGATGGATGTGATCCGTCTGTCATACCCGGGTCAGGAACGCTGGTTCCAGGTGGCGTTAATTACCGCGAAGCTCACCTGATGATGGAATACTGTGCAGATGACGGTGGACTGGTGTCCCTGGAGATCGTGGAACTGAATCCCTTCCTGGACGATGGCAACGTCAGTGCAGAACGTGCACTGGAATTGATACTAAGCGCTATGGGCAAGTCGATTCTTTAAGATATATTGCTTTAAATATAAAGTATATGTAGTTGTATTTTATCATAAAAAAGGCCCCTGTTCGGGGCCTTTTCTTTAAACCTATTTCGAACTATTCTGCGTCAGAAAATACGATCTGCTGCATGGTTTGAGTGCTCATGATGGTGCGAAGTTTACTGCGATCAAGTCCAGCATTACGCATATCATCCAGAGAACCCATGATTTCTGTACCGATTTTTTCGAAATACTCGTTACCGGTATCGAAAGCTGCCCAATTGGCGTAAGTCACTGTCAGATAAAGATCCGGCTCCCCTTCCCTGGCCGACGGATTGGAATACATGCCGTAGTTAAGTACCAGACCATCTTCCATTTGCTGCTCCATAAACCGGCGCCAGACGTTGTTCAGGTCGTTGATATAGGCATTGAACATGCCGTCATGCGTATCAACTTCCGTGACCACCACGACCGCACCATTCTCCCAATTGCGGGTGTTGTCCTGTGCTACGGCCGGAAGGCTTACCAGGGTGCATGCCAGTAAAATTACAGCGATGATTACTCGATTCATTAAGTTCTTACTCCTCAATTTAAGAATGTGGCGATATCTGATTTTTGTGTATCGCCAGTTGCATTATAGACAAGGCTGTAACAACCGCTGGTTATTTTTTCGGGTCATGATCCAGGTCCTAACTGGTTGTGTTAACAGGGTGGTCAGTAAACACCGCCCTGCCCCATTAACAGACCAGTCATCGCTTCGGACCGACCTGAATCAAGTGGGTTTGTGAGAGCCGGCCCATGTCATCAAATGGAGATAAAAAGGCCGGCAACTCAACCGGAAGGTGGGTTTCAGGATTCGTTCGATGTTACCAGCATGCTGCGAAGCATCCATGCGGTCTTCTCATGGATCTGCATGCGCTGGGTCAGCAAGTCAGCCGTGGGCTCATCATTTGCTTCATCGGCAAGCGGAAATACTTCCCTTGCCGTGCGTGCAACAATTTCCTGATCACGAGACAACTGGGCAACCATGTCTTTTGCTGAAGGCGTGCCGGTTTCCTCGGTGATGCTGGTGAGCTCACCAAACTGCGTATAGGAACCAGGTGCCGGCAAACCAAGAGCACGAATACGTTCTGCAATTTCATCAACAGCAGCCGCCAGCTCTGTGTACTGCTCCTCAAACATCAGGTGCAACGTATTAAACATGGGCCCCTCGACGTTCCAGTGGAAATTGTGGGTTTTCACGTAAAGCGTGTAGCTATCGGCCAACAATCTTGATAAACCGTTAGCAATGGCTTCACGGTCATCAGATGTAATTCCGATATCAATTTGGGCGTTCATTTTTTACTCCAGATACGAATTGAACCCCATGATATTGGATCGATATTAATAGTTGAAATGATTTATATATATATTATTGATAGGTATTATCTATCATTTAAATTGGGTTAATTTTGCCTTCGCTGGAATAAAGGGATGCAGGACAACAGAAAAACCGGCGCTTGCGAACGTGGATCCCGGATAACTGCCCTGCAGTTTCCGGGATGACGGGTCTTATATGGTGCCCGGGGCCGGAATCGAACCCGAATCCGCGGAATTACCTGGAGAAAATGGTACACACGTTCACCGGATTCGATGGATGTCACTCAAAACAAACACCCACGCTTGCCGCCGTGATTCCGCCTCGGCATTGATTTAGCGGGTCTTGCATCCGCTAAATTGGTGCCCGGGGCCGGAATCGAACCGGCACGGTATTTCTACCGAGGGATTTTAAGTCCCTTGCGTCTACCAATTTCGCCACCCGGGCAATGCGATTTCTCAGGCGGGAATGTTACACGAATCGAACACTGGTGCGGTTTCGAATTGTATGCGAATTGAAAGCGTTGAATTTAGGCCAGGGTCGGACAAATTTGCCGGGAGCAAATTTCGGACGCGTAGCGCCCCGCAGGGGTGAGCCACAGGGATGTGGCGAATCAATCTAACCGGCAAATCGGCAGACTATCCCA
>DATFLY010000006.1:0-41365 GCA_035267185.1 Lysobacterales bacterium | reverse complement strand
GGAATAGTCGCGCCGCAGATGTACGACGCCAAGGCGGCGCTGGCGCTTATCGCCGCCCGCCGCGCAGCGGGTGAGGATCCCGAAACCGGGAAATTCGCTAAAGCCCTGCAGGATGCCGCGCAACGCTACCGCGATGGTGGTCTGGTCGAGTGCCTACTTGCGTCGTATTGCGTCGATTTTGAGATCGCCATCGCAGACTACCTTTCCGGTGACAGGCAATCGGCAGTGAGTCTCCTGACAAGGGCAGTGAGTCACGGCTACCTCATTCCTCCGAATTTAGCTTACCTCCGGTTCCTGTACGACGACCCGGAGATGGCCCCGGTTTTTGAACGCCAGCAAGATCATATGCTGGCTCAAAGACAGCAATTCCTTGACGCAATCTGCCCCGACAATCCCTACGCAGATGTGTGGGAACCGGTGGAAGGCACCTGCGACATGTAAGAAAGAGGCCGAATACATTTTCGGAAAACGTATCCGGCCCCTTTTTAGTTTTAAGGTTTGCCGCGTTGCTTAAAGCGCGTGCTCAGGTAAATTTCACCATCGCGTCCGAAGTGAAGCCGCTCGCGGTCCCAGGACATCGATGCACGTGTCTCGCTCAACACCGTATTGATTCCGGGACCAAGATTTTCTGGTTCAGACCATGGTGCATTGGTACTGGAACGGCTGGAAGTATAGACATCCTGACCGCCCTGCGCTGGCTGGCCACCGCCCCAGGTCGCGCGGTTTGAACTGAATACGATCTCGAGCCCGTTCTTACTGATATTCGGCATGCGATCATCGTCCGGCGTATTGAGTTCGACGACCGGCACACCCACCGAAAAGCTACCGTCTGGCTGTAGTTCGCTCACGTAGATGTCCTGGTCGCTGCCATCAACACCATCGCTGGAATAATAGAGGTAGACCTGCCCATCGATCTCAACCAGGGATGGACTGAATTCTGCGTACGCAGTGTTAGGACCTTCGCCGTCCTCAGCGCAGCCCAAACGAACCGGATCTCCCCACCCCTTGGCAGGATTGCGACGGACGATGTGAATATCGCCGCCACCGCAGGCATCAGGGCCTGGTCTGGTGCTGACGAACATCAGGTAAAAACCATTCAGCGGCGTGGGGCAAAAATCGGCGTATTCAGAATTGACCGGTTCACCCAGGTTGTAGGCTTCGCCGAAAGCTTCATCGGTGTCAAAGCGATCGGCCACCCAGATATCATTCATGCCCAGTCCACCGTCGCGACCCGACGCCATGTAAAGGCTAAGGCCGTCTTTCGACTCGATTGGGCAACCGCCCTGCACGCTGTTTTCAGTATCAGCCTCTCGCTCCGCATCACCCCACGGACTGAAACGGGGGGCAGCATTCGCTGCTGCAGACAGCAACGAGAGTGAGATTAGTAAAAGTGTCAATTGAGTGCTTTTAGCCATGAGGCTGGTCCTCCTCCTAAATCGGGATTAACGAGTACTAACCTTGATCCCAGGCTGGCTTCATTGCTTGTGATTTAAGTGAAATTTCCGGGATATTTCTGTGAAATCCAATCAAATCAAAGCTTTCCTGCGCCAAATCATGACAATACTGACTGCATGATGCAATCAGGGAAAAGTGCGAAATTCCGGCGAGCAGGTGGTGCTGCCGGGCGATCAGAACTTCATTGCGGGCTTGCTGAAATCCGCAAAAGGTCTTCGAAGTCCAGGTAATCCGGGTGATATATTTCGGTGATGCGTGCGTAGTCAAAAGTCTGCCCTTCCCTGGAGACCACGAATTCGTATTTCCACGCCGCCAACCTGGCCGGAAGATTAATGTGCATATACGCACCAATTTCTGCATCTTCAGTTGAAACCACGACTTCTTCCGCACCAAGCGGCGCTTTGTAAATCGTCCAGCCAGCGTCCCGAAATGTTCTGCCAATAGAGGCACCGCCGAAGATGGCCTCATGTTCCTTATCCAGAGCAGGCTCGTTTGGGCTCAGAAATTCAACAATCGCCCAGGTGCGTGTGATGTGCTCGCCTCCGCTCAATGAGTAGAGACTGGATACACGGCGTGTTTCATTCTGGCGAACCACTTCAACGCCATAACTGCCGAATTTTTGTTCAATGCGGTCACTATTGAGGAGAGGTTGGTAGGTCGCGCAGGCAACCAGCCAAAGTGTGGCGAGAGAGCCACTCAAAAATCTGACAAAAGGAAACACAATAACCCCTGACAAAAACGTGGAACAAAAGCCAGTCGTCGATTAACCAGGCGTTTAGAAAAGCGTCATGCCCAACCTCGAAAATTTACCGGGCGGTGCAGGATTGTCTGACTGGCAAGGATTCAGCATCAAAACTCGACCAGCTCGACACGTCGGTTCAATGAACGACCGTCTTCACTTCGATTGCTGGCAACCGGCGCCACCGGCCCTACCCCAACGGCCCTGAGCCGCTCCGCTGCGATGCCATGATCAGTGGTCAGCGCCAACACCACTGCAGCGGCCCGTCGCTGGGATAATTGCAGATTATATTCATAGCTGCCCTCGTTATCCGTGTGTCCCACGACGAAAACATTGAGTCCGGAGTTGCCGTTTAAAGCGCTTGATATCGCCTCCAGAGTTGCCTGTGAATCCGCGCGCAGGGTATCACTGTCGAAATCGAAATAGATTCCGTAAAGAGCGATTCGCCCTTCCTTCGAAATGCCTTCAGCGATTTCATCAGGCGTAACGACCGTCAGGCTGGCCTCAAAACCTGCTTCTTCAACCACGTCCAGGTGAATCGAGCGTGTGTCTTTGACTTGCTTGGTATAAAGGCCGTTGAGTGACGCCGTATAAACCGCCACGTGGTAACGGGCCGATTCGCTGGTGACCACCCAGTAGGCATAACCCTGATCTTCGTATGAAAGGGAGCCATACATAAAATCAGACTGGTTGATATTGGTTGGAATGCGTTGTTTGCCGTCCCAGATGAAATCCGGACCCAGCTTTTTCGGGCACTGCTCGTCGCACTGAAACATGAGCTCTGCCTCGCCCAGATCATCTAAGGCCTGTCCATAGTTGCGAAACACTTCGGCGCGACTGATTGACGGCGGTGCGATATACAAAACCCGGGTTCGCGTGCCCCCGGCAACCTGTTTTTGCAAGGCATCATCATCGAGACCGATGACAAATTCGACGTCATCATACTGATTGACCAGGTGGCCCCGGATTTCAGTCCTGTCTATCCTGGGGATCTGGGAATGATCAGCACCGCCTTCCATATCCTGTTGCGCGATGGCTTCTGTCAGGCCCAGGGTTAAACCAACAAACAGAACCCAACCCGCCACAGAGATATTAAATTCCGTTCCCATATTCTGCACTCCCTTCTGTCTACGATGACCTGAACCTGGTTTGTTATCCCCAACCAGTATAGGAAAACTCAGGGAAAAGGCACCTTAAACTTTTCTCAGGTCCATGGTCAGATGCTCAGCAGGCCTGAAATACTCTGGCGATACTGACCCGGCGTACATTTCAGCAGACGTGAAAATGAACGGGTAAAGTGACTCTGGTCGCAGAAACCACATTCAAGGGCGACATCGGCAAGGGGCAAATCACGTTCTTTCAGTAATTCACAGGCACGGGTGATGCGAAACTTCCTGATGGCCACAGAAATGGTGATGCCGGTTTCGTGACGGTAAATTGAGGCGGCCTGTGCGACACTCAAACCCAGGCCTGAAATCACTTCATCGAGTTCCGGAGCACCAGGAAAGGCCTCTGCAATGGCAGCGTCGATCCGGCTCACTACAGCAACTCCTGTTGCATTTCCTGTCCGCATTTCAAAACGGCCAATTGCTGATAAGACCTGCAACAAGCAACCACGAATGGAAATGTGCGACCACGGATCGGGAGAGCGAAGCTCATCAACCAGGTTGAGCAATGACATTCTCAGTGAAGGCATCAAAGCAGCGGTTCGAGTCGCCGGAAGTTTCTTCGAAAGCGAAATGGATTCGAATGCGCCGCCAGGAAACTCCATCTGCAGGCTGACGACTTCCTTGTCGCCATGTTGTACCGCGTGCTGGTCGTTGGCCGGATGCCAGGTCAGCATGTTCTCATTGCAATCTGTCCACTGACGACCATGGCCTTCGGCGTACTGGCCGCTGATCAGGAAAGACAGGAAGGGATCGGCGTGATGATGACGCGGCAATGCCACGCCGGCATCGCAATGGGTCAATGCCAATCGGACATCGTCGCAATCCATCCAATGGTGGGTGACACCGGAAAAATCCACTTTTAAGCTTCCTCGTATCGAGTTAATTCAATCATGGTGGATTCACAACCACGTTTCGAGCCGGATTGCGCCAGGGTGAGCCGGACGAACGTCAGACCGCAAAACGTACAAAAAGCCGCACATTCGTACAATACGTGATGACTGAATCAGCGCATATTCACTCCAGCGAAATATCCGGAGCGAAAGCGATGAAATTTTTACAGGTTCTGTTTATAACTAATTTACCCATACTGCTGACTGGCTTGCTGTTGCCGTCTCTCTGCCAGGCAAATAACCATGACGAATCGATGGATGCAGATGAACTGGTCAACCGAGTGGTCGAGTCATATGGCGGAATTGAGCGCCTGGAGGCGATCGAGTCTATTGCCATAGAATTCGCCGGCTACAGAATCCATCGTCATCAGAGCCGCCATACCGAACCTCCTTATGACCGGGTCCCGGTCAGGAATTTTTTTGCCATGGACTATGAGCAGCACTGGGCTGTAAGGGATTCAGTGGGCAATTATCCGGGCGGCCTGATTTTTCCCTCCCGGTCGGTGATCGGGCCGGATGGCAGCTTCGATCTGGACACTGAACAGCGCACTTTTAGCAAAGGCATGAGCATGTCATCGGTTGAAGGCATTCAATCCACGCTGAGGCTCCTGGCCCCGCCTCTGCTCGCAAGGGATTTGCATCGCAAGCGTGATGAAGTGGTACTGATCGAAAACCGAACCCATCGCGGACAGGAATACATCGGGTTGCGCCTGGGCTCAATGGGCATCCTGGTTCACCCCGAAACACACCTCATCTATGCCACCCTGACCCGTCGGGGTGATATGACAACCAACCAGGAACTGGAAGACTGGCAAATTTACGCAGAGCCTTTTGAACATCAGGGCATCACCTTTGCTGGAAGGTTCTTTGAGTATCTGCCTTCAGAACAGACTTTCACACTCGACTACCGCCTGACTTACCTGGACCTGGATGCTGACATCATGCCACTTCTGGAAATTCCGGATGACTTTGTGGAGGGTGCGAATCCGCACATGGGTTATGCCAATGATGGTTCACTGGAAGTTCGCCAGCAGTCAGAAGGTGTTTACCTGGCCGGGGATAATGGCACCAATATTCTTTATGTCGAATTCGATGATTACTTCGTCGCCATGGAAACCGGCGGCATGGCCTGGTATGCCGAATCCGTTTATGAAGCCATGCAGGACAGGATGGGCAATAAGCCGCTGCGCTATGTTGTTCCAACCCACTACCACGATGATCATGCGGTTGGGATGCGTTTCTACGCGGATATCGGGGCGACCATACTGACCACGCCTGAGAAAGTCGGCTACCTGCTCGAGTTACTGGCGCCCATTGACGATGGTGCGCTGCTGGATACGGTGAAGTTCGAATTCCTGGCAGGAAACCAGCGGGTATTTGCCGATGAAACCGGCGAATTGCATGTTCTGCGCTATGCCAGTTCACCGCATTCAGAAGACATGCTGGTGGGCTGGCTGCCCAGGATGAAGGCCACCTTCAGTGCCGATATTTTCATTGGCTGGGGCAATACGCCCGAAATCCGACAGGGCGCCAGTTATGGCCTGCGACACTTTATTAACTGGCTGGAAGAATCCAACGGCCTGGATGAATCGAAAATTGATTGGCACCTGCCGGTTCACGGCAGGCCATACACCCGCGCCGAAGTCCGGCAAATGCTCGACACGCCTAAAACGTTTGTCACCCTGCCCGCCAATCGTGAGCAATCAGCAGATGACTGGTTTGAAGTCTATGGCCTGACTGACGAGTCCATCAGTGGCCGGCGGGATTTTCTCAGGCTCCCCTGACTGCACCCCGGATAGAAGAGAGAACTGCCGGATCCGCCCTTTGCAGATTCGGCAGTTCTCGCACGCCTCTTTCAGTCTTGAACAAATTCCAAAACTGTCTGCATCCAAAAACGTCTGGCTCCCGTATATACCCCTGACAACCGGCAATCATGCCGGACGTCGAAAATCATGATCTGGTCCACCGACATCGAAACGATTGAAGGTGAATGGCCAGGTCCAAACGGGAGAACAACTGATGAACACCAAATATTCGGCACTCTGCGCGCCTTTGCTGCTGACTGCCGCCATGGCATCCACGGCTTTTGCCGCGGATCACCTCGATGCACCGCTGGTACAGAATGATCCGGCGTCTGACATCAATGACATTTACACCTTTGTCAATCCAAATGACACAGATGAGTTGATTCTGGTCATGACGGTCAATCCGATTGCCAATTCTGCAACACGCTTTTCTGATGTTGTGGCCTACCGCTTCAACATCGGCAACGCCGACGGTGAAGAATCCATCACCTGTACTTTCACCCGCCCTGACGAGACTTTTCTTTCGCAGGATGTAAATTGCATCGCGCCGGGAGGACGTTCTGTTTCAGGCGCCATTGGTGCCACCCGGCAAAATGGCGACATGAGGGTCTACGCAGGCTTACGCGATGATCCGTTTTTCTTTGACCTGCAGGCCTTTAACGATACGGTTGCCAGCCAGGCTCCGGCCTTCACTGATCCGGGAACTGATTTCTTCGCGGGTCTGAATACCCTGGCGATCGTGGTCGGAATTGACAATTCGGTGTTTGCACCGGCCGCTGGCGGCGACATCGTGCTCAGCGTCTGGGGCGACACCATTCGCAACCAGGGCGGCGGAATCAACGCAGGCATTTCCGGCTCTTGGTTTGGCGAAGACCCCGATCAGGATGGCCACGGCTTTCAGATCGAAGTGCTCGATCGCCCTGCCAACGGACCTTACGAAAACGATGTGCTGGCTTACTGGTACAACTACGTGGGTGGCCAGCAGATCTTTCTGCTTGGCGAAGGCCGGGCGGTTGGAGGTGGCGTCGAGATCCCGGTGATCATTACCTCGGGTGCGGAATTTGGCAACAATTTCAGTGCCGATGACGTGATTCGTGAATCTGCCGGCATCCTGACCCTGATCTTTTCTGACTGCGATTCCGGAATTGCCAGCTTCGAAGCTGACTATCCCGGACTGAGCGATTTTGACTTTCCCATCCAACGATTGTCCCGAATCAAGGATCTGCCATGCAGCTACCTGCAGGAAGGACAAATTGACCGCCAGGGCCGCCCGGCTGTAAATACAGCACTGATCGGTTCTGCCCGCAAGGACGACTACAACCTGGCCGATGATCCAACAACCTGGGCAGACATGTTCCAGGCCGAAATGGCAGCCGCCCTGGATTTCGTCGACGGATTGGATGGCGTGGCTGGTAACGCCCTGCTGGGCGATTCCACCACCCTGGCAAGCGTACTGGTTAACGACAGGATTGTGATTCGTGCCAACGCTTCGGTCTGTGGGCCGTACCTGGCTGTTGAGCTGGGTGATACCGAAAACTGTGGTGGTCGCACGCTTGATGCGGATGTCATGGATGCCACCCTTGATGCACTGGTTGCCTTTGGCGCCGGCGTCAGCGATGGCGTGGATGCCAACGACAAGCCATTCCTGGCTGATTTCCCGTTCCTCGCTGAACCCAATCAGTAAGCGGGGTTGGAGGTGCCGGTTTTGCCGGCATCTCCATTTTTCACAACAACGGGAGGATACCCAATGAAAATTCGCAAGATTTTAGTCAATTCATCCTTGCTGGCCGTGTTGACAGCCTGGCTGGCCTTTGGGCTGTGGGCCAATGACAAACCCCGGCAACCGGGTGATTACCTGGCCCAGGCACGTGCGATGACGGGTCCCGGCTGGCCGGTTTCAACCGGGCAGCGCCCAACAACCAGTGGTGCGATCTACCTGGCCAACCTGAACGGCCAGATCGCAGAATTGAAGAGACTCAATGCCAGCCAGGCTGAAAACCGCTTTGCACCGGAGCTGGCAAAATTGCTTTATCACAGGTTTCAGCTCACCGGACGTCTTGAAGATGCAGAATCTGCACTGTTATTGATCTCAGGTGATAGCCAAAAGTCTCATGCGAACGCTGATTTGATCAGCGCGCAAATACTGATGGGCTTTCACGAATTCGACAAGGCATTGCTGGCGCTGGAGCAGGCTGAAAAAAATGGCGCACCCAAAACTGAGACAGCAGCTGTCAGACGCGCGGTTTCAGGCGCCCAGGGTGCTGATATTCAATCAAAATCGGACGTCTCGCCTACACCTGAAAACCTGGTCAGCCAGGCAGCAGCCTGGGTGGAACAAGGCCGTCCTGACAAGGCATCAGAGCTGCTGAGAATGGCCCAGGACCAGTACATTGACAGCAGCCCGTTCACCCTGGCCTGGATACATGTTCAGCAAGGCATCATTTTCCTGGATAACCAGGACTACGCCACTGCACGGCAGTTTTTCGCCGCAGCGAATGAACGGTTCCCACAGTACACGCTTGCCGCTGAACACCTGGCGGAGACGGAGTTGGCGCTCGGCAATCACGAGGTTGCTGCCATCCTCTACCGCAACGTGGTAGAACAGAGCGAACACCCGGAGTTTTACCACCAGCTTTCCAGGGCTGAAATATTGCTGGGAAACAAGGAAGAATCACAACAGGCCGCACTGCTGGCGCAGCAGGGTTACGATCAGCTCACGGAAGAATATCCCCTGATGTTTGCCGACCATGCAGTTGGCTATTACATCGATATTGGCGATCGCGCGACGGCGATCAGTTTGGCAGAAACCAACCTGGAGCAACGCCAGAACAGAAGCGCCAAATTGCTGCTGGCTACAGCTCGAGAATGCTGCCGGTAAACATGATCGGTCCGGTAGGAGCCCCGGTTGGTGACCCACCCGGTGGCTCCAGGCTGACCGCCATGCCAACACCTGGTTCAACCAGGGCCTTGAGTTGTTCATCCAGGGTCAGGTCGGTCCTTTCATCATCATCCAGCAATCCCACTGACAACGGGGCCGCACCAGGTGGCAGCAACCACAGTTCATAGGCCTGCTCTTCGGTCAGCACAGGCAGATTCAATGGTTGCGCCTTGATAGGGTCGTTGGCAGATCGCCGGCTGACCAGCCATGCGGTACGTGAATCTTCGTCCGTGAGGACCAACACCACGCCCCCTTGTGCGGTCAATGCATCCGGACGCGGCACTGGCGCCGGAAGCAATGCCAGCACCAGGGCCAGTGCCCCGGCCAGGGCAGTGGTCCAGCGCCAGACAAAAACATTGCCCCACCAGCCCCGGGAATCAGCGCTTTCTTCTTCCTGGGCTGGTTTCAGTGCGTTTTCAATTCTGTTCCACAGCCACGGTGGTGCCGGTACTGGTGAAACTGAATCGCTAATGGCATCAAGATGTGTTTCCCACCACCTGACACGATCCGCGAGCTGCTCGTCTGTTTCGATCAGGCGGGCCATGCGAAGTCGCACACGCAGCGTCTGCGTTCCCAGGACATACTCGGCGGCCAGTGCGTCGCGCAATTCCTTGTTTAGGCGAATCATGCTGAGTCCCCCAGTCGCTCGAGACAATTGCGTAAAGACTCGAGCCCGCGTCTGACCCAGCTCTTGACAGTCCCCAATGGGCTGCCAAGTTGCTCAACCAGTTCTGAATGGCTGTGACCTTTCAGATAGGCCAGGAAGATCGCCTGGCGCTGAGGTGAACTGAGCTGATCGATGCAAATGGACAAACCGGACTGGTTGTCCAGCATCTCTGTATCGTCAGCCGGATCAATGCCTCCAGCCAGGTCCAATGCCTCGGGACTCTGCGACGTCATCATTTTTTCAACGCCAGTTCCCTGGCTGCGCAACCAGTCGATGGTGTGGTTGCGCGCAATCGCCGCCAGCCAGGTCGTCACCTTGCTCTTGTTTGAATCAAAGCGACCAGCCCGGCGCCATGCCTTGATGTAGACCTCCTGGAGCAGATCTTCACTGGCATCTGCATAGTTGGTCATGTTCAGTATCAAACCGAACAGTCCGGGTGAAGTCATGGCGTATAGCACGCTGAAAGCCTGCCAGTCCTGTCTCGCGGTTTTTCGCATCAGGCGGGTCAGTACTTCCAGCCTGGTTGTGGCGTGATCGTCGTTTGGCACGATTCAGGTATTCAACTCCGGCAGGTCAGGTCAACCAGTGTACGGAATCCGGATGCTAAAAACATCAACGTGAAGTAACGCGGAATTGAAGTTCAGCGGAGCTCACGCAAATTCACCAACATCTATGGCAATCATGTAAAAGAGGCCGAATGCATTTTACGAAAATGCATCCGGCCCCTTTTTAGAAGCGCTTTAATTAAGCGGGCAGGGAATGGCCGAGTCGGTCAGCCTGACCAGTTCAGAGCTGAGTGCGCTGTAGCCCTCAGAGACAAACGTCGGGTTGGGCGTCAGGACCATGCTGATGGCATCGCAACTGCTGGCTGTAAACAGGCCCGTGCCCCACTGAGTTTCAACCCAATCAGCGGGGTCGTATCCGGGACCCCACATTGGGCCTTCGTAAATGTAGACATCCACGACCGCCTCGCCGTCAACAATCTGCCCGACTGCCAGCAGGAATATGGGCTGGCCATCTGGATTATAGCTATACATGGTCGCAACCAGCACCAATCCGCCTGAGCCGTTGTTGGATACTTCAATCTGCACGCCTTCGCCATTGCGCGATGCGCCGGCCCACCAGTTACCGTTGTGTCCGGGGTCGAGCGAGAACCCACCGCCGGTTGTGCCGCCGCTGAATTCGATTTCCAGCCTCGGACGGTTGGTGTCCAGGGAGCTTTCACGACTAAAAAACCGCCGCGCTGTCCAGTTATTCTCGTCGCCAATAATGATCCAGCCGAAATTGCTGTTGGGGTTATCCAGCCAGCCCTGCACATCACTGACCATTGAGGCAGTTGACCCGACCGTATATTCACCAGGCTCATCGATATTCGTTTGCCCGCTGGCGCTCGAGGCAAAATCACCACCGGGCGTATTCCAGTTTGTGTCGCTGTAAAAAGAGAAGGTCCATGTCGCATCACCTTCTGACGCGATCGTACCGCTGCCTTCCTGGCCCGGGGCGTTTGACGTGCCCTCACCCCAGTCGGAAGTCAACCGGTGCAATGCCATTGAGCTGGCAACTGAGCCGGCACTTTTCTTGTTCAATCGCAAATGTAGCTTTACAGATTCAATGGTGGCATCGCTGGGTATCGCACTGAGGTCCTTAAACGCAACCAGGGCCCGACGAGATTCTTCACCCTGATTCCGACCCGTGAATATATTGGTTCCAGCGCCGTTGCTGTTTTGTCCACCTTCAGTGTAGATGGTGTTGTCCTGACTGGCCGTGATGGTGACTGTCTCACCATATGCCGTGGATGAAATAACCAGAATCAAAACCAGGATGAATGTACGCATCAGATTCTCCTCATATTTAGTCGTCCCCACTTTGAAAGACCGGCAGAACCGAATTACCTTTCATAACTAAATATAGTCGTGACTCAGGATTTTGCTGGTTTATCCCTGCGACGGGATCATTCCCTTTGGGCCACATCATCATCCCCAATGATGTGCAGGAAAAGTGCTCTGGTTGCAGTTGGCGTTGGTACAGAACAAAACATTAGTGAAATCAATTCCAGTTTATTTCTGTCCTATTCCTGAAGTAGAAAGAAATGTGTGGGGAAAAACATGTCAGATCGCAAATGCGCCGGCGCGCTCGCGCTCATCGCGTCGATGGTAATTATTGCTGTGCTGGCGTCACCAGCTTCAGCCAGCCAAAGCCTCGAAACACCCAACTGGGACCGAACGCTCGCTGAGCAGTCGGCCCGTTCTACCAGCGTCAGGTCGGAGGTCGATAGCGCCGTTGCACTGCTTTCTGAGAACAAGAAGACCTCCGCATTTGAAGCGTTGCGGGAAATGAGCCTGAGATCAGACTGGTCGCAGCCTGCCCGTGATCGGGCCATGTTTGAATTTGCACGCGCGCTGGCTGATTTTTCACGGGAAAGTGTCCCTGAATCAATTGTCGACTTCCTGGTGAGTTACCAGGCCAAAACCCTGGTGCCCCACGAGGAGGCAGCCGAAATTGGCGTTGCTTTGTTCCCGGTCAGCGCTGCCATTGGTGGCATCCTTAATCAGTGGCGCGCGCAGGCTGCCCACATTGAGGCACTTGCGCTCGTGCGTTCTGATCCGGAAACCCTTCTGGCCAGATACGCAGTCACAAATGATCACGCATACCGCCGGGGTGTCCGTTCAGGAATCTCCTCGGCTTCACCTAAAAAACTCAACGGCCTGATTCGTGCCGGTTTGTTACTGCTTCCCGAAATGCCTGAATTGACAGGCCTGGTGGGCACTGCAACCCTGGCCCGGAAAGACGCAGAAGCATTTGCACAAGTCGTTTCACAAGGTGGCGGTGCTGAGCTACTTCATTTACTTCGGGAGGCACCGAATGCATTTAACACGGCCGACCTCGAGGCTATCAGGTCCAATACACTGGGCCAGGCAGCGCCGGAAACCCGCGCCCTGATAAATGCCGAATTTGAAAGACTCCAAACCGATGAACCTGTCCCGATGGCAGATGGCTCAATTGAATCCTGGACCGAGGAAGACGGCGTCCTGGGCCTTGGTTATCCGGTACCCATTCCGGTGGATAATTCAATGCCATTTGATGGGTTTCGCACTTACAACGGCCTGCACACGCGCCACCAGCAGCTCATGAGTGATACCGACATCGTGCATGGCGAGGTGGTCAACCAGACACACCAGGGCAACGATATCTGGGCCTACCGGATTGGCGATGAAAACCAAACCACATGGGAGGGATTACCCGAACCTGCCACGCTCACCAACGGCGGCATTCATGCACGCGAATGGCAAACGCCCGAGGTGGTGACCGGCATCATGGAGTTGTTCGCCGATCGCGAGGGTGACAATCATTATTACGATTTTCTGCTGGAAAACGTCAACATGATCATCATTCCGGTGCAGAACGTCGATGGTTTTTTGCAGACACAACGCTACCCCAGCCAGAACTACCTGGGCACAAATCCGGATGATATCGAGGATGACCCCTTCCCTTCACCGCGCGACGGGCGCATGCGGCGCAAGAACATGCGCGATGTGGACACAAATCTGGAAACAGAAGCAGACCACTTGTTGGGAATCGACCTCAATCGCAACAATGCACCATTGTGGGCTACAGATCCCAACCGCTCTTCTGGCGAGCCTGCTTCAATTGTTTATCACGGCGAAAGTGCTTTTTCAGAACCCGAGGCACAAGCCCTGCTGGCCGCGGCTGACCTGGGCCCGGCCAACCAGCTGCGCCTTTATAACGATGTTCATTCGTTCTCGCAGGTGTTCTATTATCACCGCACCCGGAATATTGGCCTTTCCAACCACGTGGTCAGCCTGATGAACAACCAGGCCAACTTTAATGCCGCTTTGCCCAATGGCTCCCTATACCTGTTCAACCCGGATCCCAATCTCAACATTGACGCCGGCTTTGGGATGACAAACGAATACTTCACCACCGAGCTTGAAGTGGCGTCTTATGGCATTGAAGTGGAACCCAACCAGGGTGGCCAGTTTTTTAACAACGAACCACCTTGCGGCGGCAATTACGGCGGTTTTGCACGTAACTGCCATGATGGATTTATCCTGCCGGAATCGGAAATCAGAAGAGTCCGCGAAAACCTGGCACAAAGCATCTCGGCCAACTTTTACCAGCAGGCCGGACCACCTTCGATTTCCGCCGTGCGCATTGTCGATGCCGCCACCCAGGCGGTGGTTTACGAGGCCGAGTGGGATCCAATCAGCGATACTGAACGCCAGCTCTACGAGCACCAGGTGATGCCTGTTCAGCTGGGTCGCGAATACATTTTCTGGGTTGGCTATGACCGGCCCATGCGCTGGCGCACCGATGGCGCTGTCTCGGTTTTTCCCGGTCAGCCCGGCTCAACCCTTAATTTCAATGCAGGCTCGTTCGTCGACGATACCGAGCTCACCGGCACGACCACCAATGAGCGCTGGCTAAACTCAGCCGGAGGCGCGCCGGATGGATACTTTCGTTACCAGGATGATGCCTTTGCCACTGAGTTTGTTTTCGATGCAAGCGGCGAAAATCTCAACCTGGTCGCCCCACTGGCCGATTCCAATATCAGAACTTCGACCACCAATATGACCGGGCAGGCCCTTGATACAGACCCGTCAACACCAATCACGTGGTCCGGTGGTGGCTGGGCTGGCTGGGAAGACAACAATGGATCTGACAGCAACACGGGTGGCACTGATGCCAGTTACATGTTCGAGGTCAGCAGTGATGAACAACCTGACCCCTTCGTGGTCGAGCCCGGGACCTCGGCCGCCTGGTTTGACATTGCCAATGACGGCGAAGGATTCATGATTGAAATCCTGGAGAACAACCGCGCCGTGATGTACTGGTTCACCTACGATGAAGAGGGCGAACAGGCCTGGTACATCGCGGTTGGTGAAGTGCGCGGAAACCGCTTGCTGTTTGAAGAAGTATTGCGCACCTCCGGCGGTGTTTTCGGCCCCGGTTTCGACCCCGATACCGTGGTTACAACCACTGTGGGCACTGCCAACTTCCTTTATGAAAGCTGTGATGCCGGCACCATGGTGTACACCATCGATGGCCGCAAGGGCCGTTTCAACCTGCAACGGCTTTCAACCATCCTGGGTGTGGAATGTGGCGGCGAACCGGACTCGGTTCCGACCGTAGCCACACGCAGTGGCTCGTGGTTTACTGCCAGCCAGAGTGGCCATGGGTTCGTGGTTGAAGTCCTTGATAACGGCCAGGCGCTGGTCTACTGGTTTACCTACGATCTTGAAGGCAACCAGGCCTGGTTCTTTGGCATCGGAACGGTCGACGGCGACGCGCTGACCATTTCAGAAACATTTGCAACCAGCGGGCCCAGATTCGGACCCGACTTCAACCCGGATGATCTTGAGCTGATTGACTGGGGCACGCTGGAGTTCAGCCTCGGCTGCACTGGCGGTGGCGTGAATTACAACGGGTCGCTGGCTGGCTACCCTGCTGCTTCACTGCCGCTGAGCCGCTTGTCTGTACTTGCAGGCCTGTCGTGTAACTGAATCACGGTAGCTACTGGTACCGTCAACTTTACTGGGCAGCTTCACACCTCGGGACATTGTCGAGTGCAATCCGCTGGATGGGTATTTCACCCTGCAGGTTGACCGACTCGATATCGTAGCTCACCAGCGCCTCGTTGCAGCCCAGGAATTCAATCAGGATGGAGCCATCCGCGACCTGGCCGGGCATCGGCACCCCGCTATCAAAGACACCACCGCTGGTGAGTTCAATATCCAATACGGCTGACGCGCCACTGAATGACCCGAAGGCGGTCAGCCATCGATGACCGGGTTCCCCCAGTGTAGCCTCGACACCAGCGCCGGGACGCTCGGTGTCGTAGGTAAACCAGGCGAGGAAAATGCTGCCACCATCCGGGAATACCGTGATAAAAAACCCCTGTCCTGGCGTCAGCGGATTGAACCAGGCATCGTTCAAGCCGGCATTGATCAGGAAATCATTAGGTTGTGCATTCACGGTCACCACCACGGAGCGACTGTCGTTCTGCCCGCCGCCACTGCAATTAATGGTGAATGTGTGGGTGCCGACCGTATCCAGTGTCAATGAAACACTGCCACCGACCGGATTGATCACCTGCTGGGCCCAGCCATCAACGCCATTGCCCGCTGTGCACTGGCCAGCGTTGCTCACAACCCAGGAAAAACTGACTGACTGGCCCGCCTGGACGGTGGTCGGTGATGCCGAGAAGGATTCGATGGACACGGGGGGCTCGGCGGCCTGTGCAAAAATCTGGATGCGGTTGTTGCCAAGATCCGCGACCACGATGCGGTCCTGGGCATCGACGGTCACGCCCCAGGGCAGATTAAACTGCCCCGGTCCCGACCCGGACGCGCCCAGTATGGTGCAGCTGCCCTGTTGCGAGCAGATCTGGACACGGTTATTGAAGCGATCCACCACCACGATGTTGTCCTGGCTGTCTACCGCGATGCCGGTGGGTTCATCGAACTGACCTGCGCCGCTGCCGCCTGAACCGAAGGCCGAGCAGCTTCCCTGGCTGGAACAGATCTGAATACGGTTATTGAGCCGGTCCGAGACGATGATGTTGCCCTGGCTGTCAATCGCCACACCCGCTGGCGAATTGAAACGGCCCAGCGAGGTTCCAAACTGACCAAAGGCTGTGCATGACCCTGCCTCGCTGCAAATCTGGATGCGGTTGTTCTCGGTGTCGGCCACCACGATCTGACCTTGCGCGTTGACCGCCACATCCCTGGGGGACTCGAACAGACCAACCGCCGAGCCGGTACGACCGAAGTCGTCGCAACTGCCGGTGGACGAACATACCTGGATGCGGTCGTTGCCGCGATCAGCCACCACGATTTGCCCGCCAGCGTTCACCGCCACGCCGCGGGGGCGATCAAACTGCCCGGTCAGGAATCCAGGGCTGCCAAAAGCCGAGCAACTGCCCGAATCAGAGCACAGCTGGATGCGGTCGTTTCCCGACTCGGATACCACGATCTGGCTGCCTGAGCGAATCGCCACGCCACGGGGATCATTAAATTTTCCCGGTGACGAGCCAAAGCCGCCAAATTCGCCAACGTATTCGTACTGGGCAAATGCTGCGCCGCTACAAACAACGAGCAAAACAGCAGATAATCGCGAAAGGCGCATCATCCGGTTTGGTTTCATGTCATCACCTAAAATGTTCGTATTAGAATCGAAAGCGTAACTGGACCTTGCCCAGCAGGGCACGGTCAGCATTGTTAAATGCATTGCCAGGATCAAACCAGGCAGCGACCACTTCGACATCAAAGCTCGGGTTGGTACGCCAACCCAGAATCAGGTCAGCCTCCCAGCCAAGGTCCTTGCTGCGGCCATTGGGACGTGAGTCGATTTCGGATTCACGCCAGCGGTTACTCAACTCATCCTGGCGGTAATAGTGTCCAACCAGGTCCAGGGAGATTTTGCGCTGGAATCGATAGCCGATACCGGCGGTATAGATTTCCAGGTTGGTAAGTTCAGGGTCTGTCAGCTCACCGTAATAACGAAACGAGGTAACGCCAGCGAACCTGGCATTGTTGTCCTGCAGCCCGGTTTGCCGGAATGCATTGTTGCGTGTGCTGTCGGGCTTATCGCCCTGCCCCAGCGCGTAGGCCGCAGTGAAATTGAAGCCACTGTCGAGGGACCAGGTTGAGCCCACGTCCAGTCCCCAACCGGAGGTGGTATTACCGGCTTCATCGCCGTACATATATGCGAGTTCTAACCAGCCATAGAAGTCGTCGCGGAATTCTCCATGAGCGCGTATACCAAAATGGGTTCTATCCAGACCGGCGCCAAAATCAGTGTCACGGCGAATGATATAAGCCGCCAGGTGCTCATCCTCATTACCATTCGATACGTAAATCATGTAGTTGACGGTGTCCTCGTCGAATGGGCTGCCGTCACTTAAGGTGGTCGTTACTGAAAACTCCGAAGCCAGCTCATACCAGTTGGCGAATACGCGAAAGCCGTCCAGGTTCTGGTCATACAGCCACTCGCGTTCCTCATCGAAGTCGATTCGGCCAAGCTGTAGATCAGCGCCGAGGCCAAGCGGGTCAAACCAGTATCCGAAAGTCTCCCCCAGCACCGTTGCGTCACGCTCGATGCGGCCGTCCTCGTCATCCTGGCGCCACAATCTGCGGTGTGATAATTCGAGCACACCAACAAAGCCGACGCTCGGGCGATAGATCAGGCGCCCCCGGAATGAGGATTCCGAATCCTGGCGGTCTTCGGGGTCACGTTGGTCAAGATCAAACTCGTCCTCACCGGTCCAACGCGCCTCTGCCAGGCCGGCAAACAGGAGGTTCTCCGAAATTCTTATACCTTTACCGAATTGATCGTCCTCGTTGCGGGACTCACGCGAGAACGGTTGGGTACGACGCTGGCTCAGTACATATTCCCCAAGCGGATCTTCATGGTCGAGCTCAAGCATGGTGGGCACGGTGACGGTAAAGCCCATCACGTCTAGCCAGACGGCATTGTCGTCACGCCGAACCCTGTCTGCCCGCCCGACAATTCGCTCACGCCCTTTGCCACGATTCGACACTTCGCGGGCAGAAAACATTTCAACACCACGAAAATAACCTTCAACCTTGACGCGCGAGCCAGGCAGGGTTGTGCGATCAAATTTTTGAAAATCAGTCTTGTCGACCAGTTCCACCTCGCGACCCAGCACCCGGATATGATTGTCCCTGTCGCTGGCCTCGGCGGTGCCAATCAGGACCTCGTAGCGCTGCTGGTGCACGATTTCGACACGGGCTGCCTGGAACACGCCGGCCTCATCAAGCTGGCCCCGTACTTCGACCCAGTGACCTTCACGAATTTCACGAGGATCGGCCTGAGCCACGGCGTTGAGCGGCAAGCCCATGCTCACCAGACCCGTAAACAAAACCCAATGTATCCAGCCACTGCTCACGGATCATTCCGCCTCATGCTGGAGGTCATCCAGGCAACGATGCCCCAGTCGCCCCAGCGCAGATGTAATGGACACCCAGCGTGGTCGCAGGGCGTAAACCAGTTGCAACCTGCAAAAAGTGCTGGCCTGGTAGAAACGAAGCCGCGACCAGAATGCTGCACGTTCGTAGGCATTCAGCCCGTCCAGCAGTTTTCGGCCACATACCTGGACACTCCGATCAGAAATTCGGTGCGGTATTTGCAACTGCCGCAAGCACAGGTGCGCCAGGAAATTCCCCGGATCGAGCTCCGGTTCGGCCCGGCAAAACAGGTCGAAGTCGAACAATCCCAGTCCGCGAAGTGAGCGAATCAACTGGCCGTCATGGAGGTCACGATGACACGGCACCAGCGGGGCTTCAGGTATTTCACTGCAGAGCACCTCGAGGCGCTGCCTCAATGTCTTCCAGCCGTCCGGCAGGAAAAACCCCAGCAGTTGCATTCGCCGGGCACGCTCATCGATGACATCGAGTTCGGCCCTGCGCGTGAAGCTCGACAGCCCGACATTTCGGTCATCGATGCCCTGGAGCTTACTGATTCCCTGGCCCAGGACAGAAAAATCCTCGACATGCTCGTCTGCGACCTTGAATTGCATTCCATCGAAAAACGGCATCGACATGTAGTGATGCGTCGGGTTGTAATGCACTTTGCCGGGCGTAAAGAACCTGTTGGGTATGTCACCCTGGGTGGCCAGGGTGTACTTTTCCGCCAGCCGTTCGCCCTTGTTACTGGTTTTCTCGCTCCCAGTGCGGCCGCGGTAGCCCTTGAGCACCCGGGTCTCGCAATCGCGCCCATCAAGCAGCACCAGCCGTCGATGGGGAATGTAGGACAACACGGTCAGTCCGGCACCGGACCCTTCGGCAGAAAGCAGGCGAGACAAGGGAAGCTTCGAATCCCGGCTGGCCTTGAGTTCAGTAACAAGCCCAAGGTCGTTAAGCTGCACCGGAAAACCGCACAACTGTGGATCGATCTGCAACCACCGTTGCTGCCCGTCAGTGGTTACCCTGACGGTCAATTCGCCCTTGCGACTGATATCCACACGCTGAATACGACCACGAATACCCAGCAGCAACAGGTTCGATGCGAGCTTATCGAGGGCATCTCCTCCTTCAGCGCCCTGAAATTCGGCATCAGCCTGCAGATTTAACGTGGTCACAGCGGGTTCACCTGGCTGGCAGCCTCACCGGTACCTGTTCGGACCTGCCGGCCGAAAACGTTCTCAAGCACGCCCTCGGCAATGCTCGTCCAGTCATGGCGGGAAGCGGTTTTCGCGGCATTGATGGCCATCCGATGGCATTGTTCACGATCACCAATCAATGAGATGACCATCTCCTGGAGAGCTTCAAAGTCACCCGGCATGTAGACCAGACCGTCATGACCCTCGCGAACAGCACCTGGCAGGTCGCCAAGGGCCGGAACCAGCGGCACAACACCGCAGGCCATGCCTTCCATCAGCTTGAGTGGCGAAAAATAACAGGGCAGATCCGGCGAGTAACAAAAAGGCATGGCGTCCATGGTCGCCAGGTGGGAGGGCAAATCATCATGTTCAACCCATGGCAGGCGCGTAAAGGCGTCTTCGGGCAGCCTTTTGAGCGCATCAAAGTCGCCCTTTCCGATGATTTTCAGGTGTACTGGCATGTCCCGGTCAAGCAGGGACCGCACCAGCTCTGCCAGGCGGTCGAAACCATGCCAGGGCCGCTCGCGGCCATGAAAGCCCAACACGAAAGTCGAACCAGGGTCGGGCTTGAAAATACCCGCATCGCGCCGCGCAGCGAAGTTGAAGCGCGAGGAATCGATGCCATTGGGCACAACCTCGATTGCATCGACCCTGCCGCCGCGCCTGGCGGCATAATCGGCTACCGCAGTGGAAACGGCGAGGATGTAATCAGCCTGGCCAAATGTCACGCGATCAGCCGCAGTATCCTGGGTTTCATCGCCGGCCGTGCGCCAGCGCGACTGCTCCTGGGCCAGCGGCGCATTGACCTCCAGCGCGTACGGAATGTGGTGTGCGCGAGCAAATTCCGCAGCAGCGGATTTGCCCAGCGCATAACGCTCGTAAATCAGGTCTATGGGCTTCTCGCGATTCATGCCGTGCAACTGGAACATGACGCGCACACCATCTGGCTCGTCGATACTGCTGACCTGCGCGCCTGTTTGGGTGAACGCCCGGCGCATTGCCCTGAGGTGAACGGCCGCCCCTTTTTGACGACGCGGGGATATACCCCGATCCTGGTTCACCGAGACAATGTTTAGCTGGCGTGTCATCCCGATTTTCCATGCACCAGGCGTGGCGCCTCCTGGACCTTGTGGGCCAGCAGACCCTTGCGCCCGACGACAATCCCGGCAAACAGCGCCCGCAGGCGAACGCTGTTCTTGTGGATATCAAAACGGTCTTCAATCACCTTGCGCGCCTGCCCGGCCAGGCGCCAGCGTAACTGCTGGTCACCAAGCAACCTCAGGCATGCCGATGCCAGCGCCCGGGGGTCGCGTTGCGGCACCGCAATACCGGTTTCCTCGTGCGTCAGGATTTCAGGAATACCGGTGACATCTGTCGAAACGACGGGGGTGCCAATGGCCATTGCTTCCAGTAACACGGTCGGCAGACCGTCCTTGTCGCCATCGCTGGCCACCACGCATGGCGCCGCAATCACGCTGGCCCGGCGCATCCGCCGGCGGACCTCTTCCTGGGGCTGCGGACCCAGCAATTGAACACAATGCTCAAGTCCCAATTCGGCAATCAGGCCTTGTAATTCGTTCTCGAGAACACCACCGCCAACGATCTCACAGCGGGCATCCGGCATCTGTTCCGATACCGTTTTAAATGCCCGCACCAGGTACTCGAATCCCTTCTTTTCAACCAGGCGACCAATGCCCAGCACCACCGGCGCTCGCTCGGTTGAAGAATCAAAAGTGAATCGATCGAGGTCAAGTCCATTATCGATATGCACGATGCGGCTGACCGCACGCGGGAATTCTGAAGTCAGGTATTTGACGTTGTAGTTGCTAACGGTCACCACGTTGGCAGCATCCATCAGCTTGGATTCGAGCTCGTCGCGCACCACGCACTCATGAAAGATATCCTTGGCATGAGCGGTGAATGAGTAGCTGACACCGGCAAGGCGTGCAGCAATGCGCCCCACGGTGGTGGCGATGGTGCCGAAGTGCGCGTGCAGGTGATCAATGGCGCGGTCCTGAACCAGGATGGCCAGCGCCATAGCCTGCTGCAGGTCAGAAGCCGCAACCGTCGGGTTATCACTCATGACCCCGAACAGGTTGGGAAAACGTTGTCCGCAATGCACCAATTGTTGCCGGAAGTCCTCGACCTTGCCGCGAGGCTTGAGCACGTGCGTGACCGGTGATGTCACCCGTGAAATTGCCTCGTGAAATCGGGTGTCGTCGGACAATCTCAGTGAGAATATCTCCAGGGGTAGCCCGGCTTCCTCGTGTGCCAGGATTTCGTTGACCACGAAGGTCTGTGAGAACCTGGGAAAAACTTTAAGAACGTATCCAATCTTGATATTGCCAGTGTTCATCTTCACACCATTGCGGTCATTTGTTGATTCGATTGTGTTTGCAGTAATTGCAGGGCCCGCGCCACCATGGCGTGGGTCTGGTCAGGCCAGTCGGGCGAACGATCGCGGAAGGGATGGTGACTCAATCTCAGGAGGTGCCAGGCAACCCATTGTTCCAGCCGGTCTTGTGAAAACTCGCCGCCTGCCTTGCGATAGCCATCCAGAAATGCCTCGGCAATCCCGGAATCCATTGCACCACCGCTGATCACACCGCTGAGGATGTGACGTTCTCGATGGGCAAGGAAACAGGCCAGGTCCTGGTGGATGTCACCGGGACGGGCGCAATCTAGGTCGATCAAGCCTGGGGCGTGGCCTGTGATGATGACCTGCTTGTCGTAAAAATCGCCGTGAATCAAGCGCGGCCTGGATGGCGAGTCTTGCTCCAGGCCTTCCAGGTCCTGCGCAAGCGACACGGCATCAGCCTCGATCTCAGGTAACAAAAAGGCGAGCTGCTGCGCCAGCGAATACAAAGAAGGTGCTGCAACTTGTGAGTCCGGAAAATCGCCCACAAGCGGCGCGCGATGGAAACCTGCGATCAGCTCACCCGCCGCTCGATGGTCCTGGAGCGCAAACGCCTCCTGATGGGCGCGGGCGCGCAGGGTATCCCCGCCGATCCAGTCAAAAGCGCGGCAGTAGTGCTTGCGTGACTGGCCAATCTGTGCCGGCGTGACAACGTCGGCAATCCGCTTGTGAGATTTACGTATGGCCGCCAGGCGTGCGTACTCCCGACCGGTGTAACATTTGACCGTGGCCATTGCGCCATCCCTGGCTTCAAGCCGCATCACCAGGCGGCGCTCCGGCTTGTAATTGAGAATGACAGCACCGCTGCCAGGCCAGCGTTCGTGCTCATCGAACAGTCGTCGGTACAGCCGATCGCGACTTTCCTTGTTGGCCAGCCGGGCGATGCTGCGCAGTTTGAAGTCGTAGGGAAAGACCGAGGCAAACACGCCCTGGCTTCTCAAAACCACGCCGGCGCCGTGGCCGTCACTGTCGTCGAGACGCTGTTCGACCTTGTCGAGCTTGGCGCTTGACTGCTCGGAAAAAGCCTTGGCATAGGCCCAGGCGGGGCCGCTTTCTGAAGCAATTCGGTAACGCGCCAGGCAATTCATTCCCGGCTTGTAACGAACGTAATCCAGCTTCAATGACGTGATGTCGGCAAAAGGCGCATGGTCCTTCAGCAACTGCAGTAACCGATCAGAATCCAGCACCACGCGCAGGCCAGGCAATGCCTGGTCACGTTCAATGACTTCGAGGTCTTCAGTGCTGAACGGATTCATGAACTTCTTCCGGCGCGCACCCGACCAGGCGGCACATGTTTTCAAGACCATTGAGTTTTGGCGGTATCCCTGACAAATCCGGGCTCGAAAGCGCATGATCCAGGGCTTGACGCAAGCGGGCCGGATCAGGCTTCTCAACCGACTGGGCCAGGCCATTTTCTGCAAATCGTGATGCGCGGATGCGCTGTTCGTGACGCATCCTGTCACGCGGCATCAGGATGATTGGACGACGGCTCCGCAAGGCTTCCACGCAACTGTTGTAGCCAGCCATGCTGACGATCGCGTCGGACTGACGCATCAGGCGTGGCATATCGGGCTGGAATCGGCTGATTCGAATCGAATGGGCATATCGTGACCGGTCGACCAATGCCCGGCAACCATGCACCTCGGATGCTTTCATCAGGGGGCCGAGTACGATTTCTGATTGCCACTCGGCAGGCGCCAGTTCAAGCGCCTCAACGTAAGCCGCGACGCGTTCGGCACCGTCTTCACCGCCACCTACCGTGAGAAGAACCTGCTGCTCCAGGGTCGGGACGGGTCTGGGTGAGGTCCGGTCTGCAGGGGTGGCAATGTACCCAACCGAGGAAACCTTGTCCCGAAGCGGGCGTAAAACCGGATACTCGCTGACTGCATCAAACAAGTTCCGGTCGCCATACACCACGATTTGGGAATAATCATGCGTCAGCGCTTCGCGACATAATGGCGTGCCCCAGTCTTTTTCAACGACTTCGGCGCTGTCGACAATGTCACGCATGCCAAAAACGGTCAGTTTGCCGCGCTTTCGGGCCGCCCTGACCATGGGCAAGGCTTCGCCAGCCAAACCTGTTGGTTGGTGATCCACAATGATGGCGTCAGGATCGAAAGAGCGGTAGGCCGCATCAATCAGGTGTTGGCGCAGATCGAGCACACTTTGCAGTGAGATGCTGAGATTCCTGGGTACGTAACGGCCTTCGGGACATTTGCCTACTGTGGGGAGTTTCACCACATCGCAACGTTGCGGCAGAGCGAACTGAGTCGCACAGGGCGACCCCGACACGATCAGAACGTTGACCCCGGGTGACTGCGCCACCAGGGCGCGGGCAATCGCCAGGTTACGGCGAAAGTGCCCGAGGCCAAATGAATCGTGACTGTAGAGCAACACCCTTTTGGTGTCAGAGGTGTTGTACTCATCGGTATATGTATCGTGCAGCGCAGACCGCGCCAATCGAAGATGATCCATCATCTTTTCCTTTGCCCAGATTTCCCTATCAGCTACATTATTTAAGCCTAATAAATACAAATGCAAACGAAGATGAACACAAGTTAAATTTTTTATTAAGGAAATATTACAGTTCGGGACGACATCGGAATCAGAGACGAAACCGGCAGGCTTGCTGAAGGTGGAAATTTCCTGAGAAAAACCTTACTCACAGGCGGGGTTAGCCCCAGGTTTCATGGCATCCTGGACAAGCATTTCCAGGAGTTGATTGGCATCACATATCCGCCAGGCTAGCCCCTGCCCTCCCACCAGGCCCGGCAACGGTCTGCGCGTTCGGACGGTTGATTCGAATCGGTTTCCAATAGCTCATATCCGAATTTTTCAAGCCACTCCCCGGCAAGCTCCTGGAACAAGAGCACGTCTTCCTGGCTCATTTGACTGCGCCAGTCTCTTAAACCCTTTGTAGGCGGTATCCACGCAGACTTGGCCGACAACCCCTTTTTCTGGCGTGTCTTGCCAACAAAAAAACGACTCATGTCCTGTGAATATTCAATCTCGAGAAAGTCGGCCAGTTGCTTCAGCCTGCCCTCCGGATCGCTGACCAGGTCTTCATAGCGAACCTCGAAGTATCGATCAGGGGAAAGCTCTGCCCCGGCCAAACTGCCCTTGCTTACCTGCGTTTGCCACCACAATGCGCAGGTTCCAACCGGGTCGGTTTTCCACAACGCCAATTTCCCGGGGCCCTTGCTTTCATTGGCCCAGTCCAGCGTCGACAAGGCGGTATCTCGACCATCACGGACGATGTGGATGAACTTCGCCTGCGGAAACAAGACATGCAACTTCTTAATCTGCTTGCAAAAATCCGGTGTTTTTTCCCCGCTGATGGTCTTGCCATGTGCCCGCGCCCGCAGGTCATAGAGCCGACTGACGAATTTGCTGTACTTTTGACAATTTTCTGCCGCCTGCCTGACATCCTGGTCCTCCAAACCCATGCGATAGAAACGTCGATAGCCAAGAACCGCTTCAACCAGTTCAGGTGTCAGATCAGGATCAGGGTCACGGCGCAGGACTGTCTTGGCTGCGCGTGTGACGAAATGGGTGTCATTGGCGATCGTCATATCCGGATGCGCATCGAGCATGCGCTGCAACAAGGTTGTACCGGAACGCGGGCAGCCGACGACAAAGACGTAGGGGTTGGTGATTGGGGCTTGTGAACGTGAACTGGCTATCATCGCAATCTTCCCTGAATTGAAATGCGCGTTACAGGACTGTTTCCGGAATGGGTCCGGATTGCTCACTGAGGCGACCGTCGTCAAGCGTAAATACGCGATCGGCCTGCCGGGCTTCTTCCATCTTGTGCGTGATGAGTATGACCGTTCGGTCCTTCATTAACTCACGCAAACCTTCAAGCACCAGGCGGCTGTTATCCGGGTCCAGTCCGGTGGTTGGCTCATCCAGGATCAGGATGGGCGCCTGGCTGACAATTGCACGCGCCACTGCAATTCGCTGACGCTGACCGGCTGAAAGGGTGATGCCCCGCTCGCCGACCTGGGTATCCAGTCCCAGGGGTAAAGCCTCGATAAAATCCGCGGCTCTTGCCGAGTGGATCGCCCTGGCGATGATTTCATCGTCAGCATCGGCCGACGCCATAACAATGTTCTCCCGAACGCTGGTGGCGAACAACGTGGTGTCCTGCAAAACCACGCTGATCTGCCGGCGCAGTGATTCAAGCTGCACGGTGCGGATATCGATGCCATCGATCAGGATCCGGCCCCTGGAGGGGTCATACAAACGCGAGATCAGGCCGATGATGGTGGATTTGCCGCTACCGGAAGGCCCAACCAGACCGATCACTTCACCTTTACCGATCTCAAGGCTCACATCGCGTAGAACCGGGTGGCCCTTTTCATATTCGAAATCAACCTGGTCAAACTCTATTCTTCCCTCGAATTCGGGCGCTGGCCCTGCATCGGGTGAATCGGTGATATCGGGCCGGGTTTCAAACATCTCGATAACACGTTCGCCGGAAGCGGATGCCTTGGCCATGCGGCCTGAGTACTTGGCAAAATCCTGCATCGGTTTGAAGGCCGCCTTGAGGTAGGAGAGAAATACCAGCAGGTCACCAGCGCTAAGCTGACCACGCAGAGTCAACAGGGTCCCGTAAAACAGGACTGCGGCCGTGGAGACGCCGGTCATCACCTGCACAGTACCCTGTAACCGGGCCAGCAGGCGGCGGGCCTTGACGCCTTCCTTGAGGGATTTCCGCCCCTGCCCGACAAACTGGTCGGCGAAATTGTCTTCGAGGGAAAGTGACTGCACCACCTGCATGGCGCCGATCGACTCGGTGGCCATGGAAGCCATCTTGCTCTCGCGTTTTCGTTGTTGGCGTGACACGCCCTGAATGCGTTTGGTCAGCAAGTAGGTTGGCAGCCAGTAAAGCGGCAACAGGATGATAACCATCAGTGCCAGCTTCCAGTTGAGCCACAGCATCAGGGCCGCCATCACCACCAGTACCATGACGCTCCCGATCAATGGCATCAGGGCGGTGACAGAAAAGTCTCGCAGCAGACCAATATCACCAATAACCCGAACAATCAGGTCGCCCGATCGTGCGCGGCTGTGAAAAGACATGGAAAGACACTGTATGTGCCTGAAAAGATCGCCCCTGACCTCGGTGATGACCTTGTTACCAACCAGGGCGAATCCGACTTTCTGGTAATACAGGGCCAGAGCGCGAAGCCCGAGAATCAGGATGATGGCAACTGAACTCAGAGCCACGATCAGCAACGGGTTCCATTGCCCCATTGGCGTATCGACCGGGGACCCAAGACCCACGGCAGGCACAATGACATAATCAATAACGAACTTGAGGGGCCAGGGCTCAAGCGCGCGCATCAGAACGCCGACAAACAAAGCGCCAAAGGAGCCGGACAGCAACAGACGATGCTTGCGAATATAAGGCCGCAGGTAGCGGATCAGTGCCCACACACCCGGAACAGATTGTTTAAGGCTTTTGGGTCTGCTCATGGGGTGTCTAATTTCATATGCAAAATAGTTTTGGTTGTCGCCTGGCCTTCAGATATCGACACATTAGCCCGTGTATCACACCTTAACCGGCCTTATTTTTATCCCGTAACTATAGCCGAAGGCAATTGACGAAAACCAAACACATTCTTGTAAGACTGCCCTTTCCGAATTCAATACACCAAGGATTTAATGGTGATCGCCAGAACTTTTTCGTTCAGTTCCTGTGATACTGATGTCGAGAATGCGACCATTGGCCAGCAACAATCAGCAGTCAAGCACCTGACCAGCGCCGTGAACCGCGGTTACCTCATCCCTCTGAATATTGACTGACTCCAGTTCCGTCAAGAGGAACCGGACCTGGCCACGCTATTTGAAGTTCAGCGATTGCGAATCAGAACCCCATCTGCACTTACCCTGATACCGGTCGCGGAACCTGGTGTGCCGCAATCAAGGGTCGGGCCACTGCCGGTACATGTGACCGGCCCGGCAATTTATCGTGCAAAACGCTGATACACCGAAGCCAACACATCCTGGGCGATTGCCTCTGATGGTTCGGCGGCATTGGCCATGTACGCCAGTACCATGTTGCGTTCCGGGATGATCTTGATCTCTGCATAAAAAGAGCCGGCACCACCGTTATGCGCATGGCACATGGGCGCATCGAAGAAATGCTGGCACTCATTGTGGCCCCACCCGAAAGTGTAGAAACTGCTATTCCAGTCCACCGAATCCGGGCGGGGTGAGTGGATCTGCTTGACAGTCTCGCTTTTGAGATATCCATCCTTGCCCTTCATGCCCTCGAGGTGAAAGTTGCCATAGCGCAACAGGTCAGCCAGGTTTGACCGGATGTTGCCGGCCGGTGCCAGGAGGTTGACCAGTTCCTCCATTTGGCCAAATTCCATGACCTCGTAATTGTCAGCACTGTCACCGAAGTGGCCGCGCGGCTGGTCAGGTCGATCAGGCGCAGCGGGCCAGTCAAAGCCTGCTGAGGTCATTCCGATTGGCTTGAACACGTGCGCTTCAATCAGCGCACGCCATGGTTTACCAGTGACAACTTCAGCCATGTATCCGGCAATGGTGATGCCGGCATTGGAGTAGGCGTGGACCTCTCCGGGAGGCGCCAGCGGATCTTCATTTAACGTACGGGCGACAAAAGCGCGGCGTTTGTCCGTCCAGGTATTGCCGTTCGCAGATTCCAGGATCTCATTCACTATTTCCGGCGTAAAATCTTCATAGGGCTGAATGCCTGCCTCGTGACTCATTAACTGGGAGATGGTGGCATTGCGATATTCATCGCGCATGGGAATGTCACCGAGCACATCTGCAACGGTGGTGTTCCAGCTCAGGTCACCGTTTTCGATCAATTTTGCAATCATGGTGCCGGTCACGGACTTGGCAATCGACCCCCAGTGGAACGTGTCTCCGGGCTGCACCTTTTCCGTACCTCCAACGGCGCGCAGACCTTTGACTGCCTGATCGACAATCTGCCCGTTTACCATGACGCCGATGGCGTAGGCCGGCACTCCGGTAGCATCCAGCAGGTTTCCGGTGAGTTCATCAAGGTCTGACCATTCTTCAGGAAGATCCAGGGCAAGCCCAATCATCATCGGCCCTATTTTGAAGGGCGCTGCATCTTCAAACTGGAAAATGACCCGAACAGGCATCCCGCCATTTTTGGGCTGAGCCTCACCAACGCCCAGGTAAGGTTCGGGAAATTCGACTTTTTTCAGCTCCAGTCCACCCCAACGCTCGACATCAAACGTGTACATTTCCAGCCGGGCATCCAGTGGAGCAGCGTTGTAAGCCTGATCGGTACGATTTTCCTTGAGCCACTTGGCATATGATTCGGGACTATTGCCTTGATGAGCGTCGAAGTATTCATGGATGCGCTGCTCCATGACTGCATGTTCATCCTGTGCGAGGACGGATCCTGTGCTGATAAGTAACAGGGTTGTTGCCATCAAAAATTGCCGAATCATTTCTTTTCTCCAAATTCACGATCGAAATCACCCCAACCGCCCTGCTTCTGATGAAGTCAGGGCGGCAAAGGATGTCACTTACGAGAATGAAGGACGCAGCAACGACTCAAACCGTCGCAATGTGCATGCTGAAATAAATTTCTGACTCTAGAGGTTGTAACCCTGCTCATCATGCAGGGCAAGATCCAGACCAAGCACTTCATCTTCCTCATTTACGCGCAAGCCGCCGGTCAGCTGCCCAACGACCTTGAGAATGATGTAGCTGGCCACACCGCCATAAATGATCGTCGCCACCACGCCAATGCCCTGGGCCCAGAGCTGGCCACCAATGGTGGTGATCTCGTCGCTGCCAAAACCGGCGCCCCCGAATTGCTCTGCACAGAACACGCCTGTGAGAAGCGCACCAATGATGCCAGCGCTTCCGTGCACACCAAACACATCCAGTGAGTCGTCATAGCTGAACCTGCGCTTGAGGCTGGTGGATGCCCAGAAGGCACAGAAGCCCCCGGCAAACCCGATAAATATGGCGCCCATGGGACCAACCACACCACAGGCTGGTGTGATGGCCACAAGCCCTGCCACTGCACCCGTGGCAATCCCGAGCACGGACGGTTTACCGTGCCTGATCCATTCCACGAACATCCAGGTCAGCGCGGCCATGGCCGATGCGATTTGTGTGACCAGCATGGCCATCCCGGCCGTTCCATTCGCCCCCAGTGCAGAACCCGCGTTGAAACCAAACCACCCGACCCACAAGAGGGATGCGCCGATCACGGTATAGCCGAGGTTATTGGGACGCATCTGAGCTTTTGGATAACCACGGCGTTTGCCCAGCACCAAGGCAGCAACCAGTGCAGCAATGCCGGCATTGATATGCACCACCGTGCCTCCGGCGAAATCCAATGCCCCATGCGTACTGATCCAACCGCCGCCCCAGACCCAGTGACAAACGGGCGCATAAACCAGCAACAACCAGGCGGCCATGAACAGCATCATCGAGGAAAACTTCATACGCTCGGCAAAACCGCCAACGATCAGAGCCGGGGTAATCACCGCAAAGGTCATCTGGAAGGTGGCAAACACTGTTTCAGGAATGGTTCCTGTCATGGAATCGGCCGTCACGCCCACCAGGAACAGCTTGTCGCCCGGAGTACCAAAAAATGCCCCACCATCTCCGAATGCCAAACCATAGCCAATCACGTACCAGAGCACCGATGCCATGCCGGTAATCGCAAAGCACTGGCCCAGCACGGACAGGACATTCTTGGAGCGCACCAGGCCGCCATAAAAAAGCGCCAGTCCGGGAATGGTCATCAGTAACACCAGTGCCGTGGCCGTCAGCATCCATGCGGTGTCGCCGGTGTCCAAAACATCTGCCTCCTGACCCCAGGCGAGAGCAGGCAGGAGCATCAAAGCAGTCATCAGGGCATACCGTTTCAAAAATATTCTTTTAAATCCGTCCATGACGTATCCCCTCAAAGTGCCTGTGCGCCGGTTTCACCGGTTCGAATCCGAATCACGTCTTCCAGGTCGCAAACGAATATTTTGCCGTCGCCAATCCTGGCCGTACTTGCTGACTCGACGATCGCCTCGGTGGTTCGCTCCAGCATCTCGTCATCAACCGCGAGTTCAATCTTGATTTTGGGCAGAAAATCCACCACGTACTCGGCGCCGCGATAGAGCTCCGTATGGCCCTTCTGGCGGCCAAACCCGCGTACTTCGGTGATGGTCATTCCCTGGATGCCGATCTCGGACAGTGCTGCCCGGACATCGTCGAGTTTGAATGGCTTGATGATTGCTGTGACCAGTTTCATTTGCTCTCCCGATGGCTGTAGTCGAACACTGCGCTGATTCGACCCTCTACTGCTTCTTATGCAGTATGCGTGCCAGGCTGGAAATGCCTTGGTTGCAAGCATTGTAAGTAAGAGCATGAATACTGGTGCACCATTTTGGTGCGCTGCGCAACTTTAGTGCACAAAGGGCAGAAGGGAGATAAGAGTAAAGGGACAGAGTGAGATATGAGGTCATACCGGCCTACGAGCCGGGATCCACCAGTCGCAGCATTTGCACAACGAAGTGGGTCCCGGATAACGTCTTCGACGTTTCCGGGATGACGTTAAGAGAGTCTATCGACGTTCCGGGATGACGTTAAGAGGGCCTAGTCCTCGGTCCGTTGAGCGTAGTAGCCGTCAAATGATGTCGTCCAGTTGTCCCCGCCATCAGTGGAGTTTTCCCAGTGCTGCCGCACCCGACCATCGTCCAGAAGGCTCCAGGTCACGCGGTTAATGGTGCCTGTTTTTTCGCTCACAATCAGGTCGTTGTCCGAGAGCACCATGGCGCCATCGACAAGGTTGCCCTGCAGATGCACGGCACCGCCGCCATTGCTCATCCAGGATTGGTGCCACATTCCGGTGTTGGAATCGAAAAAGTTGATGCTCATGCCGGTGAACCCGCCCTGGGTTTCATACTCTTCCAGGACAACACAACCCCCCTGCACTGAAGTGATTGAGCTTTTAGCTGTCGCCGAAGCCTGGCCAGCCGGTGTGACATCCCACTGACCCAGCCAAAAATCGAAATGACGATAATGTTCAGTATTGCAGGGTTGCAACTGCTCAATCACTGCCATGTAGCGTGGGTTGTCATTCAGAGGCTCAAATTCAGTCACTGCCAGCAGGATCTGATTGCTGATTCCGCCCGCTTCACCGATGGCTTCAATTTGTTCCAGCGCTTTTTCCTGATCGCCCATCGACATGTAGACCCTGCCAAGATGGTAGTGAACCCTCAACACGGGCTGAAACCCGGATTCCTGGGCCTTAAGGTAAGCCGACTCTGCGGCCTGGTAGTTTTCCAGTTGATGATATGACTGAGCGAGACCAAACCAGGCCGCGCTGTCTTCGGGCGAGGATTCAACGATCGCTTCATAGGCAACCGCAGCCTCTCCCCACTCGCTCTCGGCGTAAAGTGCATTGGCGTCTTCAATGTTTTGTGCCTGGACGCATGAGGATACCGCCACAACCGCGATGGTCATGGCCCATTTCAAGATGATTTTCATAGTCATTCTCCGCCTACCCTGTTCAACGAGTAGGTTGCTCCCGTTTCCCAATTGCTACCCTCGTCCGAGCGATGCTGTCGCTCAATCACGATTCTGTCGGATTCCACTTTTTGCCAGATCAAACGAGTCCGTGCAGCAGTGGCATCGAAATTTTCATCCAGGACATACAATTCCTGGTCATTTTTGATGGAAAGGCCCGGCGCCTGGTGGAATGTTGCGCCTTCGCCGGCATCCGGCGACCAGAAGTAGACGTGACCCATGCCCGGTCGATTATCGAGGGTAAACATGATCCAGTTGCCTGATCGCGGTTCAAAACTCAGGGTCGAAAATATTTGCCGGCCACCTTCGATATTGACTGCCAGGGCAACAGCACACCCATCCAGCAATCGCCCGGCATTCATGGTCACCTTTTTGCTGTTGCCAGGCTCTTCAAGCGTGCCCGCCCATGAGCCCTCGATATGGTCATAGGCGCCATTGGGCTCATCTGTGCAAAGCTGGCCGCCGATGTAACCGGGCCAGGAAGTTCCCGCAGCACCGAATTGATCCAACGGACGAATTCGCGTCGCGTCGACAACATTCCAGGTCATATAGGTCTGGCCATCATCATACGTGTTAGATCCATCCCAACGGAATGAGCCATCACTGATATCGGCGAAATTATAACGGCGATGTCCATACTGATAAGAACCATCCTGCTGTGGTCGACGAATGGCTGAGTACATACTAAAACGGTTAAAGTCTTTAAACCCGATCAGCTGGTCGAGAAAGGCATAGCCTGGATTTCCCGGACCTGGCCAGTTTTGCGCCATCACCCACTTTTCGCGTTTTTCATCGTAGTAACGAATGGAAAAACCACGCTGGCTGGGCTCATCGGCGTTCGCATCTATTGCCCAGGCCAGCTCAACCAGGGCCTTGCCACCCAGGATCGGAAAGACACGCTGGCGGGTGACGCTGCCGTCCTCATCAAAGTGGAAATTGTCCGGCTGCCTGCCCCGCCAGGTCATTTCCCATTCACCAACCCAGAAATCAAAAGCCCTGTGATCCGGGTTGTTCCACTCCGGGGTTATTTCCGAACCCAGGGCATCACCCCAGGTGTTTGATTTATCAGCCATGGATACTCCTGATGTCATGCATGCAGCTGCTAACGCCAATCGCGTCAGAAAATTTAACTTTGGCAAATTCATCGCAGACTCCCGTGTTGTATTCCTTGTATCGCACCGCCTGTTCTGCCTGGCGAAACACAGCCAGGCACGCGCGCACCCAGGTCATTTACTAAGTTAGTATTTCTGAAGCGTAAGCGCCTCAATTGAGGGCTGTTTTTCGGGAAATTAGCAATCCGGGCAACAAAAAGAGTCGAAAACGCAACAATGATGCTTCTTAACAAACCGCCTGGGCCTGATGAGCCAGGCCTGACTGACTACTATCGCCGTTGCGCAACTGAAGGTTCGGTGTTCAGTGGAACAGTAAGCAGCCAGTCGTACGGGCTTTCGGATTCATTTGATCCGGCGTGGAGCGTGGCAGCGATCTGCTGGTGTGCCGGCGCCACGGAGACCTACGAGTTCCTGGGCCACGACACCATCCATCTGACGTCAGGGGCGGTGCTCGCCATCGGTGAAAATGAACGCTACGCCTACACAGCCAATAGTGAACTTCCGTTCATGTCCTCAATGATTGTTTTTCCAAGGGCCATGACGCGCTCATTGAATCAGCGCGTGCTGGATGACGAATGTCCCGAAGACAGGGAAGAATCTGTCATTGCCACCGGATTGTTTAAACCCGGCAGGCAGATGATGATGCGATTGAATGTGTTGACCCGGGCCGCTCAGGCCAGCTCTGATGCATCTGAAAACGCCGAGGAACAAGCAGCCATGGTGGCTGCCGAACTGCTGGCAACCCAGAACGCTGATGCCCGACGACCCGACCAGCTGGACTCGGTAAAAAGGACAACACGCGAGGAGCTTTGCAGAAGACTGAAAAGGGCCGTGGCCCTTATGAACGATGCCTATGATGACAGCACGCTGAGTCTCGGTGCGCTCGCCCGCGAGGCCTGCATTGCCCGTCATCATTTTGTGCGCATCTTTTCGGCAGCGTACGGCACAACACCTTTGCGATACCTGGGAGAAATAAGAATGGAAGCCGCAGCCAGGCTGCTGGAAGCCATGGACATTTCAACAGAAGAGGTGTCGCAGGCAGTGGGATTTACAAACCGGTCGGCCTTTCACCGCCGGTTCAAGAGTTATTTTGGTATGACGCCCCGCGGCTGGCGTACCCAGGTCACCCCACACTAATTCGCAGGCTTTTCACTGGATTGCTCAAGCATGTAGTCAAGCGCTGACTCAAGATGCTGGTCATTACAGATGTAGCACAGGCCACGGGCTGGCATCCCCTGGTAACCCTCAAGCGTGCGCTCCAGGGTGAGCGACCGGGGTTGCCTCAGAATCTCCAGCCAGTCTTCCTGAACGCCCAGCCTGGGCGCATCCGCAGCACCAACATCATGGCAGCCGGCGCAAACCATTTCGTAAACATCTTTCCCGGCGGTTGGCGCCTCGACGATGGGCTCTGCGGCTGAGCGATGAAGCCGAAGAAGGACACCGCCTGTGGGATTGTCCGGTTCCTGTTCAGCCAGAATGTAAATCGAACCGTCTTCGGCAACCTTCAGATCCCGAATGCGGCGGTTTACCTCATTTAGAAATGGCGTTTCGGAACGAACCACATCCCCGTCGAGATCAAGTCGGCTTAGGTTATGCCCTCGCAGGGCCGCCACCAGCAGATCACCATCCCATTCAGGAAACATGTCGCCACGGTACATTTCAATGGAGGAGATGCCTCTTGACGGAAGGTAGTGATAAAGCGGTTGTTGTGTGCCTTCTTTATGCGTTCCATGGGGAAATGGTTGCCAGGTGTAGTTCAGACCATAGCTGACATCGGGCCAGCCGTAGTTTGCTCCGGCTTCAATGACGTTGACCTCATCACCACCTTTCGGTCCGTGCTCAGACTCAAAAAGCCGGCCGGAAACCCAATCGAAATACAATCCCTGCGGATTGCGAACACCCAATGCGTAAACCAGCCCGCGGGTGGCAGCCACATCCGCAAATGGATTATCTGCAGGGGCACTGCCATCGTCATTCATGCGCAGAATTTTGCCCTCAAACCGCGCCGGATCCTGCACAAAACCCACCTCGGAGCGATCACCAATCGAGACATAAAGGTGGCCCGAATTGTCAAACTCCAGGGCGCCGCCAAAGTTGGATGGTGACCATCCGTGCGGTCCTGCTTCAACAATGACTTCCAGTTCTTCGAGCGCATCATCTTTCAGTAATGCGGTGGCCACGGCAGTGAGATAGTACTTGCCACTGTCCGGATCAGCTTGCGAATAGCTTAGGTACAGGCGCTGGTTGTTTTCAAAATCCGGGTGTAACTCGACATCCAGCAAGCCCGTTTGTTGCCGGTCATTGGCAACCACAGGAACACCGGAAATGACTGTTTTTTCGCCGGTTTTTAAATTGACGCGCAACAAACGCCCGGCAAATTCTGTCATCAGCAGTTCGTCAGGATTCACGAACTCCATAGCCCAGGGCGACTGGAGCCCTTCAATGACTGTATCCAGCTCAGCGTTGCGGATATTCAGCAGCGCCAGGGAGTTGAGTTTTCCCTGGTATGGTTTAGGTGGCGTGACCTCCCAGCCACGTTTATCCGCTTCCTGGCCCAGCGCGGTCAGAAAAACAAAACTCAGCACGACTGCTATCAGTATTTTCTGAATCAATCCATTGGTTCCTTATTGCGCCAGCATAAATGTGCCTGGCGCCGAGGATAATACAACCACTAAGCCATGCTCCGAACGCATCTGTACACACCCGGCAGAAAAGTCCAGTCAGTCATCGTCGCTCAAATCGAATTTTCTGGCGATAAGGAAAGATATCAGCCGGGCGGCCATTGCGAATTTCTTCCTGCTGAGCCTTCCACCAGTTGGCTTCCAGCAATTCACCGTGATACCTCTTGAAGTAGTTAAGATCTTTTTGAATGGCAAAAAAATAGGGGCCGAATGTTTCGGGAAAGACATCATCTTCCGCGGTCGAGTACCAGCCGGATGGCGCCATTTCGTCCATGTAGTCCCTGGCGGGCGGAATCTTTCGAAAATTGCAGTCGGTGACGTAGCAGATTTCGTCATAATCGTAGAAGACGACACGCCGCGTTCGGGTGACACCAAAGTTCTTCTTAAACATATCGCCTGGAAAGATATTGGCACTGACCAGGTCCTTGATCGCCTGTCCGTATTCCCGAATCGCTCGTTTGCGCCGCCCTCCCTTTAATCCAACAAGGTACTGATCGAGCGGCTCCATGCGTCGCTCAATATATACATGCCTGAGAATTAGCAGATCATCGTCGATCTCGATGTTCAGTGAGGTTTCACTCCTGAGTTGCTCCAGCAAATCAGGGTCAATCCTGTTGATGGGTATGGCCACGTTTGAATACTCAAGCGTATCGGCCATGCGGCCCACGCGATCATGCATCTTCACCAGGTGGTACTTTTCCTTGACCTCCTCACGACTGATCGCCTTTGGGGGGGCAAACTTGTCGCGAATGACTTTGAAAACAAAATCATGCGAGGGCAGGTAGAACACCAGCATGACCATGCCCGGGATGCCCGGTGTGATTTCGAAATGATCCCGCGAGTGGTCCAGGTGATATTGCAATCCACGGTAAAACAGCGTTTTGGCCTGTTTTTGCAGGCCCAGCATGGCGTATAGATCAACCATGGATTTGCCAGGCATGAAAGAGCGCAGAAATTTTACATAGGCTGATGGCGCTTCCATATCAACAAAAAAGTAGGCGCGCGCAAAGCTGAAAAGGATGGCCGAGTCCTTGCGTCGATCGATCAGGGTGTCAGCGAAAAGCTCGCCCTTGTCATTTTGCAGAAGCGGGATAACAAACGGAGTGATCACATCACCGTTAATTGTCCGACCAACGATATATGCGGCCTTGTTCCTGAAAAACAGCGAGCTCAGTATATGTACCTGGTAGTTGGATTCCCGCTTCCACTTGCGACCCTGGCCTTTACGAATGGCCCGCTCAAGCCGGCGCACATCACCCCTGAGATTTTCAAAAGGATTGTTCAGTCCCGGCCGGGTCAGAATGGCAAGCAAACACCGTCTCATTCCCTTTTTGCCCGGATAGTAACCACGATAAGAAGGCTGACTGCCATCCAGGTGTTCTGTGCTGAGCACAGGGCGCCAGAAAATATGGTCGTTGTTGTAGTACTCACGGCGAAGCACGCGACAGGCTACAGAGTTGTAAAACGTCTCTGCACACTCGGCCTGCAGGTGATCCATTAACTGCCCGATATAAGCTCGCTTGATCCTGGGCCAGGCATCGCTGTTGCGTGCTTCGCTTTCAAAACTCTTTTCCAGGGCTTCTACCGTTTCATCCACTCGCAGTTCGTAGCTCTCGATTCGCTCGCGGTTAATCTGGCTGGCCTTCTGCCACTCGCCATTTTCAAAGCATTGCCGGGCTTTTGCACAATAGGTTCTGAACAAATCGTAATGCCGATCAAAGCCGTCGCGGATGATTTGCGCAGCCATTTTGAAAACGTCATCGGGAATTTCTACCAGGTTCAAACCATTCGCCCCTGCAAGGTGTAGCCAGTGCCCAGAAATTCGGGTGTAAACTGCAATCTTGCCACAGCAGCTAATGTCTGACATCGGAGGGAAACAAAATGCCCCAACAGGTACTCACAGGATCTTGTCTTTGTGGCGCCTTGAGCTACAAGCTAATTGGCGAACCCATCCGCTTTTTTCACTGTCATTGCTCGCGCTGCAGGAAATCCTCAGGTACCGGGCATGCTTCAAATGTATTCGTCAAAGGTGAAAGCATTGAGTGGACCGGTGACACCAGCCAGATCAGCACCTTCATGCTTCCCGAAGCAAAGAGATTTTCCCGCACTTTTTGCAATACCTGCGGCGGACCACTCCCGCGCGAAGTACCTGAGTTTGAAGTGGTTTTTATCCCGGCGGGCACGCTCGATGTGGAACCGAATATCAAACCCCAGGCAAGGATTTTCCAGGATTCGAAGACATCGTGGTCCTGCAGTGAGGCGAAGATTCCCTGTTTTTCTGGCTATCCGGAATAGGTCAAATGCATAACTTCACACCCATCCCGGCAATCATCGGCGGTGCAATGATTGGATTTGCAGCTGCCATGATGCTGATTATTAACGGAAAAATCGCAGGCATCAGCGGCATCATTGGTAGCCTTTCCAAACCGGTGAAGGGAGATCGTGGCTGGCGGATCGCCTTCATCGCCGGCCTGGTTGCAGGGCCATTGGTGGTTCAGGTGCTGACGGGTCAGCTTGCGGCCATTACCATCGAAAATGATGTGCCGTCACTGATCACCGGTGGCCTATTGGTTGGATTCGGCACAAGACTGGGCTCGGGCTGTACAAGCGGTCACGGTGTATGTGGGATCTCCAGGTGGTCCACCCGTTCAATTGTCGCAACGTTGATCTTTATGTTGGCCGGTGTCGCAACCGTTTACATCATTCGACATGGTTTGGCCTGAAATGCGCCAGTCAATGGTGGCTTTTATCGCCGGTATCATCTTCAGTGCAGGTCTGACAATCTCGCGCATGATAGACCCCGCCAAAGTGCTCGGTTTTCTGGATGTATTCGGGCAATGGGATGCCAGCCTTGCCCTTGTGATGGCCAGTGCACTGTTGGTCATGGCAATTGCCTGGCGCCTGGCTGTCCAGCGAAATCAGCCAGTGTTCGCTGAAAATTTCCCAGCACCAGCAAAACGGAATATCGATGCACGACTGGTGGGTGGCGCCATCCTTTTTGGTGTCGGCTGGGGATTAATCGGCCTGTGCCCCGGCCCTGCAATCAGCGGCCTCGCTCTGGGACGCTGGGAAGTGGTGATATTCGTGATTGCCATGCTGGTTGGGATGGCGCTTCACCAATTTACCGCCAGTCCAAAACCAAGGACCTGAACTGCGCCTTCTTATTGCTCCAGGGGCGCGAAGATAAGAATTTTGCAGGCGTTTGCATCAAGATTCGATCAGGGCCTGAATGCCGGCGTCATTGATGCAGGGAATAAACTTTCTCACCTTCAAGGAAAGTCCTTAGAACCCTGACGTCTTTCAATTGCATCGGATTCACTTCAAACAGATTGCGATCCAGCACAATCAGGTCAGCGGCTTTTCCGACTTCGATTGAACCTGACACATCTTCCTGACCTGCCTGCCAGGCGGCATTGATGGTATAGGCGCTTAGCATTTCCTCAAGCGTGACGCGCTGCTCAGGATGCCACGGCGGACCACCCTCACCCGGCGGCTGCCGGGTCAGTGCGATCTGGATGTTGTAAAGCGGGCTCATGGATTCTGAAATCCAGTCACTTCCAGCCACCACCCTTGCTCCGGAATCGAAAAGGTCACGAAACTGAAAAAGACGATCACATCGAGCTTGCCCCAAACCTGCACATTCCTCGCGCCGCTCATCACTCATCCAGGCCCACAGCGGCTGAATGTTTGCTGTAACACCCAGCTCTTCAAATCTGGGCAGGTCGTCGGCATGTACCAGTGCAATATGGGCCAGCTGGTGACGACGCTCCCTGGGAGGATTGGTCCGGATTGCGATTTCAATGGCATCCAGCGCGTTACGCACTGCGCGATCCCCATAAGCATGCATATGCAAATCGAATCCTGCAGAATCCAGAAACGTAACAAGTCCTGGCAGCTGTTCTTCATAGTTTGAAAAGCCAAAGCCTCCGTCACTTTCATAAGGATCCAGCACGCTGGCATCCGAGAACAAACTGTCGCCATCAATAAACAATTTGATTGTATTCGACTTAAACAATGGCCCGTTTGCCTGTTCACGCATCTTCTCAAATGCCACCAGTTGGTCTTTTCCCATCTCTGGCTCCCAACGCAAAGCGGCCTGTACCCGCAATGTCATTTCACCAGCCTGATCCGCCTGACGATAAGCTTTCCAATGATCGGGAAAAGCTGCAGATTCGCTAGCCGATGTGATCCCGAGACTGTTGGCATATTGCGAGGCAAGCCTGAGGCCTTCCAGTAATGCTCGCTGTGAGTATTGAGTTGCCTGTCGCCAAACGATGCTGAAAGCCTTCTGACGCAAAACACCAGTGAGCTCTCCACTTTCTGGTTCACGAACAAATGCTTCTCCAGCGAGCTGATCTTGCGTCGCCTCGGCCTGCGCAATTTTCATGGCATCTGAATTGACCCATGCATCGAATCCATGCTGGCCTGTAATCAAAGCCGGATGACCTGCAGATACATCATCAAGCAATTTCATACCTGGCCCCTGCCTCTCAAGTATGCTGGATTCCAGGCCGGTAGCCCGCAGCCATTCGCCCTTCTCAAGCGGTTGCTCACATTCAGAAAGGCGTCTCAATACTTCATCCGGCCAGGACAGGCCATCAAGTGGGCAACGAAGATAGGTGGTACCTGCGGCCATAGGATGCATGTGGGCGTCGTGGAAACCTGGCATCAGCATGCCTTCGCCAATGCTGATCACTTCTGTTTCTTGATTGATGTGGGCCGAGACGCCTGCTTCATCGCCCACGTAGGTGATGACTCCATCTTTAACTGCCACAGCCTCAGCCCAGGGTTTCTGGGAATC
>DATFLY010000005.1:0-12291 GCA_035267185.1 Lysobacterales bacterium | reverse complement strand
TACTGGTTGACGGTCGGGTTGCCTGGCTCATCCGGATTCCATCGATAAACGTGAAAACTCTTGATGTTTGACGCACCTTCCGGCGCAGCAAAATGTTCGCCTTTCTGTGGTCTGGAATTTTTTGGAAGCTGAAATTGCGCCATCAGTAAACCCTTGCCTTGGGTGGGACCACCTCGACATCATCGGTCAGTGTATTCATATGAACCGGTCTGTAATCAATTTTCACATCGCCGTCTGCATTCATCCAGGAAAGGGTGTGTTTCATCCAGTTCTCATCATCCCTGTCCGGAAAGTCTTCACGGGCATGGGCACCCCTGCTCTCTTTCCGGTTCTCGGCAGACACCATGGTCGTGACTGCATTGCCCAACAAATTGCGTAATTCCAGGGTTTCAACCAGGTCTGAATTCCAAACCAGAGAACGATCACTGACATTCACTTTCGAAAATGAGTCGTTAACATCATCAATCAGCTTGCAACCTTCTTCAAGAACCTCTCCGGTCCGGAAAACTGCTGCATTGTTCTGCATGGTCTCCTGCATTTGCGCCCGGATTTCCGAGGTTGTCAATTCACCTTCGGCATGACGCAAGCCATCAAATTCAGACAGCATCGCGTCCAGTTTCGCCTGGTCCGTTTTTGGGTGCCGCGTACCTGGCTTGATGACTTCTGCGCATCGGTGTGAAACAGCACGCCCGAAGACAATCAAATCAAGAAGCGAATTTGAACCCAGGCGATTGGCGCCGTGAACCGAAACGCAGGCTGCTTCGCCGATGGCAAACAATCCTGGAACCACGGTATCCGGGTTGTCGCCAGCAAGCGTTACGACTTCACCCATGTAATTGGTAGGAATTCCACCCATGTTGTAATGCACAGTTGGCAATACCGGAATGGGCTCCTTGTCCACATCGACACCAGCAAAAATCCGGGCAGATTCGGCAATCCCGGGCAGGCGCTTATGAATCACATCAGAGCCAAGATGCTGGAGATTCAGGTGAATATGGTCATTCTTTGCGCCAACTCCCCTGCCCTCGCGAATTTCGATGGTCATGGAACGGCTGACCACGTCCCGTGATGCAAGATCCTTGGCGTTGGGCGCGTAACGCTCCATGAAACGTTCGCCTTCCGAGTTTGTCAGGTATCCGCCTTCTCCCCGCACACCCTCTGTAATCAGCATGCCGGCTCCATAAATGCCGGTCGGATGGAACTGCACAAACTCCATATCCTGGAGTGGTAGTCCTGCTCGCAGGACCATTCCGTTGCCATCGCCCGTGCAAGTATGGGCAGATGTGCAGGAGAAGTAGCTGCGACCATAACCTCCAGTGGCCAGAATCACAGCCTGCGCCTTAAACAGGTGCAAACTGCCATCGGCCAGGTCCCAGGCAAGCACGCCCCGACAGGCGCCCTCATCATCCATCAGGAGATCAATGGCCAGGTACTCGATGCAGAATGTTGCATCATGTTTGAGCGACTGCTGGTAAAGCGTGTGCAGGATCGCATGTCCGGTTCTGTCTGCAGCAGCACACGTTCTTTGAGCGGTGCCTTCGCCAAAGTGAGTGGTCATGCCGCCAAAAGGCCTTTGGTATATTCTGCCGTCTTCAGTGCGGGAAAACGGAACCCCGTAATGTTCCAGCTCGACCACGGCAGGGACGGCTTCACGACACATGTATTCGATTGCATCCTGGTCGCCGAGCCAGTCGGAACCCTTGATGGTGTCATACATATGCCAACGCCAGTCATCTTCGCCCATGTTTCCAAGCGCGGCTGACATTCCACCCTGTGCGGCTACCGTGTGACTGCGAGTCGGAAACACCTTGGTGATGCAGGCAGTCGACAGTCCGGCTGCAGCCACACCCATGGTGGCACGCAGTCCTGCCCCTCCGGCGCCGACGACGACAACGTCGTAGGTGTGTTCCGTGATTTCGTAGGATTTGCTCATAAAAGAAACAGCTGCCTTTTTATGCGATCGCGATTTGCAAAATGTAAATTGTGCTGATGACCATACCGATGTAGCAGCCACCCTTGACGACGAACTGGAGAGCAATCTCCAGGCCCCTGGAATGGACGTAATCCTCGATCACCACCTGCAATCCCAACATGGCGTGGTAGAGGCCAGCAAAGGTCAGTAGCAGTGCAGCTGCCGCATTGAAAGGTGAAGACAAAAAGCTCAACGCTGACTCATACCCTGCGCCAGAAAGTGTGTTGACCGCGTATAGCAACCAGACCACCAGTCCAGTTAATAGAACTGCGGTCGCTCGTTGCAGATACCAATGGTGAACACCTTGCTTTGCACTGCCGTGTCCACGTGCTCTTGCCAGGGGGTTAACAATGCTCATTGTGTGATCACTCCCAAAGTTGCGGTCAGTGCCACCGATAAAATAACCACTGCCCAACCGCTTGTTCGAGCAGACTGGATTTCCAGGCCCATCCCTGCATCCCAGAAAAGGTGCCGAATGCCGTTAAAAAAGTGAAAACTAAGGCTGAAATTGATCGCCAGGGAGGCAAGCCTTCCCAGTATGCCACCTAGCGACTCCTGCATGGCAGCATACGATTCAGCACCCTGCCCCAGCGCCACCAGCCACCACAGCAGTAAAGGTGCACCAACGATGATCAGCACCACCCCGGTGATTCGATGGAGTATTGATAGAACCGATGTGATTTGGGGTTTGTAATAAGGCCCCAACATGAAAGGAGAAATCGGACGTTGTTTGGAATTCATATGGTTCATTTTTCCCGAGAGCCAGTCAGATTACGGCCCGGCAACCGTGCAAGCCTACTGAGTCAGATCAGCAGATTCAAGGTCACCTGAGTTTATCAGCTCAGATAGAATATCGCTTTATAAAGGATGCTTTTATGAGTCAGATCAAACTAGATCATTTAACGGTTGCAAAAGTCTCAGGCGAGGACGCTGGAGATTACCTGCAGGCGCAGCTAACAGCCGACCTGACCGGGCTTACAGATGGCCAGGCCTGCTTTTCTGCATACTGCCGCCCATCCGGCAATGTGCTGGCTGTCATTCTGGTTCTCAGGCACAAAAAGGACTTTTACCTGGTGGCATCACGGGACCTGATGGGTGCCCTTCTGGATGAACTTGGGCGTTTTATTCTGCGCGCCAGGGTCTCGATCAACGAAAGCAATAAATCAGCCGTAGGAGTCATTGCAGGCGACAAACCGGAATCGCCGCTTTTTGCGTCTCCAAAAGGCACAAGCCTGACATACGGCCTGGTTGAAGATACAGACCGTCGGGACAAGGCCCTGCTACAAGAGTGGCGCCGGAATGAACTTAATTCAGGAATCGTCTGGCTCAACAGTGAAACCAGTGATCAGTTCCTGCCTCAAATGCTGGGACTGGGAAACATTCAGGCCCTGAGTTTTCGTAAGGGATGTTTCCCCGGCCAGGAAGTCATCGCGCGTGTTCACTACCTTGGCAAGCTGAAACGGCGCTCGGTGGCGATTCGGATCAGAAATGAATCGAAACTCGTGATCGGTGGTGAAGTACAGGTGTTTACAGAGGATGGAAAGGCCCACTCGGGGTCTATCGTTGATTTTGCAGGGACAACGGAAGATACAACGGTGTTTATCGTTGTTCGTGCGCCTGGAGATGTCAGCTTCAATGAAATTGAATCAGGCGGTGTCAGGATGCCACTAGTGGCCCCTGTTCAAACCTGAGCGACGATATAGCAGACCCAACCAGGATCGGGATCGCCCGACTCTGCAGGTTCGAAAATTCCGTTTCCTTCGCCACTTTCCTCGTCCGTTCCTTCCCAGTAAATATCGACCTGGCTGAATCCTGCCTCGTCGAGCAATTCACGTATTTCGGGTAGCGTCCACAAGCGCCAGTAGTAATCAAACGCACCATCGATCCGTGAACCATCAGGAAACGCATAATGAATTTTGCAGTTCATCCTGGAATCGATCGGGTTGAACGAGGCCTGGTCCCAGATATAGGTAAATCCATCACACTCGCGTTCTTCCTCAAGGACTCTTGGCGCGTCATAGCCGCCATAAGCGTCGAGAAAGAAAATGCCGTCCTCGGCGAGCCCGGCATGCACACTTTCGAAGTACTCAAGCAATTCAGCTCGTTCCATCAGAAGGTAATAACTGAAGTTCATTGCCAGGACGATGTCGGCTATTTCAACATCCGAGGAAGCAACGTCATCATGCACAAGCGAAATACGCGCCTGCTCTTCAACGCTCAACTGCGAAATATTGTTGAGTTCCCCCCATTGCAGGACATCTTCATCCAGATCCACGCCGATTGCGTAATGGTTTTCATCGCGACGGGTCCATTCACAAGCCGTATTCGCCGTGCCACAAAAATCCTCGCGTAAGAGTTCAGCCGGCCGCTTCCTGAGTTCAGACCAGGTTTCTTCCACGAAATCGATTTCAGCTTCGACATCCTGAACTGATTCCTGGTAGAGGACATTGATATCAGCCGACTCGGCCTGGGAGGTCACGATGCAGTCACTCTTGCGTGCCAGAGCCACTGGAACGTGATGGGTAATGCTCTTTTACGTAATCTTCAATCAGTTCGAGAAACTCCTGGTTAACATTCTCTCCGCGCAAAGTGACGGCCTTCTCACCATTAATAAATACGGGTGCTGCAGGTGTTTCCCCGGTTCCGGGAAGGGAGATTCCAATATCAGCATGGCGGCTCTCACCCGGCCCGTTGACGATACAGCCCATCACCGCCAGTGACAGCCGTTCAACACCTTCATGTTCACGCTTCCAGTGCGGCATTCGTTCACGAACGAACCCCTCGACATCTTTTGCCAGGGACTGGAAAAACGTACTGGTTGTTCTGCCGCAGCCCGGGCAGGCCGTGACCATCGGGGTAAATGCCCGCAAGCCCATGCTTTGCAACACCTGTTGAGCCACGATGACCTCATCGGTTCGCGACTGGTCTGGCTCCGGTGTCAGGGAAATCCGGATGGTATCGCCAATTCCTTCCTGTAAAAGGACCGCAAGGGCTGCAGTTGAGGACACGATCCCCTTGCTTCCCATGCCAGCCTCGGTGAGACCGAGGTGGAGCGGATAGTCGCACCGTCCAGCCAATGTTCGGTATACCGCGATCAAATCCTGAACAGCACTGACCTTGCAGGAGAGAATAATCTGTTCGTGTGCCATGCCGATTGATTCGGCTTGTGCTGCGCTTTCAAGGGCAGAGACAACCAGTGCTTCCCGCATAACCTCGGTTGCATCCCTTGGCTCGTCAAGCGCTGCATTCTGATCCATCAGCCTGGACAACAACTTCTGGTCCAGGCTGCCCCAGTTGACGCCGATTCGAACAGGTTTGTCGTACTCAAGAGCCTGCTCGATGATGGTGGCAAACTGGTCATCCCGTTTCCGCCCAAAACCGACATTTCCGGGGTTAATCCGATACTTGGCAAGAATTTCCGCGCATTCGGGTACTTTTTCCAACAGTGTGTGACCGTTGTAATGAAAATCCCCTATTAAAGGGACATCACAGGACATCATCTGAAGCCGTTCAGCAATGGCCGGAACTGCCTCTGCAGCCTTGAGGGTGTTCACTGTGATTCGAACCAGCTCAGAACCAGCCCGGGCGAGTTCAGCGACCTGTTTGGCTGTTGATTTCACATCTTCGGTATCGGTATTGGTCATCGACTGGACCACCACCGGATTCTGGCTCCCGACACGCACACCACCAATACTCACGGTTGGGGTTTCCCTTCGTTTGCTGATTTCACTCATGAAACTGAACCGTCTTTGTTGGGTGTATCTTCTTTCTCTTCGACTTCCTGCATGGCTTCCTGTTTGGAGGTGGTCTGGTGGGTCTGGTGATATCGGGAATCGCTGATCACCGGCCAGGCTGATCGCAGGTAGCTATACATGGACCACAATGTCAGTGCCGCAGCCGTGTACAGCAGAACCTCGCCGATCAGGGCAATGGGTAGTCCCAGCAGGTCGTCGTGATAAAGAAGGAATCCAATGGCCGTCATCTGGAACCCGGTCTTGACCTTGCCCACCCAGGAAACCGTGACCCGCGCTTTTTCGCCAACATCAGACATCCATTCCCGAAGCGCAGAAATGGTAATTTCCCTCCCAACAATGACCGCAGCAGAGAGGGTAAAAATGATCTCGTAAGTCTCCTGTCGCTGAACCAGCAGAATTAACGCCGTGGCCACCATCAGCTTGTCCGCCAGCGGGTCGAGCACAGCGCCGAATGTCGACATCTGCCCCATGCGCCTTGCAATAAATCCATCTGCCCAGTCTGTCACTGCGGCCAGAACAAATACGACCACACAGGCTATGTTTGACCACCACATTGGCAGATAAAACAGCAACACCAGGACCGGAATCAGGCCGATTCGAATCAGTGTCAGCAATGTGGGCGTCGTCATGGTCATGGGATGGGTAACAATAAGCCGGAAGCGTTAATAACAGATGCTCAGTGCCACATTATCGCAGATGCGCGAAGGCTGGAATACATTCCTTGCTTATTTTTCAATGCAGGGCCCGATAGACTTCCCTGGCCAGTACTTCATTGAAGCCGGGAACACTTGCCAGTTCCTCGACTCCGGCTTTTCGAACGCCTTGTAGCCCCCCAAAATGCGTCAACAGGGCCCGACGTCGTTTGGGTCCGATTCCATCAATTTCCTCAAGGCTGGACTTCAGGGCAGCTTTTTGTCTCCTGCCCTTGTGGCCCGTGATGGCAAATCGATGTGCCTCGTCGCGAATGGCCTGGGCAAGATGCGATGCCGGTGACTCCGGTCCTGGCTGAATGGACTTCCCATTCGGCAACACCCAGTCCTCGAAGCCGGCGCGTCTCGATGGACCCTTTGCTATGCCAACCAGTGGTACGTCTGTAATTCCCAGTTCGGCCAGTACATCAATGGCTTGTGTGAGCTGTCCCTTTCCGCCATCGATAATGATCAGATCAGGCAGGCTCTCTTTGGCCGAGGTCATCCTGCTGTAACGACGCGAAAGCACCTGGTGCATGGCTGCATAATCATCCCCTGGCTTGATGTTTCTGAGGTTATAGCGCCTGTAGAGTGATTTGACCGGGCCATTGGCATCGAAAACCACGCAGGCGCCGACCGTCTGGTTACCCGCTGTGTGGGAGATATCAAAACATTCCACGGTTGCGGGCTGCTGATCCAGCGCCAGGGTTTCAGTCAGGGCATCGTATTGGGCAGCCGTGTTGCTCATGCTTGCCAGCCTGAGCTTAAGCGCATGAGCTGCGTTCCGCTGAGCCATCTGAACCATTTTCCGGCGGTCACCCCGGGATCTTGGTTGAATTCGAATTTTCTTTCCGGATGATTCTGAAAAGGCTTCTTCCATCAATTGCCTGTTCTCAAAATCATGTGAGGTCACCAGTTGGGATGGCGGTTGTCGTTGCTGGTAATAAAGCCCAAGAAAAGCTGCCATGACCTCTTGCTCATCACGCCCCTGGGTCTGGGTCGGAAAATGACCGCGCTGACCCAGGTTGCGACCGCCCCGGAAAGAGACAACCTGTACACATGCCTTGCCCTTTTCCATTGCCAGGGCAATGAAATCAATATCACCACCACCATCTGAAACGAACTGCTGCGCCTGGATCTGCTGCAATGCCTTGATCTGATCGCGGTACATTGCCGCGGCCTCGTAGTCCTGGGTATTCGCCGCCGACTCCATTCGCTGAATTAATCGCTCAATCACGGACCGGCTTTTGCCCTGCAGGAACAGTCGTGCATCATCGATCTGTGCGGCGTACTCTTCAGGATCGACATAATCGACACAGGGCGCTGTACATCGGCGAATCTGGTATTGCAGACACGGCCTTCGGCGATGCGCAAAATAACTGTCCTGGCAATTCCTGATCCTGAAAAGTTTCTGTATCAGGTTGATCGACTCACGGGTTGCACCGGCCGAGGGGAACGGGCCAAAGTACTGCTTTTTTGAATCACGTGCACCCCGGTGAAAGGCGATTGCCGGATACTCATGATTGGTGGTCAGCACGATCCATGGATAGGATTTATCGTCTCGCAGGAGAATGTTGTAGCGTGGCTTGAGCGATTTTATCCACTCATTCTCAAGCAGCAGGGCCTCCCCCTCGGTCCTGGTAATACTGATTTCGATTGAACTGACCTGGGCAACCATGCGCATGATCCGGTCAACCTTCGGCCGGGCGTCAAAATAGCTGCTGACCCGTTTACGCAAGTTCTTCGCTTTTCCCACATAAAGTGTCTTGCTTGACTCATCACGCATGACATAGACGCCAGGACGAGTGGGCAGATCTGCCGCGCAGGCTTTTCCGTCAAAGCCCGGTTCGTCGGTGCTTTTGCTTTCCGGAGTCGGGTCTTCGTTCTTGTTGCTCATTGAAAAGCGCGGCGCACTCGCTCAAGGTCCTCAGGAGTGTCGACTCCTGCAGGCACAGGCACCAGTGCATGTGCCATCACAATGAAGCCACCGGATTCCAGGATACGTAGTTGTTCCAGTCGTTCAGACTTTTCCAGGGGGGAAGGTGGCAGGCTGGTAAAGTGCCGCAGGGCTCCGGCACGGTAAGCGTAGAGCCCTATGTGTCGTTTCCAAGACTGACCTGCCTTCACAGCAGATTCTATGGAGTCATGTCCTCGCACTGCCGGTATGACGGCGCGGCTGAAATACAGCGCCCTGCCCTGTTCATCTACGACAACTTTCACGGCATTTGAATCAGATATTTCCTTTTCGCACGAAATTGACTGGTAAAGACTGGCCGCATCAGCATCCGGATGAGCCATCAGCATGTTTGCCACCTGGTCGAGGCATGTCGCAGGCATCTCAGGTTCATCGCCCTGCAAATTCACAACCACGGTGTCATCAGGCCATGACAATTGCTCCATGCATTCTGCAATTCTGTCGCTTCCGCTATTGTGGTTTGAATCTGTCATCAACGCCCTGGCACCAAATGCTTTTGCGGCTTTCTGAATCTGCTGATCGTCTGTTGCAATGATGATTTCTGTAGCCGAAGACTTCCCCGCGCAGGACCAGACTCGCTGAAGCAGTGTCTGGCCACAAATATCCTGCAGAGGCTTTCCCGGCAGTCTTTCAGAGGCAGCCCTGGCAGGAATAACAATTCGGTAATCAGCTTTCGTGGACAATTCCTCTGGCCTCCCTTATCAGTCTTTCTTCCCATTCAGACGGCAAATGAGCCTCGATGCTTACATACCAGGCATTCTTCAATTTGAGCTTCATGCACTTCACCGCATCTTTCTCGGTCATGATAACGGGAAGGTCATCGGGAAGTTTTTCAAAATCCTCCTGCCCGAACTCGTGATGATCAGGAAAAACATGCTCGGTGACTTCAATTCGCGCCTGCCGTAACAGGCTAAAGAATCTGTCCGGATTCGAAATTCCTGCCACAGCCGAGACACGGCATCCGGAAAACTGCGACAACCGCCAGCTAAGGTTTTCACCGATTGAATAAACTTTTGTTGCGTGGATATCCATGCGAATTGATTGAATGCCGTCCGGCAAGCCTGGCTGCTTTGCGTCTGCCGGTTCGCTGCCGTTGATGACAACATGATCAACTGTTTCTAACCTGGAAAGATCCTCTCGCAATGGTCCTGCTGGAAGCATCAGCCCATTGCCGAACCCCCGTTGTCCGTCCACCACGCATATTTCAATGGCTCGCGGTAATCGTCTGTGCTGCAGCCCGTCATCCGACAACACCAGGTCAAAGCCTTTTGCGAAGAGAAGCCGGGCGCTTTTGATTCGACTGGATCCCACCACGACGGGAACACCACAACGGCGGGCAATCAGCAGTGGCTCGTCTCCAACCAGTTCCGGATCAGAATCCGGACCGACCACACGCTGATGACTGTCTTTGCGACCGTACCCCCGGCTGATGACTGCCGGTGAAAACCCCGCCGCTTTAAACAATTCGCACAGGTGAATCAGCAACGGTGTTTTGCCACTTCCGCCCACCGTGAGATTGCCGACCACGATGATGCATTTGGCCTCAAGATCGCTCGCCCTGTTTTTCAGGTGTCGCTTCTGATCGAATGAATAGACCAGCCGATACAGCGGCACCAGCATGCGCAGGAACCATGGTGGCGGCTCCTGGCGATACCAGATCTGATTCAAACGGGATTCAAGCGCTGCGCGCAACGTCGGGCCTCCGTCGCTTAGTCTGTCTGGATGATGTCAGGTGCCAACTGGCTTTGATACAAAACAGTATAAGCACCTCCCTTTTCAATCAGTTCATCGTGTGTGCCCACTTCGACAACCCGGCCCCGATCAAGGACGACCACCTGGTCAGCACCTTCAATGGTGGAAAGCCTGTGTGCAATCACCAGCGTTGTGCGGTTTTTCATCACTTCAGACAACGCTGCCTGGATGACCCGCTCGGATTCGTTATCAAGCGCCGAGGTGGCCTCATCCAGGATCAGGATTGGCGCATCCTTCAGAAGGGCCCTGGCAATGGCCAGCCGTTGCCTCTGACCACCGGAAAGCAGTGTTCCGTTTTCACCAACCCTTGTATCCAGTCCGGATGGCAATCGATCGATGAATTCCATCGCATGGGCCGTTTGTGCTGCGCGTATCACCTCTTCGTCAGGGACATTGGCCAACGCGCCATAGGCAATGTTTCCGCGGACCGTGTCGTTGAACAGCACGACATCCTGGCTGACCAGGGCAATCTGGCTGCGGAGGTTGTCCAGTGCGTAATCAGATAGCTCCCGCCCATCCAGCAGAATGTGACCTTTCTGGTAGGGGTAGAACCGGGGAATCAGTCCGGCAAGGGTCGTCTTGCCACTTCCCGATGGTCCAACCAGGGCGGTTACGCTACCGGCAGGCACCTCCAGTGTGACATCGTTTAGCACCGCCTCATCGCTATCCTTGTAGCGGAAGCTGACCTGGTCAAAAGTGATATTGCCCTGAACCCGATCAACCCTGAGGTCGCCGCTATCCTGCTCTCCCGGCGTATCCAGCACCTGGAAAATACTGTCCGCAGCAGCAATGCCTTTTTGTAGCTGGGACTGCACGGCGGTGAGACGTTTGAGCGGCGGGATTGTTCCAACCATGGCCCAGAATATTGAAGTAAACGTACCTGCTGAAATCTCGTTCAGAATGCTTGGGCGGGTAGCAATAAACAACAGCAAAACAATGGCCAGACCCGCAGTGATTTGAAGCATGGACGAACTGGCAAGATGCGTGGCCAGCATGCGCATGTGCAATCGCCGCGTCTTGTCGTTAACCGATGCGAATCGTTGTCGCTCTGCTTCCTGTCCCTGGAAAACCTTCACCACCTTGTGCCCGACAACGGCTTCCTCGGTGACGTGCGAGACATCCCCCATCGAATCCTGGATTCGGTGCGAGATTTTGCGAAAGCGCTTACTGATGACCGATACAAGCAGCGCAATCATCGGTACCAGCAGCAACATCACCAGCGTCAGCATCACGTTGTTGCTCAGCATGACGGCAAGTAACAGGATCACCAGCATGACATCACGGAATGCAGCAACAATCGCCGTGGAAGCTGCCTGAGCAACCTGCTCCGAGTTATATGCCAGTTTCGATATCAGTTGTCCTGCACTGAACTGGTCATAAAAGGAAGCCGGAAGACTGACGTAGCGATCGAAAAGGTCCTGCCGCATGTCTGCGACCACTTTTCTTCCCGTCCAGTCCATTCCATAAACACCGGCAAAGTTACCAATCACGCGAATAATCGCGATCAGGAATATTCCGCCTGCAAGTATCAATCCGAATTCAGCGTCCTTGCCAACGAATACCCGATCAATCAGCGGCTCCATGAACTTCACAAACGCGGCCTGCATGGCAGCATCCAGGCTGACACCCACAATCCCGACCGTAAACATCGGCCAATATCGACGGGTATAGCCCCAGAGGCGTTTGAAAACTTCTTTGCCAGTGCTGATGGGTTCGTCAGTCATGGGATTTGGCAGCCGGTGCCCTAAACAGAATCATTCGAACAGGATCATTTGCACAGGTTCATTCGCACAGCGTCACTCGCTGCTGTCCTGCCCTGACGCTCGATTGGCAGCAATGGAAAGATTTGTGAAACCAAGTTCCGCGGCAGCATCCATTACTGCGACCACGAAATGATGAGGTGTGTTCCGGTCAGCACGCAGGATAATCGGTAGTTCACGTTCATCACCCACCGCTTCTGTGAATGCGGCACGAATGGTACGTTCCTCACTATTAACCAGAGCCTGGTCATTCAGATACATTCGTCCTTCCCGGTCGATCACAAACTCGAGCTTGTCAGGTCTGTCTGGTGTTGCTTCAACTGAGCTGGCTTCCGGTAAATCCACCTGCAAAGCAGCCTGTTGTTCAAAAGTTGTGCTGACCATGAAA
>DATFLY010000004.1:0-7257 GCA_035267185.1 Lysobacterales bacterium | reverse complement strand
AATCATCCAAGCGCCCATGGACGGGTTTACAGCGTGTTTTTGGAGGGGATATCCGTTGCGCTTCAATTATCCGACCTATATCAGGCCCGCTATTAACCCGATTGCTACCAGGAACAACAGGATTCCCACAAGCGTCTGGATGCTGTGCATCGTGACCTTGTGCAAGAAGCGTTTGGCGACCAGGACGCCGGCGAATGCAGCGACAGAGCCGGCAATGACCAGCGACCATGCCTCAAAGTCGCCGAAACGGGTCTCGGCGTACCAGAGCATCAAACCGTAGACCACGATACGGGTCAGGTCGACAGCAAACCCGATGATCGCATTGCTGCCAACAAACCGCTCGGTGGTGAGTCCTGCCTTTGCAAGAAACGCCGATCGCAAAGCACCCTGGTGGCCGGAAAGCCCCCCAAAGTAGCCTGAGAGCACACCGCCAAGTGGCAGGTATCGCTGATCAAACTCGATTTTTCTGAATCGCGGCAACAACTCGAAGAACGCGAAAGCCAGCATCAGGAAACCGATGATGACCTTGACCGGGGAAATCTCGGCACTTAAGCCTGCCAGCTGGTAATCGAATTCGAAATCAAACCGGGAAATCCAGCCCAGAGATGCAGCGCCAAACATCGCTGCAACGATCGCAGGGGCACCAAATCGTACGACCACACCCCAGTCGGCATAACGGCCCAGCAGGCTGACTTTGAAAACATTGTTCGCGCCATGCACCAGCGCAGTGGCCACTACTGCAACATCAACCGGAAAAAACAAAGCAAAAACGGGCAGCATCAGCGTGCCAAGCCCGAAGCCTGAGTACATGGTCAGACCAGCCGAGAGGAAAGCCGCAACTGCGACCAGCACCATCGGCCAATCCATCAGTGCCTCCGGCTCTTTGCAGGTCTAGCCTGAATGCGAGTCAGCAAATTGTTCTACTTCCCGCCAGACGCGCATCAGGTTGCCGCCAAGCACTGCCTCAATATCCGCCCTGGAGTACCCACGGCGCAGAAATTCTTCCACCAGGTTTGGAAAGCCTCCCACATCCTTCAATCCAACCGGAAGGCTGTCACCAACGCCGTCATAGTCCGAACCGATTCCAACATGCTCTATGCCCACCAGGTCAATAACATGATCAAAATGGTCTGCGACATCGGCCACGTCAGAATACGGAAACGGGACCTTTTCCCGGTAAGTCAACTCAAAGGCCTTCGCTTCGGGGCTATCGGTGCCATGGCCAGTTTCTTCGGACCACGCATCGCGCTGGATGCCAAACTCATCGCGCCATTCGCGCGCAGCTTTGGTCAGAAACGTTGAGCCGAAATTGATCATGATCACTCCACCGTTGTTCGCCAGCGCCACAATCATTTCGTCACTCATATTGCGCTCCCAATCCGGCGTGAAGTGTCGCGCGGACGAATGACTGGCGATCACCGGTGTTTTTGTCGCCTCAAGCACGTCATAAAAAGCTTCGTCCGACAGGTGTGACACATCAACCATGATCCCAAGGTGATTCATCTCGGTCACAACTTCACGCCCGAAAGGGCTCAGGCCACCCCAGGGTCGATTTTCATCGTAAGACGAATCAGAAATGTGATTGGATTTCGAATGGGCAAGGGTCACGTAGCGCACACCCCGCTTTTGAAAATGCTGAAGTTTTTCCAGGTCACCTTCAATCGGCGCTCCGTTTTCCATACCAAGCGCAAGCGCGATCAGGCCACGGGAAACGGCAGCTTCAGCCTGCTGCGGGGTATGCGCCATTGCAAACTTATTGGGTGCACGTGCCGCAAGCGCTTCAACCGAATCGATCAATTGATTGGCCACAAGGAAAGCGCCTCCTGTCTCCTCCATTTCCGCCGGTGTGTAAATTGACATGAAGGGTGCGTTAAGACCACCAAAATGGGCTCGCAGGTAATCAAAATTACGGTCGGGGGCGGAACTCGTGACATCAGCCCAGCTCTCCTGCAAGCGGTAGGGCATGTCAATATGGGTATCTACCAACAGGGCCTCCTGGCTGATGGTTAGGGCCAGCGCTTTCATGTCAGTTTGTTCCGCTGACTCCTCCGCTAAAGCAGCGGAAAAAACACCAACTGCAAACACAGCCAAACATTTCAGGTAGTTCATTAAACCGCTCCGAGCTTTATATTTTCATGTTCCCACGATTCGATGTTTCCATCGGATTCGATTTTGAAATCGACCATGGTGTCTTCGTCGAAAATCCAGCGGGTCTGGAACCGCTCACCTCGAATCAGCATGGGAATCCAGAACCTGTCATCTTCCCACATCTCCTGGTAAGGGACTTCATCCTGTCGCACCCACAGTGGCGCCGCTTCCCTTGTCTCATAAGGGACACCTTCAAAAGATTGGGTGCGATAGACCCAGACATGAATAGAATAGCCATCCACGAACTGGAACCTGTGCTGGCCACAATATTCAAGATTGGAAACGGTGATTCCGAGTTCTTCCTGGCACTCCCGAATGGCACACGCTTCGGTTTCTTCACCAGGGTCAACCTTGCCGCCAGGCGCATTGATTTTGCCCTTGCCCAAACCGGTCTTCTTGTTGATCAGCAGGATTTCTTCCCCGCGAAAAACAAATACAAGCGTGGCAGGATCACAAGCCCGCCAGGTTTCCCAGTCGATCTCGGAAAGCTTTTTCGCGCCAGCCCAGGCCTTACTCATCCGAATTCACCTGGATATCAGCACTCACTGAATACTGGCCTTGCAGAATTTGAGCTTGCCGACCTGCAGGATTCCCTCGAATCCAGGCTGCAGTGTCAAACCACGATCACTCACTTTTTCGCCGTCGATTCGAACGCCACCCTGTTTAATCAGCCTGAATGCCTCGGAATTACTGGCAGTTAAGCCACACTGGCTCAATGCAGCAGCGATTCCGATTCCTTCGCCATCGGTATTCAGCGTTTTCTCCGGAATGTCATCGGGCATGGCCCCCTGCCTGAACCGGTCTATGAAAGTCTGCCTGGCAGCATCAGCAGCAGCGCGGTCATGAAATCGTTCGACGATTTCTTCGCACAGCAGAAACTTCACGTCACGAGGATTGCGTCCGCCTTCAACCTCTTCCCTGAACCCGGCAATATCCTCATTGCTTCGGAAGCTCAGGAGATCGAAGTAGCGCCACATCAGGTCATCCGAAATCGACATCAGCTTGCCGAACATCTGGTCTGGCGATTCGGTAATGCCCACGTAATTACCAAGCGACTTGGACATCTTCTGTACGCCATCCAGACCTTCCAGCAATGGCAATGTAATGATCACTTGCGGTTTCTGGCCATAATGCTGTTGCAGGTGTCGACCAACATGCAGGTTAAATTTCTGGTCGGTACCACCCATTTCCACGTCCGCTTCAAGCGCAACCGAGTCGTAACCCTGGGACAGCGGGTAGAGAAATTCATGAACAGCTATGGACTGATTCTCGCGAAAGCGACGTTCAAAATCATCACGCTCCAGCATGCGAGCCACGGTGTACTTGGCAGCCAGCTGAATCATCCCCACCGAGCCCAGCTCATTCAGCCATTCTGAATTGAAGCGGATCTCGGTTTTTTCCCGGTCAAGAACCTTAAATACCTGTTCTGCATAGGTATTTGCATTTTCCTGGACCTCTTCAGGTGTCAGGGGCTTACGCGTTTCACTCTTGCCGGTGGGGTCACCAATCATTCCGGTAAAATCGCCGATCAGGAAGATGACGGTATGCCCGAGATCCTGAAACTGGCGCATCTTGTTAATGACCACGGTATGACCAACATGCAGGTCCGGCGCCGTGGGGTCGAAACCGACTTTGACACGCAGCGGGCGATCGAATGCAAGTCGCTCCCTGAGTTCGTCGGGCTTGGTCACTTCATCTGTGCCACGAGCGATTAATGCCATGGCTTGATCAATATTTGTCATTGTTTTTGCCTCGATGAGGCCAGGGTAATCCAGCGGAAACGTTGCATTGTATTGTTTTGAGCAAGCTCACTCCACCCTGGAATTGATTGACCAAAGGGGTTTGCACAAGTATCTTATGCCCCCCGAGCGGTTCACGAGCATCATTTTGGTACAGGGTAGCTCAAGTCTATGGAATGGAATACAGCGACTCGCAGCGTTTTATCGCTTGCGGCACGGAGGATGCCTTGGCTGACAAGCCAACGTCTGGCTGTGTTCGGCGTTACGCTTATTGCTGTCGTTTTTGCTCTTAAGGGCCTTGATCCGTCCAGCGAATCAGCTGCCGAGACCACGGTTCACACCAATTCAGAAATCCTACCCCTTGTTTTACCCGACAGGCTGACTCCCGATGGACAGCCTGTGCAGGAATTCGTTGAGCGCGATGCCAGCGAAGCCGGCATCGAGTCTGAGTGGCTGAAAGTGACGGTTCGCAGCGGACAAACACTGGATGGCATTTTTCGTGAGCAGGGGTTCAGCGCAACCACGCTTCATTCGCTTGTCAGCCTTGATAAAAACACTGCCCAATTAAAAAAGATTCGCCCCGGCGACCTGTTTGAGTTTGTTAAAGATGACTCGGGCCAGCTACTTAAAATGCGTTATGCCCTTAGCGAGGCTCAGAACCTCCTGGTCAGCAACGTGGAAGGTTCACTCCAGACCGAAGTGCTGGAGCGAGAAATCCTCACGGAAGTAGAAGAAGCAGAAGGCGTGATCACCAGCTCGCTTTTCCTGGCCGCCAAGGATGCCGGGCTCAGCGATGCAATGACCGTTAACCTGGCGAGCATATTCGGCTGGGACGTCGATTTTGCGCTTGATATCCGCGAAGGCGATCGATTCTTCCTGGTTTACGAAAAACTTTATCGGGATGGCCAGTTCCTGCGTGACGGCCGCATCCTTGCCGCCACCTTCATCAACCAGGGACAAAGGCACCAGGCTGTGCGCTGGGAAACAGAAAACGGCGCAGATTATTACGGAACCGACGGTCGAACCCTGCGCAAGGAATTTCTTCGCGCACCACTGAATTTCCGCTACATCTCGTCGGCTTTCAATCCGCGACGCATGCATCCGATTCTGAAGAGAGTCCGACCCCACAATGGCATCGATTATTACGCACCACGCGGAACACCTGTTTATGCTGCCGGTGAGGGTGTTGTTGTGCGTTCGGCTTATTCAAATGCCAATGGGCATCATGTGTTCATCAAGCACGATAACAGCATTGAAACGCGCTACCTGCACTTCACCAATCGTGCGGTCAAGGAAGGGCAGAAAGTCAGCCAGGGCCAGACGATTGGCTATGTTGGATCCACCGGGCTGGCATCGGGACCACATCTGCATTACGAGTTCCTGGTCAATGGAACCCACGTGAACCCACGCACCGTTCCACTGCCCAAAGTTGAGCCCCTGGTTGGCAAAGCACTGCTGACTTTCCAGCAGCAGGCCGCACCGATGCTGACCCGCCTGAGCCGGCTGGAGTCTGCGTCGCTCTATGCCAGCGCAAAATAAGCCCTCGCAAGAAGAACTTTTTATCGGATTATTGTCCGGCACCAGCCGTGACGGTACAGATCTCGCCCTGGTTTCTTTCGAAGATGACAAGCCTGCCCTGGTCTCTTCTGCCTGTTTTCCTTATTCGACAGAACTGGCAGATGCCCTGCGTGCCGCGATTGAATCAGGACAGCGCCCAGACAAGCAAACACTCAACATGCTTGATCGTCAGCTCGGCGAATTTTTTGCTTCATGTGTCCACAAGCTTCTACACGATGCTGATGTTTACTATCAAAAAGTAAAAGCCATCGGCTCTCACGGACAAACCGTGTGGCACGAGCCACCTGAGTCAATTCAGTTGGGCGACCCGGCCCTGATCGCAAGCAAAACAGGCATTATGACCATTGGCCGGTTCAGGCAGCCAGACCTTGAAGCCGGTGGTGAAGGGGCACCCCTGGCTCCGTTGATTCACAGGGCCATGCTTCGGCCGGAACATGGCCAGCGAGGCATACTAAACCTGGGCGGAATTGCCAATCTCACGCTTCTTGATGCCCGGGGAAATGTCTCCGGATATGACACCGGACCAGCCAATTGCCTGCTGGATGGCTGGATTCGAAGAAACAAGGGCGAGGCTTTTGACAGGAATGGGCAGTGGGCCGGCACCGGCAAACCGATAATCCCTGTTCTGATGACCCTGCTGGAAGATCCCTGGTTCTCTCGTCCGCCACCCAAGAGCACGGGTGTGGAGTACTTTCATCTGAAGTGGCTGGAGCAAAAGGTTCAACTGGAAGGATTTGCACCGGAGGATATCCAGGCCACGCTGTCGGAGCTCACCGCCCGTTCTGTGGCCAACGAAATTCCTGACCAGGTGAGTGAAGTTCTGATTTGTGGCGGTGGTATTCACAACGATGACCTGCTCAGGCGACTAAAGGCAGCACGCCCGGATTGCACGTTTGAATCCACCCTGACGGCAGGAATTGATCCTGATGCTGTCGAAGCGATGCTGTTTGCCTGGCTGGCGCGGGAACGACTTCTTGAACATGCCCAGGACACGACTTCCATCACGGGCGCAAGGCATCCCGTCCTGCTCGGGTCGCTTTATCAACCGGAACAATCAGACAGATCGTCCGGGTTGGTTGGCTGATCCAGGTACCACCAGGCAAAAAATGTGCGAGGTCATTGCTGCCAGCATTGATGTCGATTGTTCACCTGGACATGAATGAACAAACAACAGGGCCCACGACTTCTGTCTCGGTCAACAGCCGCCCGAAACCACTGGAAGACCTGTTCAGTCTGCGCAGCTTAAGCTGCCCGGAGCTATCCCTCCTTGTTCCCGGTGGCATCGGCACCCTTGGAGTAAACGTGCATGTCTGTCTGTGGAAACGGAATTGAAATGCCTTCCGTATCGAAGCGCACCTTCACGGCCTTGGTGATATCCCAGTAAACATCCCAGTAGTCCTCGGTTTTCACCCATGGTCTGCAAATCAGGTTGACCGAGGAATCCGCCAGTTCATGAACATGGATGATGGGTTCTGGTTCGTCGAGTATTTTCGGGTGTGCAGTGACCACGTCCTTCAGCGCTGTCTCGGCCTGGTCTAAGTCATCGTCGTAGCCGATTCCAAATACCATGTCGATACGTCGCTGGGCACTTCCTGTGACGTTTGTAATCACCTTGCCCCACAGATCATTATTTGGCACCACCATGAGCTTATTATCAGGGGTCATCACGTTTGTCGTGACCAGGGTCATGGACCTGATCTTGCCCGAAACTTCGCTGGTCTCCACGAAATCGCCGACATCAAACGGCTTGTAGAACATGATCATGAGGCCGCTGGCAAAGTTGCTGAGCGTG
>DATFLY010000003.1:0-11705 GCA_035267185.1 Lysobacterales bacterium | reverse complement strand
CGCATCGCTGCCCAGCACGATGAAGAAGCTGATTAGGCCCTGGGATTCGTACGCTTCGCCAAACTCATGAAACATTTGGGTTAGAAAAAACTTTAGATCAATGGCACGTTTTACTCTGAACGACAGTCGTCGCCTCACCGGCGAAAATCTTTACTGGGACCGACCATCCGCCATCATTGATGTCGATTTCGACAGCGATTCGGTTTCAGCAGATTCATTTATCGACGCCTGGAAGTCGGCTGTTGAACCCCTCCTGGTTGCAGTGGGCCATGCAGAACAAGCAACAACAGTCCGCCAGTTTAAGGGCGGGATGAGCCTGCTGGTCAGTGCCCCGGTCGATGCGCTTTATTCGATGTGCGAACTCAACGAGGTGGCATTTGCCATGGCGTTGGCTGAATTTGATGATGGGCCTGCCGTGGATTTCCAAAAGGAAGTCGGGCGGCTCAAGTCAGAGTTCAGCGAGGAGGCCTATCCCCCGGTTTTGAAGATGCAGGCTGCGGCGGAGCAGCATGGCGTGCCGTTTCTCTGGGACGATGACGAGGTCTCCGCAGGCTACGGCCGTAGTGCGGTGGTCTGGCCTGCCAACGCTGTCCCGGAACCGGATTCAGTCGACTGGGCGGAGGTTGGAAGCATACCGGTTGGCCTGGTCACTGGCACCAACGGCAAATCCACAACCGTTCGAATGTCAGCCTCGATCATTCGGGCGGCTGGTTTAAAAGCCGGACTGACTTCCACCGACTGGATCAGGGTTGGCGGTCAGATCCTGGATGACGGCGACTATTCGGGCCCGGGTGGCGCCAGGACACTGATGCGTCATCCGGAAACTGAAATTGCAGTTTTGGAAGTGGCCAGGGGCGGCTTGCTCCGGCGCGGACTCGGGGTTGAGAGAGCCGCTGCTGCATTGGTGACCAATGTCGCGGCCGATCACCTCGGTGAGTACGGCATCAATACGGTATCGGAACTGACAGACGCCAAGTTCATTGTTCGCCGGGCACTAAAAGGAGACGCACCGCTGATTCTGAATGCCGATGACGAGCGCAGCGTGACACGTTCAAAATCACTTGAAGAGAGCTTTACCGAAAATTCAATCAGAAAGCTGGTCTGGTTTAGCCTTGATCCGGACAACCCCGTTTTGCAGCAGCACCTGGCTGAGGGAGGTCGCGGGGCCTGTCTGAATGATGGCTGGCTGGAATTGCGGTCGGCAACCGGCACCAGGCGAATCATCCACGCGGGAGACATACCGGCAACCATGGAAGGAGCGGCTGAACACAACGTCAGCAATGCCCTTGCTGCCATGGCGCTGTGCCGTGAACTGGGAATCGAAGAGGAAGCCCTTAAAGACGGGCTAAAGGTGTTTCGGGGTGATGAGGCCGACAACCCGGGTCGCGGAAACTGGTTCGAAAAAGATGGTGTCCGGATCCTGGTGGATTTTGCGCACAATGAACACGGTGTCACTGCCTTGTCCAACATGGTCAATCACATGGATGCCAAGCGCATCCTGCTGCTAATGGGCCAGGCAGGTGATCGCTCGGATAAAGACATTCGTGATCTGACAGTGGCCGGTTGTGGCATGTCACCGGACCACCTGACGATTTGCGAGATGCCGGGTTACGAACGGGGCCGTGAAGTGGGTGAAGTCGCACGGTTAATCAGGATGGCCGCCCTGGAATCGGGCGTTTCACCAGATTCAATCAGCCATCATGAATCGCCCTCGGCCGCAGCAGAGTTCGCCCTGGAAAACGCCAGGTCCGGTGATCTCCTGATCCTGCTTGCTCTGACACAGCGGGAAAAAGTACTTGGCCTTGTTCACGAGTTTGTAGGACAGTAATCGCAGCATGGCCAAGCTTTATTTCAATTACTCAACCATGAATGCCGGGAAAACCACGGTCCTGCTGCAATCGGCTCACAATTATCGAGAACGCGGCATGAACCCGTTGTTGTTTACGCCCGCTGTAGATGATCGCGCATCGGTGGGCGTGATCAAGTCCCGGATTGGAATCGAATCGAAGGCAGTGGCTTTTCAGGCCGACGATGACCTGTTTGAAGCGGTCCGGCAACGGCTGGAAACAGACAATGTACATTGCGTGCTGGTTGACGAAGCGCAGTTTCTCTCCCGCGACCAGGTACTGGAGCTAACCGAAGTGGTGGATCGCCTGGATATTCCGGTGTTGTGTTTCGGGCTGCGCACGGACTTCCAGGGCGAGCTGTTTCCTGGCAGCAAACACCTGCTAGCCTGGGCAGATGAGCTCCGGGAACTCAAAACTATCTGCCATACCGGCCGGAAAGCCACCATGGTGGTTCGTGTTGATGAGCATGGTTACGCCATGCGCGAGGGAGCCCAGGTCGAAATTGGTGGAAACGACCGCTATGTTTCGGTTTGCCGGAAGGAATTCAAGGACGTGTTTCACAGCGGTAAACGGGTGCGTTTATTTGACCCCGCATTGATCAAAAAAGATGATGAGCCGGATTTGCAGGACGATCTGTTGGACTAGTCCAGATGTGCAATACGGGGCTCGCCTTGGTGCAAATTGCGCGATAGGCGTATCATAAGCTCATGATTCGACTGCTTATTGCATTGCTGATCGTTGCCCTGAGTCTCAATTACCTGAGCAAAATGGTTTCGAACAAGGATGAAACGCTGCCTCCGGAAGACGCCATTCTGGGCGAGGCCTATGAGCCATATCAACGCGCGCAGCAGTTCAGTGAAGAAGACTACGGGGAAGCATTGGACCAGAAACGCGCGAATCTCGATAAGCAGATCGATGGCGGCGGCTAGACAATGAGCAAGATCGGGCTTCCTGCCCGACTTGCATCAAACCCTGAAAAAGCGTGGTTTTTAAGGGATTCCACTTCTGCTGTGACGGTCTGAGTGTAGGAGCGGCGTCCTCGCCGCGACCGTCGCGGCGAGGACGCCGCTCCTACAATTCGACATCAAGCCTCACTCCTGGGTTAGAACGATTCAACCTGGCAACAAATCTTCCAACAGGTCTTGCGGATCTTCGATTCCCACTGAGAGCCTCAACAGGCGGGGTGTGATTCCCAGCCTCTGGCGCTCTTGCTCGGGCATTTTCATGTGCGAAGTGGCGACAGGCTGGCAAATGGTGGACTCAACGCCACCCAGGCTGACAGCGCAGCCAATCAGGTTGAGGTTTCTCAGGTAACTCTCGACTTCGATGCTTTCGTCCAGTTCGAAACTCAGCATTCCCCCAAATGCCCGCATCTGGCGCCTGGCAATTTCGTGCTGAGGGTGGGCAGCGAGCCCCGGATAATTCACTTTCCTGACCAGGGGGTGCTTTTCCATGGCCTGTGCGATGACCAGGGCATTTTCACTCTGGCGCATCACCCTGAGTTCAAGCGTCTGGAGGCTGCGCTCCAGCAGGGCACAATCCTGGGCGTTCAGGCTGGTGCCATAGGTGATCGCAGTGTTCCTCACTTTGTTTATGTTAATTTCGTTGCCGGCCACAACGCCACAACACAGGTCACTGTGTCCGCCCAGGTACTTGGTGCCGCTGTGCAATACGATGTCAAAGCCCAGGGCTATCGGGTTTTGCAGGATCGGTGTCGCAAAGGTCCCGTCAATCACGGAAATCGCCCGGTTGCTTTTTGCCAGTGAGGCCACCTCTTTAAGGTTCAGAACTCTCAGCAGTGGATTGGTCGGCGACTCGACATAGACCATTCTTGAATTCGGCTGGAAAGCAGATCGCATGCTGTCCGGATCGGCCGCGACAAAGCTCCATTCAATCCCGAGCCGCTGGAACTCTTCCAGCACCAGCGCGTGGCTGCCGCCATAAAGCCCTTCCAGCACCACGACATGATCTCCCGGTTTTAAAAGCGCGAGCATCACGGACGAAATTGCACCCATTCCGGAACTGGTGACGATCGCCGCTTCTGATTCCTCCAGACAGGCCAGTTTATCGGCGGTCACCTGGCTGTTGATGGTATTGAAATAACGCGGGTACCGGACTTCACTGTCATCCATGTATGAAATCGCTGTGGACATGAAGATCGGTGTGACCACGCCACCCTGGTTGACTGAATGGCGTTTGCCGGCATGCACTGCCTGGGTGGCTTTTTTCATCTGATTCTCCGGGCCACGCGGGTCAGCGTTGGCATTGGGCGCAATAGTAAGTGGATCTTTGACCGATCACTTTCCTGCGGATCGGCTTGCTGCACATGAAACAGGGATTGTCAGCACGTTCATAAACCTGCAAATCCTGTGCGAAGTATCCGGGCTGGCTGTCTGGCGCCGAAAAATCCCGAAGTGTGGTTCCGCCCTGGCGTATGGCCTGCTCAAGCACATCACGAATTGACAGCGTCAGTTCCTGGTAGCGCTTCAGGGATATGCGTCCGGCAGCACGGGACGGGTGAATGCCGGCCCGGAAAAGCGCTTCGGAGGCATAAATATTGCCAACCCCTACGACAATATTGCCATTCATGATGAAGTTCTTAACAGCAACACTTCTGCCGCGCGATTGCTTGTACAGGTGGTTGGCGCTGAAATCGTCTGTCAAAGGCTCAGGCCCCAGGTTGCGAATCAGTCGATGCTCTTCAATGGGTGCATCCCACCATGTGAACAGCCCGAAACGCCTGGGGTCGTTAAATCGCAGGCAGGTCCCGCTCTCCAGCACCAGCTCAACGTGATCATGAAGCCGTGGTTCCGAGTCCGGGTGACAAATTCGCAAGGAACCCGACATGCCCAGGTGAATCAGCAGGCCGCCAACCGGCGCGTCGGTATCGTCCCGATCAGCAGGCGTCTCGATAACCAGGTATTTCGATCGACGATGAAGTCCCGAGATGACTCGCCCACAGGCATTCCGGATGCTATCGTCAACCGGAATGCGTAAAGCCGGGTTGTGGACAACGATGTCAGCAATGCGTTGGTTTCGCAACGCAGGCTCAATGCCGCGAAGGGTGGTTTCAACCTCGGGTAGCTCAGGCATTGAAAGAGTCTCTAATCACCTGCCGATCTTACATGTGACCGGAGCGGATACAAAAAACCCGCCACGCAGGCGGGTTTTGCGGCGCTTCAAAATCGATTTACTTGATTTTGGCTTCCTTGTACATCACGTGCTTGCGGACGACGGGATCGTATTTCTTGATCTCCATCTTTTCCGGTGTGTTTTTTTTGTTTTTATCGGTGGTGTAGAAGTGCCCGGTTCCTGCTGAGGAAACGAGTCGAATCTTGTCTCTTGAACTTTTGGCCATTGTTCCCGCTCCTTAAACGCGTTCGCCGCGTGATCGCAAATCTGCGAGCACTGAGTCTATGCCTTTCTTGTCGATGATGCGAAGACCCTTGGTTGAAACACGCAGTTTCACCCAACGATTCTCGCTTTCCACCCAGAAACGGTGGCTGTGCAAGTTGGGCAAAAAGCGGCGACGTGTCTTCACATTGGAGTGAGACACATGATTACCGGATTGAGGTTTTTTCCCGGTGACCTGACATACTCGTGACATGGGACTGTTCCCGAATTTCAATTAGTAAAATGCAGCCGCACTTTATACCCTAAGTTTTCCCGTCACGCAAGGCCTGCCATGGATTTCGATCCAGGTTGAGCCAAACCTGCGGAAGACTACTACATTGGATCGCGCTCTGGCATGATGAAGCCACACGTTCCCGGGCCTTAAAAAATATGTCTCACAAGATTCAGACTACCCTGTGCAGTTATTACTGGGATAAAAACCCCTGGCTCAAGGCAGAGTAATGAGACTTTTCTGGGTTGCCACCGTAGCAGTTTTCGTTTCATCGACAGCATTTGCGCAACAGTCGAGTGATTTCGTATTTCAGGAGATCAACGCTGTGGGCGAAGGCTGGCGTGGATTTACCGATGTGGGCTTTTTAGTTCAGGCGTTTCTGACTTTGGGTCTCGCGGCATTACTTGGAGGTGCAATTGCCTATCACCCCAAGCACACACTGACGGCGGACACTCCGGAAGAGATCGAAGCACCACAGATATTCATCATGTATGCCGTGATCGGGGCGATCATCGGCATTCTTGTGGTCAAGTACGGACTGGTGGTCGGGTTTGTGCTGTTTGGTATTGGTGGATTGATTCGCTTCCGGACAGCCATGCGCTCTACGAGTCTTACCGGACGAGTGATTTACGTGACCCTGATTGGCCTTTCCTGTGGGTTGGAACTACAGAATGTCGCAGTTCTGGCAACGCTGTTTGGTTACGGGCTGATTTACGTCCTGGATGGACGAATGACTTATCAAATTGACATTCAGGCGTTGGCCTCCGAGGACGTGACCAATGCCGCAAAAGCCTACCGGTCATTATTGGAACAGCTCAACTCTCGCATCCTGAGTGAAAAAAAATATCCCAAGAAAGGCAAGGTCAGGTTTATTTTTCAGAGCGCGCCAAAGATGCAGCGCTCTGAACTGGTGGACCTGCTGGAGTCCGGTATCGACGAGCCATTGAAAGGATCGATCAACTGGGAAGTTGACTAGCCGTCCGGGCCGAACAAAAACTCTGACCCCTACACCATCCCCCTGGCGGCCATCGATACTGGCATGCCCTCGCCCACAACGAAATGGTCCAGTAGTCGAATATCCAGGAGATCAAGGGCCTCCTTCAATCGCCGGGTGATGGCCTGATCGGCCATGCTGGGTTCACACACGCCGGAAGGGTGGTTGTGCGCCACGATCAGTGCTGCCGCTCCAAGCTCCAGTGCCCTCTCCGCAACCACGCGCGGATATACGGTGGCGCCGTCGATGGTGCCCTGGAACAATTCTTCAAAGGCGATCACGCGATGCCGTGAGTCCAGGAACAGGCAGGCAAAGACCTCATTGGGCTTATCTCTGAGCGCGCTTTTGAGATAGCGCTGTGTATCTGCCGGGTTTTGCAAAGCCGGGCTGCGTTTGACCACTTCAAACAGGTGGCGCTGTGCCAGCTCGATGACGGCTATCAATTGGGCCGCTTTAGCCGGGCCCAGCCCTGGCTGTGCCAGCAGTGTGTCAAATCCCGAGCGGAAAAGACCCCTGAGACCCCCCAGGTCCGTTAACAGTGCGTGAGAAAGCTGCATAACGGGCAGGTCCCGGCCACCTGATCCCAGCAGAATGGCGAGCAGTTCCGCATCTGACAGAATCTTGGCTCCGCCCCGGGAAAGTTTTTCGCGGGGCAGTTCAGTCTGGCAGGAGATCAGGTTCGTCGGCATGGCTGCTTGTAATCATGAGGTTCAGGCACATGTGTCTTATAGAGAAAATCGCCCTCACAGCATGTAAGCTATTGACCTGAAAAGTAATGAACCGCGCGATATGACTGAAGACACGACACAATTGCGTTCAATCGATGGCCAGCGGATTTTGTTGGGGGTGACCGGTGGAATCGCAGCCTACAAGTCACCAGACCTGGTCAGGCGCTTGCGTGATGCTGGTGCTGACGTTCGGGTCGTGATGACCGACGGTGCCCAGGCATTCGTCACACCGCTCACTTTTCAGGCCGTTTCCGGTCACCGGGTTCATACTAAACTGCTCGATGAAGTTGCTGAAGCGGGCATGGGCCATATCGAACTGGCGCGTTGGGCAGACCAGATCGTGGTGGCACCGGCCACAGCAAATTTCATATCGCGGCTTGCCTATGGCCAGGCATCAGATCTGCTCAGCACCCTGTGTCTTGCTTCGAAGGCAACTATCGCTGTCGCGCCTGCCATGAACCAGGCAATGTGGTCCAACCCTGCAACAGGCAGGAATGTAGAAATCATCCGTGAACGGGGTGTCACCATTCTTGGGCCGGGGTCAGGTGATCAGGCCTGCGGGGATGTTGGAGAGGGCAGAATGTTGGAGCCCGCTGAAATCGTTGCAGCCATCGGTGGCAGCCCGGAACCTGCTCTTGCGGGCCGGCACGTATTGGTGACAGCCGGACCGACCATAGAAGATGTCGACCCCGTCAGGTTTATTGGCAATCGTTCGTCAGGAAAGATGGGTTTTGCAGTGGCCAAAGCCGCACGTGCCGCCGGAGCACAAGTGACACTGGTCGCTGGCCCGTGCGACCTGGACACACCAGCCGGAATCGAACGTGTCAATGTTCGCAGCGCGGCCCAGATGTTTGATGCGGTTCTTGACCGGGTGTCGGATGCAGACGTTTTTATCGGGGTGGCGGCTGTTGCCGACTATACGCCGGCATCGGTGGCAGAAGGCAAGATGAAGAAAGGGCTTCCCCGCCAGCGAGTCGAGCTGGTTGCCACCAAAGACATCATTGCTAAGGTGGCCAGTCTTGAGAATCGTCCGTTCACAGTGGGTTTTGCGGCCGAAACCCATGATGTGTTGGAGTACGCCCGTGACAAGCTTTTACGTAAAGGCCTTGATATGATTGCGGCCAATCGTGTTGGCAAAGCCGGTACCGGTTTTGCGGGCGATGAAAATGAAATATTTTTGCTCATTGCGAACCCGGCTGACAATAATTCTGCCGATGTCGATGAGCGGAATCTCGGATCGGGCAGCAAAGCCAGGCTGGCAACTCTTCTGATTGAAGAGGTCGCCCACCAATTAAAGGGACGCGTTGGCGTTGAACACGATTCAGATCAAAACACTCGACCCGCGACTGGGTAAGGATATTCCGCTACCGGCTTATGCCACCGATGGCTCGGCAGGAATGGATGTGCGCGCCTGTGTGCATGAGACGGTCACCATATCGCCTGGTGAAACCTCGTTAATCCCCCTTGGGTTTGCAATGCATGTCGCAGACCCCGGGTTGGCGGCCGTTTTGTTGCCGCGTTCAGGTCTCGGACACAAGCACGGGATTGTTCTGGGTAACCTGGTTGGCCTGATCGACAGCGATTACCAGGGGCAGGTTTTTGTCTCTTGCTGGAATCGCTCGGATGAGCCATTCGAGATAGCCCCGGGGGCCAGAATCGCGCAGTTGGTGATCGTGCCGGTTGTGCAGGCGCAGTGGGAAGTGGTTGATGAATTTGACGCCTCCGAGCGGGGCGCTGGCGGATTTGGTCATACCGGCCACGACTGAAGCAGGAAGCATAAAGTCAATGGACAACAAAGATCTCAAGGAAAAGCTGAACCCGGGTAAGTTCGACGTCAAAGGAATCCTGAAGAATTTTCTCGATTCGGCGGAGAAACCTTCTGCAGACCCCCGGATGATTTCAATTCTGGGCCTGGTCGGGGTGCTTCTGATTTTCGTGGCGATCCTGGTCAAGGCCTGGGACACCTGGACCGGCTGGAACACCGCAAACGCATCCAGTGCGGGTCGGGAAGTGGCAGAGAACATGTTGAGTGCCATTGAGCCATACCGCGGGATATCGACCAATCCTGAATTCCTGGCGCTGGCACAGGCGGTGTTCGAACGTCCTGAAGCTGCACAAGAGCTGGATGCGTGGCTGGAAAACCGACTGGGCGCTTCGGGGAGTGTTGGTGTTTATCCTGGCACCGTAAAGGAGCAAGTACCTGAAGAGCTCGGCCCGAACGGATTCACCCTGGTTTCAATGATGTATATCGCAGCGCAGGGGGTGACCCCTCCCCTGCAGATTCATAATTCTCTTGAACCGCCTCAATTGGTCGGACTGGTCGAAATTCGGGATGGTGATGAAGTCAAAGGCTACCTGTCCTTTTCGACAGATGCCGCACCACTCCTGGATGGCTTCAATCCTGATGTTGGACCGGAATCCTACATTGCACTTCGCCAGGATTATGGTCGCCAGTCGAGCAAGCCTTTGAAAGATGCCGGCAATGTTGAATTCGCCCCGGCGCAACCTGACCGTATCCTGGTTCCGGGAACCCTGCTCCGGGTTGAAGTCCCGCTGCACCAGTCCAATGAACTGTTACCCTGGGCGCGCTTTTTCACCATCATCATCGTTGGTTTGTTGATGTTGGGCGCTGCCCGTATTTTGCACGAAAAGAACAAGCGCTGGCTGGCGGCGGCCGAAGCCAAGGAAGAGGAGCGACGGGCTGCCAAGGCGCTTAAGGCTGAAAGAAAGGCCAAAATTGAAGAAAAGAAAAAAGCAGCCAGGCTGACTGACCAGACTGACAAACCCCAACAGCCTCCCGATGGCGAAGGCGTAACAAGCAGCGCAGAAACCAAATCAGCAGCTGCTTCGAAGAACGAAGCCGAACCGCCCCCGATGCGCTTGCGCTATGACCTCGCTGAACGCTGGAAGAATAAAGACATGGAAACATCCGCCGTGGTACTACAGGAATCAATCTTTCGTGCTTACGACATTCGCGGAGAAATCGGAAAAACCCTCGATGCGGGTGTTGCTTACGAGGTGGGACAATCCATCGGCAGCGCCACCGTGGATGCAGACGCAGGGCCGGTTGTTGTTGCTCGAGATGGCAGGCTTTCAGGGCCGGAACTGACAGAAGCCATGATCAGGGGCATCACATCCACCGGGTGTGACGTTCTTGATATCGGCTGCGTACCCACCGGTGTGCTGTATTACGCCGCATACGAAAAAGGCGCCGGCACCGGCGTGATGGTGACCGGAAGCCACAATCCGCCTTCCTACAATGGCTTCAAGGTCATGATTGGCGGAGAAACTCTGTTTGGAGACCAGATCAAGGCGCTGTACAGGCGAATTGCCGATGATGATCTGCACACCGGTGAAGGCGAAATCACCAGGCTGGATATCCTTGAAGACTACATCGCACGCGTTGCCAGCGACATCAAGCTTTCAAAACCGATGAAGGTTGTTATCGACTGCGGTAATGGTGTGGGTGGAATCTGCGCGGCGAAAGCACTGCGCGCGGTTGGCGCAGAAGTGATGCCTCTGTTCGAGGAGGTAGATGGCAATTTCCCCAATCATCACCCTGACCCCAGTGATCCGCACAACCTGGTTGACCTGATTGAATCGGTCAAGCTGATGGGCGCGGACGTTGGCCTGGCGCTTGACGGCGATGCCGACCGCCTGGGCGTGGTGACGACTGAAGGCGAAATCATTTATTCAGACCGGGTCATGATGTTGCTGGCCAAAGATGTTCTGGAACGCGTGCCAGGCGCAACCATCATTTATGACGTCAAGTGCACAGGTAAGCTGGCGACTGCGATCGAAGAGGCAGGCGGCAAGGCCGTGATGTACAAAACCGGCCACTCACTGATCAAGGCCAGGATGAAAGAACTGGGCTCGCCCTTTGCCGGTGAAATGAGCGGTCATTTCTTCTTCGAAGAGCGTTGGTATGGTGTCGACGATGGCATCTACGGTGCAGCCCGATTGCTGGAGATCCTTTCCAAATCCGACCGGACAGCCACCGAAATTCTCAAGGAGCTTCCGACCGGAGTCAGCACACCGGAAATGAAAGTCGAGATGAACGAGGGTGAAAACCACGAGTTCATCACTCAATTCCAGGAAACGGCCAAGTTCCCGGGTGCAAATGTCAGCACCATCGATGGGTTAAGGGCCGATTTCGAAGATGGCTGGGGCTTGTGCCGCGCATCCAACACAACACCCGTGGTGGTGTTGCGCTTTGAGGCTGATGATGAGGCTGCACTGAAGCGGATTCAGCAGGAGTTTGCGGCACAGATGGCTGCGATCAATCCAAACCTGGATATGCCGTATTAGTTATGGGGTCAGAGTCAAGTGCCAGAGTCGGAGTGACTGCCTCTGGCACTTGACTCAGACCCCTCCAGTTGATCAGGTTTCCTGGCCGGGGATGTGTACCACTTTGAAGGCGGGACAAGCTTTGGCTCGCTGGTATCGGCGACATATCGAGGCGACATGATCTGCACGCCATGTTCGTTAAAGACATCCTGTATGTTGGCGTT
>DATFLY010000002.1:0-3672 GCA_035267185.1 Lysobacterales bacterium | reverse complement strand
GCCTGGGGATTGTTTGGCTGGGGCGTCGCCTGGTGGCTGGCCACCGGCACAGAGGAGATTGAGGACCGGCTCAGCCAGTTTATGGGGCTGCATGTCTGGGTGCTGTTCCTGGCCGGTACAGCGGCCGGATTTGCATGGCTTGGCAAGCGGCTTGACTGGGGCATGGCCCGAAAACTGACCTTGCTGTACCTGCCAACACTGGCATTGCTGCTTTCGCTTTACAGTGACAAGCACCACCATTTCCTGATGAGCCTGGCCTGGCTTGCCTGGCCAATTGCAATCGCTGTGCAGGTTTACCTGTTGAGAATGATGGACAAGGCTGCATCAACCCTGGCGCCGACCTGGCACATCGGAACGGCCATCCTGTTGACCTTTTTCCTGGCAATCGAGGCCTACTGGCAGGCAGGAACCGGAATTGGCGGTGCCTGGGCAGAAGCAGCCGCAAGTACCATTCCCGGTCTGCTGGCCCTGCTGATCTGGCGTTTTCGTGAAAGGCCTTCCTGGCCGGTTCCCGTTCATTCAGAGAGCTACTTTGGATTCAGCCTGTTCCTGGTTGGCGGACAAGCGCTCTACCTGGCAATGACAGGCATCGCCCAACCAGGCTATGGGGGATCCATTCCGTACATTCCTGTTCTCAACCCATTGGATCTTGCCACCATCTTTGCTGCGATCACTGCGCTGATTTCGCTGGTTGTCATCAGGCGACACCAGGAAATGATTGAAGATTCACCGATTGAGCCAACCATTGCCGGCTTCAGAATGTACCTGGCGGGCGCGTTCCTCGTGCTAACGACCGTGGCATTGGTTCGCGGCGTTCACCACCTTGCCGGCGTTCCCTGGGATATTGATTACCTGTACAACTCGGATGTGGTTCAGACCACCCTGTCGATCTACTGGGGCTTCCTTGGCTTTGCGGGAATGGTCTGGGGAGCGCGCCGATCAACTCGCTGGGTGTGGGTGGCAGGTGCCGGCTTCATGGCGCTGGTTGTCATCAAGCTGTTCCTTGTGGACCTGGGCAACTCCGGCACCATCGAGCGAATCATCTCTTTTATCGGAATCGGCGCACTGCTGCTGGTGGTCGGTTACTTTGCGCCCGCCCCACCCAGGCGAAAGGAGGAAACCGCATGAACAGGAAAATCATTCTCTGTTTGATGTTGGTTGCGTTGGGCACCGGAAGCATCCAGGCTGCGAATGAGCTGCCTGAGCAGCAGTCTTATGCCTGGCAGTTTCCGATCAGTATTGAGCAGCCAACAGAGTTCATGGCTGCCGAGATTCCTCTGGAAGTCTACCGCTCGGTGGCGGACTCGCAGCTGCGCGACATCGGCCTGTACGATGCCAGCGGGCAGCCAATACCGCGAATCATCGACCATCCGTTTAAACAGCCTGAAGATGTTGAATTCGCAACACCCCTGCGTACGTTTCCTGTTTTCAGTGAAACTAATCAATCCCAGGAACGACTGCGCCTGCTTGTTGAAAGCGGCTCGGCTGTAACCCACCTGGAACTGGACTCCGGAGCACGAAGCAGCGATAAATCCCGGGCCACTCTTGAAGCCTATATCGTTGACCTGCGTGAGATTGAAAACGAACAGTTTTCAAAGCTGGAGTTTAACTGGGCCGATGATGTTCCGGGCTTCATTGGCAGAGCGGTGATTGAAACAAGCGACGATCTTCTTCATTGGCAGTGGGTGGCCGAGGGAACCCTGGCCAGCCTCGAGTTTGAAGGAACCGCGATCACCCGAAACAGAATTGTGATTCCCGGGCAGGACCAGGATTATCTCCGGATCACATGGCGGGATTTACCTGAACAATGGGCACTGAAGTCACTTCGTGGCGTCAGAAGTGAGCGTGGTCCGGATGAATCACGCGAATGGCTGGTGCTTGATCCGATAGAACGCAGTGAAAACGGGCGGGAATTTATTTTCGACATCGAGGGGTTTCCACCAATAGACCGCGCCGAGTTAATACTTCCGGGACAAAATGTCGTGGTCAGAGCCAGCCTGGACATCAGGCACAACGCCGAAACCCACTGGCAACGGGCGCACCAGGGCCTGTTTTACCGCGTCAGCCGTGATGGAAACGAAATCACTTCAAACCCGGCCAGGTTGAGGCTGTACCGTGCCAGTCAATGGCGGGTGAGTATAGAAACAGGACGAGTCGGTAACGATGTTCAATTGCGGTTGGGCTGGAAACCCGAGCGAATCATGTTTCTTGCCCAGGGCAGGGCACCCTACTCCCTGGCAACCGGCCGTTCACAGGATGCATTGGAAAATTTCCCACAGCATCGGTTATTGGGCGACAAGAGCCTGTTCAACATGCTGGAGGATTCGGGTGAACCCGGTGTTGCCACCATCGGTGCCAGGCAGGTGGCAGCAGGCGCAGTCGTGATGCAGGGCGCACGCACCTGGACCTGGCGTACTGTGCTGGTATGGATTGGCCTGGTTGGCGCTGTTGTGTTTGTTGGGTGGCTTGTGCTTTCCCTGGTCAGGGAATCCAAATAAGATTTTGAAACAATAGGTTAGTCGGGAATAGACCGACTTCTTGAATTTTCATGAATTTTCTTGATAAACTGATTTTATGGCAAATATCAAAATCAGCTCGCAAGTGGAGCAGGCGCAATGGGAAGACTTGCAGGCACTCGCCCGCGAGTCTCATCAGAGCATTTCGGGACTCCTGACCCAGGCTATTTCCGACTATGTGCGAAAACGTCGCTTACGCCCTGCCGTCATGTCACATCTCGAAGATTCAATGTCTGAAAACGAAGATCTCGGACGCCGCCTTGCCGAGTAAGGCAGTTCAGTTTCTGTCGCTTGATGAGGTCATCGCCATCCATGAACGACTTATCGATAAATTTGGTGGCACTTCGGGCATTCGAGACAAAGGTTTGCTTGAGAGTGCCATCTACAGACCGCAGACTGGCTACTATGAAAGCCTCGAACAAATGTCAGCGGCTTTGTTCGAATCGCTGATTAACAATCACCCTTTTGTTGATGGAAACAAGCGCATCGCGTTTTTCTCATGCGACGTCTTTCTGCGGATGAATGGCTGGAAATTGCAGGTCGATTCAAATCAAGCCTATGAATTTATCGTCGGTAATCTTGAGAACCATGCTTACACATACGAAAACCTCGTGACCTGGATCAAAAAGCATCTGGAGAAGCTGCCATAAAGACAGAAATCTCAAGACGCTGGCGATGGCTGGGCATCGAATTCCTGGTGATTGCGCTGGGTGTTCTTGCTGCATTGTTTGTCGATACATGGGTTGAAGATCGCCAGAATGCCGAAAAGGCTGAGATTTACCGGCAAAGACTGGCTGTCGATATCAAGCGGGACATCTCTAACCTCACTGCAGTGATTGATTACTACAACAGCGTGCGAGATTTCGGACTCGTGACGCTTGCAGACCTTGATGGCGTACAACCTCTGGAAGACTTCTCCCTGATGCATGCGGCATTTAACGCCGCCGAGGAGTGGGCATTTGTATTAGAGTCGTCAACCTTTAATGACCTTCAGAGCACCGGGGCAATGTCGCTGATCGCCGATGTAGAACTGCGTATCGATCTTGCCGATTACCACCGAATTGGCAAGTCTCGCGAAAACGTCTGGAACCTGCCGCGAGATTACCGCGCCGTGGCAAGGGGAATTATCCCCAACCCGGTACAGGCAGCCATTCAT
>DATFLY010000001.1:0-11486 GCA_035267185.1 Lysobacterales bacterium | reverse complement strand
GGTCGTGGGTCACATCATCAGAACGTCTGATTGTGATGTAGCCCTGTCTCTGGCTGAAGGTGCAGGGGATTAGCCTGTCGCCGTGGTCTTGTCCTGCCGGATAGATGTTACAGGCCGCCTCCGTGCTGTCCGCCGGAGCCGTAACAGACCAGAAAAGGCCAATGATGGCTGCTATCAGAATCAATCGCTTCATATTTCGGTGTCTCCGGAAGTTTTGCGCAAGTTGAAGTTCAAGGTTTATACACGCTCGCATTTTCTGGTGCAAATAAGCATTCAAAATCTATTTAGCTGCGACCTGGCACGGCAGGCTGGGTGGCGTGATCATATTGGATCAGCAAGCGAAACGGTCGGTCTTGTGCTTGACAGTATCTTCACAATGCTGATTGTATACGTGGCTTAGTACACGAAAATCCGGGAGAGTTTCAATGAAAATCCGTACTTGTTTAGTCGCGCTTCTGCTTGCGCTGGTTGCCAGCGTGTCGGCCTGCAAAAAAGAAGAGGAAGGCACAATGGAGAAGATGGGCAAAGCCATTGACGAGGCCACTGAAGACACAAGGGACGCTGTGGAAGAAGCAGTTCACGACACCGAACGCGCGATCGAAGACGCGGCCGAGGAAGTCAAGGAGGCGGCCGAGGACGAAGATGACAACTAACGATTCCTGGCATTGCACCTGGTTATCGAATCCAGGCTGACTCCTTTACTCCAGGCGGTGCGAGCTCAACTCAGAACGCGCCAGGCCGGTGGGCGGTGTGGTTGGCGGCGATACCGGTGAACGGTACCAGACCGTGACCACGGCCGCTGGCGGGATTTGCCGGACCCCGGAAATTGAGGGGTTTTTCAGATGACAAAAACATGGGAACTGGGCGACCCGCCTGACAGCAGGGGCCTATTCATGCGAACACTCGCTATCGTCGCAATCACAGCATTCATGGCGTTCGGAATACCTGCTGTCGATCGAAGTATTCCGGCCATCGGGTTCGAACCGGGCGCTACGCAGACGATACACGAGCAGGTCGAATTCACACCGGAGCCGGGCTGGATCGGACTCCTGATCAAGTCTGAAAATGGAGGTGTGCCCCTTTGCGGGGCACATCCAGATGCCAGCTGATTGAAGCAGATTGCAAACCCTCGAGTCGGCTCGCCACCGGTTGCCAAATGCGCTGTTTAAGCAGATTAGGTGTACGCTGGTCGGCGAGGTAATCGTGACGGTTCATGACAAACGAATTGTTGTGACGCTCCGGTGCTGATGACAGGTATTCGAACGCGGAATCAACGTGCCCAAATCGCCATATCGTCCATTTATACCCAGGCCGGATCAGCTGGCATTGATGCCGGAAGTATCGGGCAATTCGATCAATGGGTTGGGCGAAACTGATTTTAGGCGTGCATCGCCGATTTACTGGCACGACCCGGACACCCTGGTCCATGGCGAACTCCAGAAATGGTTCTATACGCAGAATTTTGACAACGAGCACATTCGTGCTTCGCGCGCAGCACGGGAAAAAATTCTTGCCGAGGAACTGCCGCCCATAGCAGATGAACCTCTTCAGCAAGGCGCCCGGGAATGGACGGACCAGCTGTGCGAATTCACTGACTCGCTGGATATGGAGCTATTCGGAATTACAAGGTTGCGTCCGGAATGGACTTTCGAGCATGTCGACCTGCCACAAAAGTGGGTCATCATGATCGGCGTGGCGCATGATTACGACAAGATAAAGGATGCCCCGGCACTGACTTCAGGAGCCGAGGTGATTCGCCAGTATGGGCGCGGCATCAAGGCAGCAAAACAGATCGCGGGATGGATCCGGGAGCGTGGCTGGGATGCCGAGCCCCACGGTGGTCCGATGGCCGGTCCGTTGTTGCTGATTCCGCCAGCCATCGAATGCGGTTTCGGGGAACTCGGCAAACACGGTTCGATTATTAATAAAAAACACGGTTCATCTTTTCGGCTCGCCGCGGTGTTAACCGACATTCCGTTGATTGCGACTGAAAAAGAGACCTATCATGTGGATGATTTTTGCAGCCGCTGCCAGGTATGTGCAAATGCCTGCCCGCCGGAGGCGATCCTTCCGGAGAAAGTACCTGTGAGGGGAGAAGAAAAGTGGTACGTGGATTTTGACAAGTGCATCACTTTTTTCAACCAGACGTTTGGTTGCGCAATTTGTATTGCTGTTTGTCCATGGAGCATGCCGGGCAGGGGGCCACGCATTGTGGAACAACTGGAGCGCAGGGCAGCCCGAAAATCAGGGAGTGGCTGACATTGCTTAAGCGCTGGTGCGGCAAAATTTTTCTGCCAGCATCGGTTTTCTCACTATTCATGGGAGACGTCCAGGATGGCGACCGAGTTGAAAGTTGATGTTCCTGGCCAGGGCCTGCACGACATCACGGACCTTGTGCGTGGCTGGGTCCGGGAAGCCGGGTTTGAAGACGGGGTTTGCCACTTGTTCATACAGCACACGTCCGCGAGCCTGCTGATCCAGGAAAATTACGACCCCAGCGCAAAAGCTGACCTTGAAAACTGGCTGAATCGCCTGGTGCCTGAGAACGATCCGATTTACACCCACACATTGGAAGGGCCTGACGACATGCCTGCGCATATCAAGGCGTCATTGACGGCCTGTTCCCTGACCATTCCGGTCACAGATGGAGAGCTGGCTCTTGGCACCTGGCAGGGAATTTTCCTTTGGGAGCATCGTCACAGCCAGGGTCAGCGCAAAGTGCTGGCGCATTTATCTCACTAATGCCTGGAAGTCCCGTAACAACAGATACCTGGAGCCTGCCTTCACTCAGTCATATCTCATCACTTTTTTCTTCGTCGCCACTTTCATGAAGGGCAACCAGCGCCAATAAGTGCCGCAACGCCACAGCCATTCAAGTGGGCCGTACCTGAATCGCCCCAGCCACCAGTTGCTGACTGCCGCGAGCAAAACAAATACGCCAAGGGACAGGACCATTAGTTGCAGGTGGGTCAGGCGTCCGTAGAGCCCCAATCCGTAGCCATTGGCAACCAGGCTCATAATGAGTGACTGGCCAAGATAATTGGTCAGGGCCATCCGGCCAACACCCGACAGCCACTTTCTGAGGCGTTCCAGTAGCGAAGAATCAGCCCACAGGAATGCCAGCGACCCCAATCCCGCGGCGATCATCAGGCTTGAGATTTCATGGATCAAAGGTATTGCTGCGGTAAGGAGATTTTCTGACTGGTAGCTGAATGCCAGTGCAACCGTGTTGATGATCGAGATCGGTATTCCCAGCCCCAATCCGATCCATGCGGTTTTTTGCCAGAGTGTTCTGTTGGCTGTTCCTGAAATACCCCACTTCATCAGGCCTGCTGCAATCAGGAACAGACCGAGTGTGCGCCAGCCAAAATAGACCAGTCCAAGAATTAAAATGAGAGTAAAGTCCCCGATTCGGGTCCGGATTGCCAGGGCGAAATCACCAGCAGCGTATGCCAGGTAATCAAGGGCAGGGGCCTCAGCCTCCCCTGCGTCTATCCGTGCCAGCATTTCAGGTGTTGGCGGGAATGGCTCTGTTCGACCGTCTATTTCGATGGTCGAGCGGTCAAGTGAAGCGTAATGATCCGCCCGATCCTGCTTTTCCCGAAATTCTTTTGCCAACTGATAATCAGCACCACTGGCGTAGCCAACTGAATTGCTCCAGTGGATGGCATAAGAGCCGCCGACCAGAACCAGCAGCGCGATCACCAGATACACACGGGGTGAGGTTTTGCGGACCACGAACAGCAAGCCAAACGCCACGACCAGCATGATAAGAATCGGGCGCAGGGTGATGCCGTCCGATGGCAGTTCCAGGAGTACGTTCACAAAGATACTGAGTATCACGATAAACACACCACCACGCATCAGCGAGCCTGGTTTCATCCCCGATAATGAGAGCAGCACGAGTCCTGCCACGCCGTAAACCACCAGGACATCGGCGGAATACAGAAATACCCCATGAATCACGCCGAAGCCGATCAGGATGATCATGCGGCGTACATAGCGCAGCCTGAATCCTTCGCTGCTTCCTGTCCGGGCTTTTTCCCATTGCAAGGCAAACCCCAGTCCAAACAGCACTGAAAATATCGTCAGGAACTTGGTGTCAAACAGTGCATGGATTGCACCCCAAATCGGCCACGCCAAATCATCTCCTGGTACAAAACGAATGGGAGGGTTGGCCAGGCCAAGCGGTTGGAAATACTGCAATGCATTGACCACCAGGATGCCGAACAGGGCGATCCCCCTGAGCAGGTCCAGGGCTTGAAGGCGCTCTGTGTTCGATATTGGAGATGACATGTTTTTCATAAGTGGAGTTCTGGAAGTACGACTTAACCGAGGGTTGAAACCCATTCACCAACTGAATCCATTCCCACGGTCATGTTGTCTGCAAGCAAAGCAGAAGCTTTATCAAGTGATCCGTTTTCCAAAGCTGCGAGAATCTCGCGGTGCTGATCTGTGGAAAATTCAACCTGGGTGTTCTCTCTCATGTAGGCATATTCATAGCGGCGCGAGAGCTGCTTGAGGGATTCAAGATGTTTGAGTAACAGGCCACTCGGACAGTGGCTTACCAGGCAGGAATGCCACTTTTCATCAAGCTCAATTCTTTGACGAATGGAATTTTTCTCAGATTCCAGTTCCTCATTAATTTCGTGTAGTTTGGCAATGGTTCGAGGCGAGGGCTCACCTGCCAGCTTTAATGCATAGGATTCAAGGACGGCTCGTAATGGGTAGATCTCTTCCACATCTTTTCGGGTCAGTGGACAAACAGTGAAACCCCTGGCTGGCTTCGACTCGATCATCCCCTCCTGCTCCATCTGGACCAGGGCTTCGCGAAGTGGTGTGCGACTGACCCCCAACAACTCAGCCAGTTCGACCTCGCGTAATCGTGCCCCCGGTGCGTACTTGCCAGTCAGTATCAGCTCCCAGATTGCATCAGCAATCCGGGTTCGGAGCGGGGTGCGTACGATCTCAATAACCTTGTTCATGCCAATATTGTATTTTGTATACAAAAAGACACAAACCGCCAAAAGTCATGTTTTAAGAATAAAAGAGAAAGTTCTTTGCAGAAGGAAATCCGGGTGGAACCCTCCGGATATGCAGGCGGTGCCGTATTGATTTTCTTGAGGAGAAGCCGGGCCTTGGGCATCATGGTGCCTCCCGAGCCAGTGCGAGATTGCACCAATGCCTGAATTTCCCGAACCCCGCACTCCCCTGGCTTATGTTTACGACCGTGAACGCGACGAGCCTGACCGGGTTTTTCTGAGGCAACCAGTCAACCGGGAATTCAACGATTACACCTGGGGTCGTCTGGCTGACGAGGCGCGTCGATTGGCCAGGGCACTTCAAAGCATGGGGATCGGGCCAGGTGACAGGGTTGCGATTTTTTCCAAGAACTGCGCCGAGTGGTTTGTTGCAGACCTGGCCATCATGATGGCGGATTGCATCAGCGTGCCGCTTTATTCCACCGCCAATGAAACAACCATTTCTCACATTTTTGAACACAGCGGCGCAAAGGCAGCATTTGTCGGCAAGCTTGACGACTGGAGCAACCAGGTCAACGGGTTTCCTGAGCATGTGATCAGAATTGCGATGCCTTATCTACTCGCAGACTGTCAATATCAATGGAATGACCTGCTCGAAACTTTTGAACCCATAGAGGGCAATCCTGAGCCGGATATCGATCAGACCATGACCCTGATCTACACCTCCGGCAGCACCGGCAAGCCCAAGGGCGCAGTGCACAGCTATCGAAATTTTGTCTTCGCCGGGCAACGGATTGGCTATTTGATGGGTACCCGGCCAGATGATCGCATCCTCTCCTATCTTCCACTGGCCCATTGCACCGAGCGGGCTTATGTTGAAGCAACCACACTCATCCATGGCGGTACGGTCCATTTCGCCGAATCCCTGGAAACCTTTACCGACGACATGCTGAAAACGCAACCGACAATGTTTGGCTCTGTACCGCGTTTATGGAAACGCTTCCAGCTTGGCGTTCTTGAGAAAATGCCGGAAGAGAAGATCAACCGTCTACTCAAGTGGCCGATCCTGCGCGGTGTGGTCAGGAAAAAGATCAGGGCTGCACTGGGGCTTGGCGCGTGTCGATGGTTGATGAGTGGATCGGCACCGATTGCCCCGACGCTACTCAACTGGTGGGCTCGTCTCGAAATGCCGATTGCCGAGGGCTGGGGAATGACTGAATCCCTGGCTTACGGAACGACCTTGAAGGTGGGGGACAAGATTCGAGTCGGTTCTATCGGCAAGGCTGCGCCGGACACTGATGTGCGCATATCCGATGATGGTGAGATCCAGATCAGGACCGGTTGCCTGATGCAGGGTTACTACAATGATCCGGAAAAGACCAACGAGACCTTCACCGATGACGGATTTTTGCGAACCGGGGATTGTGGTGAGATCGATTCTGACGGTTATATTTTCATCACCGGCCGGGTCAAGGACATCTACAAGACCGCCAAGGGCAAATACGTGGCGCCAGTGCCCATTGAGAGCCAGATTGTGCGCAACAAGGACATCGAGCAGGCTTGTCTGATTGGCTCTGGCATGAAACAGCCAGTGGCCCTGATTGAACTGGCTGAAACCGCGGCCAGCATCGATCGCCAGGCCCTGACCGACAGGCTGGAAGAAACGCTGACCATGGTGAACCAGGCGCTGGAAAGCCATGAACGTATCGACCGCTTCGTGGTGGTCAAAGACCCATGGACAGTGGAGAACGGTCTGCTCACACCAACCCTGAAGATCAAGCGACATGCACTGGAAGCTCATTATGGTGAGCGAATCCGGGCGAAATTTGATGCCAGGGTGGTATTTGAAGCAGATTCGAAAATAGAAGCAGCCGGTTAATCCGAAAAACTCTGCGCTAATTAATTGGGCCCTGACTGCCAACTAATCTAAAAATGACTATCGCTTGCCTCGTATTGGCTCGACATTAGACGAGGCTGAATCGGCGAGAAATTCGCGTGGTGTCATTCCGGCATGCTTGCGAAATGCGCGGTAGAAAGTGGCATTGCTGGCAAAGCCGGCTTCCAGGCCAATGTCCATCACCGTGCGGGAGGCTCCGGCTTCTGCAAGCAGGCGCTTGGCTTCATCCACCCTGTAACGGTTGATGAAATCGGCAAATGATTCTCCCAGGTGTTGGTTGAGTAACTGCGAAAGCTGGTGAGGGCTGATCCCCAACATTAACGCCAGGCGTTGCTGGTCGAGTGACTCTTCAAGCCAGGGTTGTTGTGTTTTCATGACCTCTTCCAGTTCCCGACCCAGTTCACGAGCCACATCACCAGGAATCTCAGCTTTCTGATAGCGCTTCCCGGGCCACGGTGCGCGGGCAAGCAGGCCGCCTGGCATGACCACCAGCAATCCAATGCTGTAGAGCAGGGCAGATAAAGTCATGGCGCTGACCAACCCGGCCCAGGCGGGATAATTACCCAGATACAGAAGGCTCAGGGTGAGTGCCATGTCCAGCGCAGAGTAGAACACCAGGCCTGCCATCAGTGTTCGAAGCCAGGCGGCATGCCAGGGGCTTTGCTCGAATCGGGCTGGCTGAGTACTTTGCACATCACGAATGGCCAGCCACGATCGAAAAGCAAACCACGCGGTCATGAGCCAGAAGAACGTGTAGAGCAACACGGTTTGCGACAGTGGGGTCAGTCCCAGTGTCGAGCCTGCACCGGGAACATAACCAAAGAGTAAGATCCACGCCGCCCCCGCAAGCGGGGGCAGCGCGATCCATCGCCACTTCATCGGGTGTTCAATCCGCAAAAAAGCCTGGACGTAGCGGAAGGTTAGTGGGGCAATCAACATCCATATTGGCATGAAGATAACTGTCAGCTGCGCCTGGTTTTGCGTCACACCTGAAGTGGTGAAGTAAAAATGGAGCAACAGTGCGCTCGCGGCCAAAGTCAGGCCGGATAACCAGCGATTGGCCGGATCCTGGCGGGCACCTGCAATCGCAAGCACCAGCGCCAGGAATATTCCATGCAGGAACAGGATGAGCAGCAATGTTGCCATCACGACAGTTTATCGCTGTTGAGCTTATGGATTCAGGTTTGACGTGGGCCCGCCGACAACGTTGGGGCGATAGATCACGTCGTAATACTTGACCCAGTCAGATGCCTGCGGCAATTCAGTTTGCTGAAAACCCCAATTGTGAATGGTGCCATCATCCTGGGGTGCCCAATGCCAGCGGTGGCGATTTTTTCGCTTGTTGCCCTGGCGATCTGTGAATTCCATCCAGTCAGACTGGAGCACCATGACACCATCGTCATCAAGACCTCCCGAAAGCTGGATGTGGCTGCCGTTGTTATCGATCCATGTCTGGTGCCATTTTCCATCGACACCCAGTGAACTGTCGCCACCGCCCTGCATGCGCCAGGATGCACCCGGGATACTGTAGAGATCATTCATATGCCGCCAGTGCTGGCGAATGGCGCAGCCGCCACGAATTTCCTCGATCATGTCGAATCCGACCATCAGTCCGGATTCCTTTTCATAGACCATCCACTCCCCGACCCAGAAATCAAAATCCGATCGGGTTGCGTCAGTTTCCGTCCACCAGACCGCACCTTCGCATGGTGGAGTGAATTCAGGTTGCTGATCATCCTGGGCGAATGATGTCAGGGGCAGGGCGAGTAATAACAGTGAAGCAATTGAAGCAACTTTCAACATCCTTTTTCTCCAATAGAAAAGTGTGCTTATGGTCTGCTTTCGGAGTTTTATTCGCATCTCAACCCTTGGGATGCGAGTGAGATGAGTGGTCAGAGTCAGATTCAAATGGAACTTAAACGTAGGTTTTCCGGAGGTTTTCTGTAGTTTCTCTGAGCGCCAGTCAGTCATAATGACTGCTCAGGCCAACACAGGATTTTGACTTTCGGCCAACAACTGGAGACGACAACAATGCAGTCGACCATTCGAATTGTGTGCGCCGCACTGATCATCCAGATTCTTTGCTTTAATGCGTCTTTTGCAGACCAGTCCTGCCCGCCGGAGGGCCAAAACAAGGAGAGTTTGTTACAGCTTAGACAGGACGGTTTTAGCCTCGATGATGATGCGCAACGCAACCAGCTTGCAATTTCACTGACTGCCTGCCTGTCAGACCCTGACCCTGCCATCCGAGATGGTGTTGTTTATGAAGGGCTTGCTCACTGGATGCGTGCCGGCCAATTATCAGATCCAACCTTGCAGTCACTTCTGGAGATTTCCCTGGAAAAACTTGCCGGCGAATCAGACTCCGGGGGATTTGAAAAACCGTTTAGCGTGCTTGTGCTGTCTGAGGTGGTCCGCACGGACCGATTGGACCCGTGGATGACCGTGGAACAACGTTCAGTGGTTGTCGCTGCAGCAGCAGAATACCTGGCTTCCATTACTGATTATCGAGGCTTTTCCGATGATGATGGCTGGCGGCACGGTGTTGCGCATGCTTCGGACCTTGTGCTTCAGCTGGACCTGAATGAAGCCATTGATGATTCCGCATTAAAAGTATTGATGGATGCGGTTGCCGTTCAGATCTCACCACAGGTAACTCATTTTTATATTTATGGTGAACCGGGTCGACTGGCGCGTTCTGTGTTTTACGCCTGGCGAAGAGGCATCGTCGACGAGGAGTTCTGGAATCGGTGGTTTGAGAAATTGGCCCGGCCTGAACCTCTGGAAGCATGGGGCGAGTCCTTCTCCAGCCAGGAGGGACTGGCTAAACGCCATAACACATTGGGTTTTCTCCTGGCCCTGCATCTCAACGCCGTGTTTGCCGAGGATGAAGTGCTTGCCGATCAGGTCATGGGGACCATCACCGCGATTCTCGGGGGATAACCAACGGATACCGTGGTCATTCTCCTGGGCGACTGAAAACCATAAAGTGCTGTTGGGGCAGAAAGCGCTCGTTTCGTTGCAGCTCAAGACCGACCCGCGCCATTTCTTTTTTCGCCTGGCGCACAGTCATCTTGTGCAAGGGCTTAATGGGCACACTGCGGTCCTCGCCCCGGTACTCGACCAGTACCAGTACCCCCTCGGGCTTCAGGGCGCGAACAATGGCCTGAGACATTTCCAATGGCCAGGAAAATTCATGGTAGGCATCGACCAGAAGGACCACGTCCACCTTGCCAGTGGGCAGGCGAGGGTCCTTTTCGCTGCCGAGGATGGTCCTCACATTGGCAGCTTCGCCCTGCTGCTTTCGCGTTTCAATCATCGCCAGCATTTCGGGCTGGATGTCGACGGCCAGTACTTCTCCCTCCGGTACCCGAACTGCGATTCGAAAGCTGAAATAGCCAGTGCCTGCACCGATGTCAGCGACCACGCTGTCGGGTCTTAACGGCAAGCGCTCAACCAGCAGGTCTGTTCGTTCCTCGCGCTCGCGAGACGGGCGCTCCAGCCAATCAGCGCCCAGGTGCCCCATGACATGGGATATTTCACGTCCTTCATAGAATTTGCCAATGCCGTCGCGTGATGCCTCGCCGTACTCGTAAGGATCGCTAAAAGTCCGTGGCTCCAGCTCGGCCCAGGACGAGGCAGGAGTCAGCAGGAGAATGGCCAGTACGGGCAGTAATTTTCGAATTTCAGGGTTCATGAGGGCCAGTTTACTCGGCCAGTGCGGATTCCAATGAGGACAGCAAGCTCTCGTCGTAGGGCTCTGTGCTGGGGCTGAATTCACGGATCAATTGACCATCCCTGCCGATCAGGTACTTGTGAAAGTTCCATGTCGGGTAGGTGCCCGACTGGTTGGCCAGATCATCAAAGAACGGATGCGCGTCGCCTTCCCGCACACTGGTTTTCTCGAACATGGGGAACTGGATGCCATAGGTGAGCCGGCAGAAATCCTGGATCTGCTCTTCCGTTCCGGGTTCCTGGCCGAGGAAATCATTGGACGGGAAGCCCAGAACAACCAGGCCCTGGTCGCCATATTCCTTGTACAGCTTCTCGAGACCGGCATACTGGCGCGTGTTGCCGCACTTTGAGGCCGTGTTGACCACCAGCACGACGTCACCGGAGTAAGCTTCACACAGGTTCACAGAATCCTCGGAAGCGAGCTGTCGAAAGTCCTGGTCAAGCAGGTCGCTGTTGCAGGCCAGTGCCGGTCCGGCAATCAGGGTAAGGGCGATTGCGTGTAAAAATTTCATTGTTCTCTCCGTTTGGTTCGGGATTTAAGTTCAGAAACGATTTGATCGAGTTCGCATACCAGGCGTTCGCTCTCCCCGCGTTCCTGTTTGGCTGCTGTGGTCATGTTCGCCTGAAAAATAGTTGCCTGATGTACAGCTATTGTATAGTCTATGTCGATATTAACCAAGCTTTATTCAGCTTAATGTACAGGTATTGTTAAATTATGAGTTTCCAAATAGGCAACAACCAAGCACGTAGCAGGGGCACCGTGGCCCGAATCAACGTCCGGGATCTGAGGCTTCGAACCTTTATCGGTTTTAATCCGGAGGAAAAGGAGAAGAAGCAGGACATCGTGGTCAACCTCGAGATTGACTACCTGG